>DATMEB010000157.1:0-2444 GCA_035557095.1 Nocardioidaceae bacterium | reverse complement strand
GTACGCCGCGGGCACCAGCATCAGCGTGGTGTACGGCATTCCCAGCATCGGCGCCTATCGCAACTACGGGCTCACCCAGCACCCCAACGTCCTCGGCTACACCGCGATGCTCACGGTTGCTCTCGTCCCATTCCTGTTCGTTGCCCTTTCGCGGAAGTGGCGCTACTGGATCTGCGGGGCTGCTCTCGGCGGGGCAGGCATCGGCATCATCACCAGCGGCAGCCGCGCCTCCCTCGTCGTGGCCATCGTCCTGCTGCTTCTCGTCCCCGCCGTCGAACGCTCCATTCCCCTGGCACTGACCGTTGCCATCCTCGGCGTGGCTGCGATCGGCTTCATCGCGCAGCGCGCTGCACCCACCGAGGGACAGGACGCCCTGTCGCGGCTTCTCGGCGCAGGGGACGTGTCGGCGTCGGACCGCGCCCGTACCGAAGGCGTGGATCGAACGTGGAGCATCGCCCTGGAGCATCCGTGGTTGGGACAGGGCTTCCAGCTCACCGATTTCCTCGGCCACAACGTGTACATCCAAGTGGCCGCGGCCATCGGTTTCTTCGGGCTTGCGGCCTTCATCGTGATCTTGATCTCGATGGTCACGCCGGTGTTCGCCACCAGCAACATCCACAGCCGCCTGGTCTATCCGGCGATCGCCGTCATCGGCGCCGGCCCCGTCAGCCCCCAGCTGACGGACCGGTACCTGGGTCTCATGCTCGGAATCGCTCTGGTCGGAGTCAACGCCGTCAGGGCGGAGCGTCAGCGGGAAGCCGAGGTCCCGGAGTCGTTGCCGCTGCGCCGCCTGAACAGGTAGAACTCGTCGTCCAGCGCGATGAGCTGGCGCAGCTCGTCGGACTGGTACACCGGACGGTGATCGGCCAGCTCGTAGCCTGCCTTCTCGACGTCGGGCCGGAAGTCGAGGCGGCTGCCGTCGAGCTCGGTGCTCAGAAGTGCTCCCGGCGTGTTGGGCACGATCAGCAGCCATTCGATGTCGCGTTCGCCGATGCGGTCCATCCACCAGCGAATCGCGTCGAGCGAGCACTCGGAGAAGCTGTGGACGTTGACGGCCAAGGTGTACGCATCGGCCAGGGTGTCGACCTCGTGCAGCGGCACGACGCGCACCGAGTCGGGCACCTGGCGGAAGGTCAGGTAGTACTCGCACAGGAACGTCGACACCGCGACTCCGTCCGTGCAGTCGTAGCGCGCGAGATGGGGCAACGCCGCCGACATCCGGTGAGCCAGGCGGCCGTACCCTGCGCCGATGTCGAGGACCGTGGGTGCCTGCATGGAGCCGAGACCGATCTGGTCATCGAGGTAGTTGATCTCGTTCACGCTGTCGAGCAGGTCCCGCGAGACCGCGGGGCGGTCGCCGTACCTGAAGGTCCAGGCACCGAAGAGACCGTCCTCCTCCAGCGTCGTGAGCAGGTTGAGCCGGTCGCGGGCCTGCACGTCGAGGAGAGTCAAGTAGGTGGTGGCGTCCGCTGAGCCTCGCATGAGTCGCAGCTGCCAGACGTATGCGTTGTCACCGCGGAACCACGCGAGCGAGAGGTTCTTCTTGAGGAAGGAGTCGTTCCACTGTGTGGGGACAGCGGCCGGCCACGTGAGGGCGTCATACGCCGCGCGGAGCTCGGTGAGCCGCGGGTTGTCTGCCTGCAGGGTCTCCTCGGCCCGCGGCGGCAGCGGGACCTCGCCGTTGTGGGACGGCTCGAGATAGCGGACGCCTTCCTCGTCGAGTCGGGTGATCAGGTATCCGGCGCGGGCCAACCGGGTTTGCAGCCACCGCTTGACCTGTGTCCTGACGACAGCTGGGCTGGCGCGCCTCATGCGGCAGTGGTCCGATACGTCATGGTCCGCCTTGGGTATGTCGCTGGGTGGTGGGTTGTGGCTGGGGCATCAGGTTAGTGGTCTGGGTGTACCCGAGGACTGCGACGGCACGGGAGGCCGCCGGCACGTATCGAGTACGTCGCTCATACACCGATCGCAGCCGTAAGGTAGCACCCGTGCATCAGGACTTTCAGCCCGCCGAGGCGACCTTGCGCTTCTACCCGGAGGCTGCGGTCGGCGGGTTCCCGCACACCGACGGCGAGATCGAGTTCTACCTGCGGGTCGGTTCCCTTGTCGGGCCCGAGAGCCGTGTGCTCGACCTCGGCGCGGGTCGCGGGCAGTGGGCCATCGAGCCCGCGCCGGCCACACGACGCGACGTGCGACTCCTCAAGGGCACCGTTCGCGAGGTCGTCGGCTGCGACGTGGACCCGGCCGTGCTCGACAACCCCACCCTCGACCGTGCCGTCGTCACCGAGCTGGGCGATCCCCTGCCGTTCGACGACGACTCCTTCGACCTGGTCGTGGCGGACTACGTCCTCGAGCACGTGGCCCGCGAGGACGTCGACGGCTTTGTCGCCGAGGTGGTGCGGGTCCTTCGTCCCGGAGGCTGGTTCGCCGCCCGGACACCCAAC
>DATMEB010000156.1:0-5499 GCA_035557095.1 Nocardioidaceae bacterium | reverse complement strand
CGGCGGTGAGCTGATCGCGCAGCGCGACCTGTGGCCGACCGTGCTGCACACCTCGGTGCTGCGGCGTGCGATCGAGACCGCGAACCTCTCGCTCGACTCCCTCGACCGGTCCTGGCTGCCGGTGCGCCGCTCGTGGCGGCTGAACGAGCGGCACTACGGCGCCCTGCAGGGCAAAGACAAGAAGGAGACGCTGGAGAAGTACGGCGAGGAGCAGTTCATGCTCTGGCGCCGCTCCTACGACACCCCGCCACCGCCGATCGAGGACTCCGACGAGTTCAGCCAGGTCGACGACCCCCGCTACGCGACCCTCCCCGACGAGCTGCGACCGCGCACCGAGTGCCTGGCCGACGTGGTGGTGCGGATGCTGCCGTACTGGTACGACGCGATCGTCCCGGACCTGCGCAACGGCCACACCGCCCTGGTCGCCGCGCACGGCAACTCCATGCGCGCGCTGGTGAAGCATCTCGACGGCATGAGCGACGAGGACGTCGTCGGGCTGAACATCCCCACCGGCATCCCGTTGCTGTACGAGCTCGACGAGAACATGCGGCCATTGACGACCGGCGGGGAGTACCTCGACCCCGAGGCGGCCAAGGACGCCATCGCCGCCGTCGCCGCGCAGGGCCGCTGACCCGACGACAGTCCCGAGTGGTCTGCCTGTGGACGACTCCTGACGCGCTGGGTTGGTGCTGCAGGCTGTTGCGGCATGACAGAAGGCCCGCGCGATCCCGCGTTCGTGCTGCCGGAGTCGTATGCCTCCCTGCGGCTCCGTGGGCTGACGCCGGGTCAGATCCGAGGTCCGCGGTGGCGCCCGACGTCGCGCGGCTTCTGCGGGCCGGCAGGCACGGTCGACTCGCCGATGCAACGTGTTGCCAACGCGTCAGTGCGCCTTCCACCAGGCGGGGTGGGCACCTGGGCAGCAGCCCGGTTGCACGGCGTGCAGTGGTGCGACGGTTACGCATCCGACGGCCGGACACCGCTGCCGGTCATGCTGTTCACCGGGCCTGATGCCCACGTGCGACCGCTGGGTTGCCGGGTCTCGCAGGAACCGCTTTCGCCGATGGACACCCAACAGCGGTACGGCATCGTATGCACGACACCCGTGCGCACCTGCTTCGACGGCATGCGGCTGGCCCCGGACCTCGAGGAGGCGGTCGTGTTTCGCCGACATGATGCTGTCCGCGGAAGTGGTGCGGATCGACGACATCGGGTCCTGCATCGCGGCGCGGCCGGGCTGGCGTGGTCTGCCACGCGCCCGCTCGGCCCTTGCACTTGCGGCCAGCGGCGCGAAGGGACCCTGGGAGACAAGGAGGACGCGGGAATCCTCGTCGGGCGCGCGACGGCACTCGACTTCGCCGAACGCGCCGCGCTGGCGGAACGCATGCGGCGAACCCACCGACGGGGCCGGCAACGCGACCGACGTGTTGCCGCATGGACGTTGTCCGCGCCCTCGAGCTGGGGCCCGATGGGCGCGGAGGAGGAGCTGAGAGACCTCCTGCTCGAGCTGGATCCGTAGTCGACTCGCACGCAGCTGCTGGCCGCGGGGAGTCCGCGCTGCAACTACGTGCGAGGCGAGCATCCGGTCAGCGGCGGGCTACTCCGGATCGCGTTCGAGCCAGCCGCGGAAGGCCTCGAGGTTGTTCGTCGGCTCACCGCGCGACTTGCGCCACTCCCACTCCTTGCGGATGGAGGTCGCGAAACCGAGCTCGAGGATCGTGTTGAACGACTCGTCGGCGTACGTCAGCACCGAGCCCAGCAGCCGGTCGACCTCGTCGACGTCGACCGCGTGCAGCGAGATCCGCCCGTCGAGGTAGATGTCGCCGTTGTGGTCGATCGCGAACGCGACGGCGTACATCCGCAGGTTGCGCTCGAGCAGCCATCGGTAGACGGCCTCGTGGTTCTCGTCGACGTGCCTGGCCACGAACGCGTGCACCGCGAGTGCGTGCTCACCCACCTGGAGCTGGCACGGCGTCTGCAGCTTGCGCGTGCCGGGCAGGGTGACCGTGAAGACCTGGTCGCGGGGTTCGTCCCACTCGAGCTCGGTCGCGGACAGCGCATCGCGAACCGCCTGGGCGGCCGAATCGCGGAACGTCGTCGTCTCCGGCCGGTCAACCATGCAGGGCCACCGGGGCCACCGGGGCCACCGGCGCCAATGGGGTCGCCGGCGCCAACGGCGTTCCGTACCGGCTCAGCACTGCCTGTTCGTAGACCCGGAGCGTCTCCTGCGCGGTGCGCTCCCAGCCGAACCGGTGCGCGTGCCGCACGGCGGCGGCCGACATGCGCCCCCGTCGGACCGGGTCGTCCAGAACCTGCGCGAGTGCCCGGGCGTAGTCGTGCGGCTCGTGGCTGGCGACCAGCAGTCCGGTCACCCCGTTGTCGACGACTGTCGTCAGCCCGCCGACCGCGGCGGCGACCACGGGTGTGCCGCAGGCCTGCGCCTCGGCGGCCACGAGGCCGAAGGACTCGCTGTACGACGGCACGCAGACGAGCGTGGCCGCGGCGTACCACTGCGCGAGCTCGGCCTGCGACACCGGCGGTACGAAGCGCACGACGTCGGCGATGCCGAGGTCGCGGGCCAGGTCGACCAGCGCGGTCGGCTCCTCCAGCCCGCTGCCGGAAGGACCACCCACGACCGGGACCACCAGGTGTTCACGCAGCGACGGGTCGCGCTCGACCAGCGCGGCCACAGCACGCAGCAGCACGTCGGGCGCCTTGAGCGGCTGGATTCGGCCCGCGAACAGCAGGACGGTCGCGTCGGCGGGCATCCCCAGGCGCAACCGCGCGGTCGCCGGGTCAGCCGGCCGGAACACGTTGAGATCGACGCCTGGATGCACCACGCTCACCTTCAGCGGGTCGGCGTCGTAGAGGTTGACCAGCTGGGTCGCCTCGTCGTCGGTGTTGGCGATCAGCTGGTCGGCCGAGTCGATGACCTGCTGCTCGCCGATGACGCGACCCCACGGCTCGGGCTTGTCCCCGACGGCCAGCGCGGTGTTCTTGACCTTGGCCATCGTGTGCATGGAGTGCACCAGCGGGATGCCCCAGCGGTCGGCGGCCAGCGCACCGACCTGGCCGGAGAGCCAGTAGTGCGAGTGGATGACGTCGTACCACCCCAGGTCGTGCTGGGCCTCCACCCGCAGCAGGTCGCGCGCGAACGTGCACAGCTGCCCGGGCAGGTCCTCCTTGGCCAGGCCCTCGTACGGGCCGGCGGAGACGTGGCGCACAGAGACGCCGGGGGCGACCTCGACCAGGTCAGGGAGGTCGCTGGAGGTCGCGCGGGTGAAGACCTCGACCGCCATGTCGAGGTCGGCGAGCTGCTTGGCGAGCTCGATGACATAGACGTTCATCCCGCCGGCGTCACCGGTGCCCGGCTGGTCCAACGGCGACGTGTGCACACTCAGCATGGCCACGCGCTTCATCGCTGCGCCACCTCCTCGCATGGTTGCAACAGCGGTAGATCCTCCCCCATTCCCGGCAGGCTCGAACGTGCAGGGTGTACGCGAGCACCGCGCCGTGGCCCGCGGCGTGACCGACCCCACACCTGCGCGACGGATCGGCGCCTCACGAAGGGGTGGAGGGGCTCGTCACCGTAGAATCGGCGCGGTCGTCCGGCGTTCCGGACGGCGTACCCCACCGGAAAGTCCCGCCTGCGCATGTCAGTCGCCACACCTCCTGGGCCCACCGCCACCGTCGGCAGCACGCGCTCCGACCTGCGCAACGTCGCCATCGTCGCCCACGTCGACCACGGCAAGACCACGCTGGTCGACGCGATGCTGTGGCAGTCCGGCGCCTTCGGGGAGCACCAGCACGTCGACGAGCGAGCGATGGACAGCGGTGACCTCGAGCGCGAGAAGGGCATCACGATCCTCGCCAAGAACACCGCGGTCCGCTACGCCGGTCCCGGCGCCGCCGACGCGTCCGGGCCGGTGACGATCAACATCATCGACACCCCCGGGCACGCCGACTTCGGCGGCGAGGTCGAGCGTGGCCTGTCGATGGTCGACGCGGTGGTGCTGCTCGTCGACGCATCCGAGGGCCCGCTCCCCCAGACCCGATTCGTGCTGCGCAAGGCGCTCACCGCGAAGATGCCGGTGATCCTCGTCGTCAACAAGGTCGACCGGCCGGATGCCCGCATCAGCGAGGTCGTCGACGAGACGTACGAGCTGTTCCTGGACCTGCTCGACGACTCAGCGCATGACAGCGCGCTCGACTTCCCGGTCGTGTTCGCCTCGGCCAAGGCCGGGCGTGCGTCGCTGGAGCAGCCCAAGGACGGTGGCATGCCCGACAGCGAGAATCTGGTGCCGCTGTTCCAGACGATCATGGAGGCCGTGCCGGCCCCGGATTACACCGAGGGCGCGCCCCTGCAGGCGCACGTCACCAACCTCGACGCCTCGCCGTTCCTGGGCCGGCTCGCGCTGGTGCGCGTCAAGGAGGGCACCCTGAGCAAGGGCCAGCAGGCCGCTTGGTGCAAGCGCGACGGAACCGTCGAGCGGGTCAAGATCACCGAGCTCCTGGTCACCGAGGCGCTGGAGCGCAAGCCCGGCGAGTCCGCCGGCCCCGGCGACATCGTGGCCATCGCCGGCATCCCCGAGATCACCATCGGCGAGACGCTCGCCGACCCCGATGACCCGCGACCGCTGCCGCTCATCACCGTCGACGAGCCGGCCATCTCTATGACCATCGGCATCAACACCTCCCCGCTGGCAGGACGCGAAAAGGGCGCCAAGGTCACCGCACGCCTGGTCAAGGACCGTCTCGACGCCGAGCTCGTGGGCAACGTGTCGATCCGCGTGCTTCCCACGGACCGGCCTGACGCCTGGGAGGTGCAGGGCCGCGGCGAGCTGGCGCTGGCCATCCTGGTCGAGCAGATGCGCCGCGAGGGCTACGAGCTCACCGTCGGCAAGCCGCAGGTCGTCACCCGCGAGATCGACGGCACGCTGCACGAGCCGGTGGAGCGGCTCACCATCGACGCGCCCGAGGAGTACCTCGGCACGATCACGCAGCTGCTGGCCGTCCGCCGTGGCCGCATGGAGCAGATGGTCAACCACGGCACCGGCTGGGTGCGCATGGAGTTCCTCGTGCCGGCCCGCGGCCTCATCGGCTTCCGCACCGAGTTCCTCACCGACACCCGCGGCACCGGCATCGCCCACCACGTCTTCGAGGGCTACGAACCCTGGGCCGGTGACATCTCCACCCGTCCAAGCGGCTCACTGGTGGCCGACCGGGCCGGCCCGGTGACCGGCTTCGCGATCACCAACCTGCAGGAGCGCGGCACGCTGTTCGTCGAGCCGACGACCGAGGTGTACGAGGGCATGATCGTCGGCGAGAACTCCCGCGCCGACGACATGGACGTCAACATCACCAAGGAGAAGAAGCTCACCAACATGCGGTCGTCCACCTCGGACGAGTTCGAGCGGCTGGTGCCGGCGCGGAAGTTCTCGCTGGAGCAGTGCCTCGAGTTCTGCCGGGACGACGAGTGCGTCGAGGTGACGCCGGACGCGG
>DATMEB010000155.1:0-7993 GCA_035557095.1 Nocardioidaceae bacterium | reverse complement strand
AGGCACCACAGGCGGTCAGCACGATGCTGCCGGCCATCGTGAGCCAGTGCGTCATCGTGCTCAAGGACACCGCACTGGGGGTCGCCATCGGCGCTCCGGAGCTCACCGACGCCGCTGAGTCCATCTACACCGACATCTTCTTCAACAACCCGATTGCGGTCGGCATCGTCCTGGTGGTGGTCTACGTGACCATCAACTACTCGCTCTCCCGGCTGGCAGCGTGGCTGGAGAGCCGGATGAGGCGCCAGGGCAAGCCGGTCGTGCATCTCGAGGACACTGGGGCTGGCGCTGGTGGTTTCAGCGGCATCGTATGACCCGACCGGTCCTAGCGCCGGTCCGTCACCCAGAGGTCGATGACTCCCTGCACGACCACGCCGCCGTCGTCGCGGGTCGCGATGATTCGCACGGGTACGTCCGGCCCGCTCTCCCAGTCCGCGGGATCGGTCTGCGCCACGCAGACGATGTCGGACGTCGCCTTGCCGACGTACTCCACCTGCATCCCCTTGGGGATCCACCGCTTGCCCGCAGGCACCGTGGACTCGGCCAGCGCACCCATCGCGGCCTCGAGGCCGTTGCAGATCGCGATCACGTGCACGGTGCCGATGTGGTTGCGTACCGGCTTGCGGTCGGCGACCACGAGCTCGGCGCGGTGCGGGTGCACGTCGCGAAAGCGCGGCCGGATGCTGCGGAAGTACGGCGCCCTGCGGGCGAACACGACCGAGAAGACCGTTCGTCCCTTGGGCAGTCGGGCCAGCGAGCGGTAGAGGCCGAGCACGGAGGGCATCGGCGCACCCTACCCACGCGGATGCCCGCCGGCCTGCGCGGCATGGTCAGGGACGAGCGGTCTCCCAGCGGATCGTCTGCGCGGACGTCAGCGGACCGCCCAGCGCGCGAGCGGCCGCGGCCGCGGGCTCCCGGTCGTAGGTCTGGTGCAGGCCGGGCTCGCCGTCGTTGACCACGAACGTCGCTCGGGTGAAGACCTCCGAGTCCTGGACCGAGACCTTCTCCACGCACCGGAAGTCGGCCGAGAGCTCCGACGGCGTGACCTTCGTCCGCACGTAACCCCGCAGGTTGTTCTGGAAGCGCAGATGCGGGTTGTAGGCGAGCCACGGGTGCGACTGTGCCGGCGAGTCGGCCCCGTCGCCTCCGGACGTGATCGAGGAGCACACCAGCTCACTGCCGACGACGGGCGAGTCCGGGTCGTCGTAGTCGAGCTTGAGATCCGACGCCCAGTGCGCGTGCACGTCGCCGGTGAGCACGACCGGGTTGCGTACACCTGCCTCCACCCAGCCGCGCGTGATGCGGTCGCGCGACGCGACGTAGCCGTCCCAGGCGTCCATCGACGTGCGCGTCAACGGGCCGGCGTCGGAGTCGCGCTGGGCGAAGAACACCTGCTGGCCGAGCAGGTCCCAGCGCGCGCTCGAGCGGCGGAACCCGTCCAGCAGCCACTGCTCCTGCCGGGCGCCGGTGATCGACCGCGACGGGTCGACGGCGGCGGGGCAGTCGGCGTGATAGCCGTCGCCGCAGCCCTGGTCGTCGCGGTACTGCCGGGTGTCGAGCATGTGGAAGTCCACCAGCCGGCCCCACGAGACGCGGCGGTAGAGCTGCATGTCGATCCCGCGCGGCTTGGAGGTCCTGCGCAGCGGCATGTTCTCGTAGTACGCGCGAAACGCTGCCGCCCGCCGGCGCAGGAAGCCGTCCTCGGGGTTCTCCGGCGTCTCGTCGGCCCAGTTGTTGTCGAGCTCGTGGTCGTCCCAGACCAGCAGCCACGGCGCGGCCGCGTGCGCCGCCTGCAGGTCCGGGTCGCTCTTGTACTGCGCGTGCCGCTGCCGGTAGGTCTCCAGCGTCGTGGTCTCCGGGCCCTCGTGGTCGCGCACGTTGCCCCCCGGGGCGACGTAGGTGTCGGCCTTGTACTCGTACTGGTAGTCGCCGAGGTGCAGCACGAGGTCGGGGTGGTCCGCGGCCAGGTGCCGGTAGTTGGTGAACCAGCCGTGCTCGAACTGCGAGCACGACACGAACGCCATCTCCAGCGCCGAGGGCATCGTGCCCGGCGCGGGCGCGGTCCGCGAGCGGCCGGTCGGCGAGTGGTGGCCCTGGACACGGAAGCGGTACCAGTACTCCCGACCGGGACGCAGCCCACGCAGCTCGACGTGGACCGCGTGCGCGAAGTCAGGCCGCGCGACCGCGACCCCCCGACGCACGACACGGCGCAGTCGCGGGTCCTCGGCGACCTCCCACTGCACCGGAACCGGCACGTCGGGCATGCCGCCGCGGCCGTCCTCGGCCAGCGGCTGCAGCGCCAGCCGGGTCCAGAGCACGAAACCGTCCGGCCACGCGTCGCCGGAGGCGACACCGAGCGTGAACGGGTTGCCGCGCAGGCGGCTCGAGGCGTGGGCGGTCGACCAGGCCAGCACGCTGGGTGCGGTCGAGGCTGCGGTGGCGGCGCCGGCGACCAGGCCGGCTCGAAGGACGTCGCGACGTGTTGGCTGCATGCGGCCGAGGCTCGCCGGACCGGCCGAACACCGCCCCGCCGTCAGGTGACCAAATGTTTACGTACGCCCGAATTGTGCGCGGCCCGTCTTCGGCGCAATGAAGGAATAGGGGTGGGGCTAGCGGTGGCCACCCGTGGCTGGGGTGTCGCTGGCGCCGACCGTCAGCGGGCGACCTCGGTGGCGCGCGACTCGCGTACGACCGTCACCTTGATCTGACCCGGGTAGGTCAGCTCCTCCTCGATCTGCTTGGCGATATCGCGGGCGAGCACCTGCGCCTGGATGTCGTCGACCACGTCGGGGCTCACCATCACCCGGATGTCACGGCCGGCCTGCATCGCGTAGACCTTGTCCACGCCTTCCTTCTCCATGGCGATCTCCTCGAGCCGCTCCACGCGCTTGACGTAGGACTCCAGCGACTCACGCCGGGCACCCGGCCTACCGCCGCTGATCGCATCCGCAGCCTGGGTGACCACCGCCTCCACGGTGCGCGGCTCGACCTCGTTGTGGTGCGCCTCGATCGCGTGCACCACGTCGTCACACTCGCCCAGGCGCCGTGCCAGGTCGGCACCCACGATCGCGTGCGAGCCCTCGACCTCGTGCGTCAGCGCCTTGCCGACGTCGTGCAGCAGCGCGGCGCGGCGGCAGACCGTCGGCTCCAGACCGAGCTCGGCGGCGATCATGCCGGCGAGATGCGCGGACTCCACCAGGTGCTTCAGCACGTTCTGGCCGTACGACGTGCGGTAGCGCAGCCGGCCCAGCGTGAGCACGAGATCGGGATGCATGTCGGTGATGCCGAACTCCACCACCGAGTCCTCGCCCGCGCGCCGGCAGCTGGTCTCGACCTCGCGGAACGCGCGTTCGTGGGCCTCCTCGATCCGGCTGGGGTGGATGCGCCCGTCGGCGACCAGGGCCTCCAGCGTGAGCCTGCCGACCTCGCGGCGTACCGGGTCGAAGCACGACAGCAGCACCGCCTCGGGGGTGTCGTCGATGATCAGGTTGACCCCGGTGGTGTGCTCGAACGCGCGGATGTTGCGGCCTTCGCGGCCGATGATCCGGCCCTTCATGTCGTCGCCGGGAAGATGCACGAACGACACGACCGACTCGGTGGTCTGCTCCGAGGCGAGCCGCTGGATCACGGTCGCGAGGATCCGGCGGGCACGGATGTCGCCGTCCTCCTGGGCCTCACGCTCGACGTCGCGCACGGTCAGCTGTGCCTGCCGTTTGGCGTCGTTCTCGATCGTCGCGACCAGCTCGGCTCGGGCCTGCTCCGCGCTCAGCCCGGACGCGCGCTCCAGCCGTGCCTGCTCCTTCTCCTCGACCTTGCTCAGCGCGGCCGAACGCGCCTCCAGCAGGCGGGCCTCGGCGTCGAGCCGGGCCTCGCGCTCGCCGAGGCGCTCTTCGCGCCGCTCGAACTCCAGGCGCGTGTCGGCACCACGACGGGCCAGGGTCCATACGACGAGCAGCAGTCCGACGACGGCGAGGACGAGCGTGCCGGCTCCGATCAGAACGACGACTGAGACATTCATCCGCGGTTCCCTTCGTCCACCGGGCGCCTCGCGGCGCGCGGGTCGTCCGAGTACCAGGGACGTGCCCACCCACGGCGGCGCCGGCAGACGCCGCTGTTGCGGACGGTATTCAGGTGTGGCCGTCGGGGTTCAGGTGACGGCGGTCGTCGTGGTCGTCGGTGTTGCAGACGGGCCGCGTGTGCGGGTGATCCCTCGTGCTTCGGAGGCTAGAACCGGCCCTCACAGGGGTCAAGGACGGCTCACGCAAAGTCGGCGCAGCGTCACGCACCGTGCCCCTGGTGGCGGGCACGCCGGTCACCGGCGCGCCCGCCGCGGACGCCTCAGCCCCGGTACAGCGGGTTGGGCACCCGCTCGTGCACGGCGGCGTGCGGACGCTCGGGCCGGTCGCGGTAGCCGTCGTGCAGCAGCCGGTTGCGGTTCAGGCACAGCCGCTCCAGATCAGGGGCGAGCAGGTCGAACATCGCGAACCGGTCGGCCAGCTCCGGGAACCGGTCCTGGTAGTCCAGCACCTCGGCGCGAACCAGTCCCCAGAACTGCGACTCGACCACGCCGAGGTGCTGCTCGACCAGGTCGGCGAGGTAGCGGAAGTGCCCGACGAACAGCCCGGTCTGGATGAACTGGCACAGGAACTCCGGACGCTCCCGCAGCAGGACGTCGGAGACCTCGACCGGCATCGTGTCCAGCTCGGGCACCGGCGCATCGGCCACGTTGACGTCGTCGACGAAGTCCTTCACCGCGAGCCGGGAGGGCACGTCGTTCTCGTCGTACACCACGATCGCGTTCTCACCGTGCGGCGAGAACACCACGCCGTACTGGTACAGGAAGTGCAGCAGCGGCGGAAGCATGGCACCGAACAGCCGCTGCAGCCACTCACGCGGCGACAGGCCGGAGCGACGCACGAGCTCGGTGACCAGGGCCCGGCCCTGCTCGTCGACCTGCAGCAGAGCCGCCAGCGTGCGCGGGCGCTCGTGCGCGTCGACCTTGCCGATGATCGACTCGCGCCAGATGGTGCCGAGCATCTCCAGGTACTGGTACGGCACACCGGGCAGCGACTCGAGCACGCGGTGCTGCACGGTCACCGACGCGACCTCGCCGAGCAGCACGACCCGCGTCTCGTCGCGCAGGAACGCGTCCTTGTCCCGCAGCCCGAGCATCCACGCCGTGACCGCCGGCGCGGCCAGGGTGCGCTCGGTGGGCAGCCCCCGCCACACCAGCGTGTTCAGGATCGACAGCGGCAGCTTGACGTGGTGACGACTCGGCGAGTCGATGTTGCTGAACGTGCGGATCGACTGCTGCGGCAGGTACCGGTCCGGTCCGTCGCCGAGGTAGACGATCCGCTGCGCGGCGACGTCCTCGGCGAACGTGGGCACGACGACCTCGTCCCACTGCCACGGGTGCACCGGCATCAGCAGGTAGTCCGACGGGTCGAGGTCGCGGCCGCGCAGTGCGGCGTCGAAACCGGCCCTGGTCTGCGTGTCGAGCTCCCCGTCGTAGAGGCGCTCGGAGTCGAGACCGGGCACACCGCGGTAGCTCGCCAGCTCGCGGTGCACGGCCATCCACGGCAGCGTCATCGGCTGACGTGCCTCCGGCGCGTACCGGGCGGCGTCGGCCGCGGAGAAGCCCCGCCGGCCCTTGTTCGGCACGATCCAGGGGTGCCCGCTCTGGTGCCCCTCGAGCTCGGCGTAGCCGAGGTCGGCGAGGTGCGCGGCCGTGACCCCCGTGCCGTCGCCCGAGCCCAGCAGCGCGGCGTCGGCCGACAGCGTGGCCGAGAGCTCCGGGATCAGGTGGCCGAGCGTGTCGCCGGACATCCCGAGCATCTCGTGCGCGTCGAGGAAGAAGTCGAGCGCCGCGCTGTCGCTCGGCACGTGCTCCTGCCCCTGCGCGTCCAGGCGGCGTACGGAGTCGGGATCCACGTGCCAGCAGTCGAAGCTGCCCCGGCGGGCGTTGAACCGGTAGCCGATGCCGTTGTCGACCGTGACGACGTAGCCGTCGCCTTCGGCCTGCGGGCTCAGCAGCTGCTCGTAGGAGAACTCCGCCAGCGTCTTGGCGAGCATACGGCGGTTGGCGGTGCGCCAGTGCCCGGCTGTGGGCACGGCAGTCTGTGGTGCGGCGTGGGTCATGCGGAGTCTCCTGGTTCTGCGGAATCTGCGGGGTCTGGGGACGCGGTCGTCGTCTCGGGGCCGCGGACCATCAGCGCGGCCCGTTTCTCCGGCAGCTCGATGTCGTGGGTACGCCGGAAGCCGGCCCGCTCGAACGCCCGCAGCGAGGCGGTGTTGCGTACGTCGGGCTCGGCCACGACCCGGCTCGTCCCGGGGGCGGCGAGCTGCCAGCGCGACACCGCCTCGATCAGGTGCCGGCCCAGCCCGACCCCGCGGAACCGCTCCGGTCCGAGCAGCAGGTGCAGTCCGGCGTCACCGGGGCGCGCTTCGTAGTAGGCGGCGAGCCGGTCGTCCTGTGCGCGGTAGAGCTCCCAGTAGCTCATCGGCTCGCCGTCGACGAGGCCGAGATAGGGCCGTGAGTGTGTGCCGGCGAACTGCTCGTCGAGGTGCGCGACCAGCCGGCGTACCGGCCCGTCGAGCTCCCAGAACCGGGCCACAGCCGGGTCGTTCATCCAGGCGTGCAGCATCTCCACGTCGGCCACCGGGTCCAGCGGGCGCAGGGTGAACACCCCGGCCGGCGTCTGCGCCTCCAGTGGCCCCTGGCGCAGCCGGGCGCTCATGGCGTCGGCCGCACGATCGGGTTGGGAATCGGCCGGTAGACCGACTGCGTCGCCAGCGGACCGACCAGCTCGTCCATGCCCTCGAGACGCGTGAGCAGGTTGGCCTTGCACGGCAGCGACTCGGCCTCGAGCAGGGTGCGCACGAGCCCGGGTACGACGTCGTGCTGCGCGCTGACCTGGTGCAGCAGCCGCCGTACGGCGCGCAGCAGGTCGATCTCGTCGGCCAGCCCCTGAGAGCCCATGGCGCCGACGAGCCCCAGGATGTTGTTGATGCCGACGTAGTAGCCGAGGCGCTCGTCGATCAGCGACTCCGGCACCAGCGCGTCGCTGTCCACACCGACCCGCGGCGCCCACCGCTCGAGGTCCTCAGACCGGGACCGGCTGTAGTAGAAGCCCTGGTTGTCGCGGTAGCGGCCGCCGACCGGCCAGCCGTCGTCGTCGAGCTCGACGAGGGTGTTCTGCTGGTGCGCCTCCAGGCCGATGCCGTGCACGGCGTACAGCCAGAGCACGGCCGCCGGCACCACGTCGAGGTAGCGGTTGAACCATTCCACGCCGACGTCCTCGACCGTGCGTCCGGTGCGCTCGGCCAGGCCGTGCACCAGGTCACCCAGGATCGAGCGACCGCCCTGCCGGGCCCGCTCCGGCCGCTCGGACACCAGCCCGGCCAGGCACTGCACCCGGTCGTTCGGGCCGAACGGGTTGGCGCGCGCGGTGAGCTCGAGCCCGCTCTCGCTCTGGCCCGGCACGCCGACCGTGGCCCATGCGGGGTCGGCGACGATCGCGAAGCCCGGGTGCACGGAGGCGATCTCGGCGGCCAGGCCGTTGTCGAGCATCCGTGCCATCTCGACCCCGCGGCGCAGCTCCTTGCGCAGGTTCTCCCGCTTGGAGTTGGTGATCGGCAGGGCGAGCGAGAGCTTCAGCATGTACGCCGCGTCCGCGCGGTAGACCGTGCGTACCGACGACGTCGGCGACCAGGCGGTGCCGGCGGGTCCGAGCGGCACCAGCCGGCCCTCCTCGACCAGCGCCCGCACGCCCGGTCGCTGCAGCACGTCGGCGGCCTGCCACGGGTGCGCCGGCACCGGCACCATGCCGGCCGGCACGTCGAGGTCAGCGGCGAGGTCGCGCATCAGCTCCTCGGCGCTCTCGCCGGTGGCCGAGTCACCGGCGAACACGTCGGGATGCGCGGCGAACCAGTACAGCGCGAAGTCGCCGCGCAGCTCGGGCGAGTAGGCGTTGGCCTCCGCCTCGCTCAGCCC
>DATMEB010000154.1:0-12615 GCA_035557095.1 Nocardioidaceae bacterium | reverse complement strand
GGCCCGGCGCCGAGGACCGCCAGCGCCACCGGTCCCGACCCGGCCTGCAACCGGGGCGCGACTGCCGCCACGGAGACGGCAGGTGTGCGCAGCGTCGTGAGCGCGGTCCCGTCGAGCGTGGCGACCAGGCTCAAGGACTCGGCGTCGAACAGCAGGTAGGAGGCCTGGATACGGGGCAGTCCGCGAGCCGGGTTCTCGGGTGCCACCGTGGCAACCTTGACCCCCACGTGCGCTCCGCTTCGGGCGCCCTCCGACGGCATGAGCAGGAAGTGGCCCGAGCGTACGGGCACTGCCTGGCGGGCGAGGTCGGCGGCGGGGTCCGCTCCGCTGTTCAGGGCGGCCGTGACTGCCTCGACGGCCATGGCGGGAGTGCACGCCGCGCGGACGGCGTCGGCGTCGAGCACCAGCGGGGCGTTCATCGCAGCACGAAGCCCGGTACGAGGGGGTCGGCGGAGTCGACGACGAAGGTGTGCTCGCCCGTCCGATGCGCGAGGCCGGTGACCTGCGGCACGACCGCCGGCCGACCCGAGACCGTGGTCGACCCCACGACTGCGCCGGTGAACCGGGACTGCACGATCGACTCGTGCTGCAGTGTCGGGCCACCGATACCCACCCGAGCCTCGTCGGCGAGGACGGCCAGTCGCGCGCAGGTCGCCGACCCGCAGGGTGAGCGGTCGACCTGTCCGTCGGCGAACACCGTGACGTTGCGCTGGTGCACCTGACCATCCTTCTCGCCGAGATCCTCGTGAACGATGGTGCCGTACACGCCGCTGAGCCGCGGGTCGGTGGGATGGACCGCGTGCTCCGTGGCGTCCAGCGCCCACTTGACCTCGCGGCCGAGCGCGACGAGCTCCTTGTACTGCGATGGGTCCACTGACAGCCCGACGGCAGCAGCGTCGACGCCGGCGAAGATGGCACCGCCGTACGCCACGGTGACGGCGACGTCCCCACGGGAGGTCGTCAGCGGGACGTCGCGGGCCAGGACGTAGCTGGGCACGTTGACGAAGTCGACTGCCACTGTGCGACCGCCGGTCCGGTGCACCCGGGCGGTGACTCGCCCCGAGGGCACGTCGATGACCACGTCCACACTGCCCTCGTCGGGGGCGCCTACCAGCCCCGTGTCGACCGCCCATACGCCGAGGGCGATCGTGCCGTGTCCGCAGGCGGTGGAGAAGCCGTCCTTGTGCCAGAAAAGCACGCCCAGGTGTGCGTCGCGGTCGTCCGCGGGCACGAGGAACCCGCCGTACATGTCGGCGTGCCCCCGCGGCTCGAAGCACAGCAGCTCACGCAGCTCCTGAGCAGCCGTGCTCTCCAGCGCTCGCGCCCGCCGATCGGCGACAGAGTCACCGGGCAGCACGACAGGAGGGTCGGCCACGATCCGAAAGGGCTCTCCGGCAGTGTGGTAGTCGCTCGTCGACACGCTCCGCGAGATCACCGGCTGATTCTCGCAGTGCGAAGACGACGTGCGTCCACGGTGACGCGCTCTTGTCAGCCTGCCGGCTCGACCAGGATCTCGTCCCCACCCTTGATCGAACCCAGCCGTTGCGGGTCCCCGTCGATGGCGCCCAGGATGTTGCAGGCGCTGGCCAGCCGGCACTCGGTGCCCTGTGAGATCGGCGTGGGGCCGTAGGGCAGGGCGAGCGCTCCGCCGTCGAGCCAGAAGCACACGGTGCCGGGGTCGACGACCTGCCGAGCGTCGGCCTCGAGGTCGACGGACAGCGGGACGGAGAAGTAGACCTCCTGGCCCCAGGTGTTGGCCGATCCCTTGACCGGCAGCGCCGCCTTCAGCGCCGCCGTGGTGGGTGTGTCGGCGAGCTCGGCGGTGAGCTCGCCGTTCGGCCATGAGATCCGCACACGCATGCTTCCTCCTCGGCGTCGGTGGTCTTCGCGGTAGCCGGCTCCTGGCTGCGGCGGGCTTGATGCCCGGGGCGGCTACGGAGGGCCCTCAGGGCCCGCTCTCAGGGACCGGCCCCTCGACGCGCGAGCTGAGCCGTCGCCGGGTGGCCGGCCACTCCTCGGCGAGGATCGAGAACACCACCGAGTCGCGGAACGTGCCGTCGGCGCGACGCTTGTGCCGTCGAAGCACCCCTTCGCGGTGCGCGCCCATCTTCTCGATCGCCGCCTGCATGCGGGTGTTGAGGACATCGGTCTGCAGCGTGACGCGGCCGAAACCGCAGTCCTCGAAGGCGTGCTCGAGCAGGGCGAGGTTGGTGGCGGCGTTGACCGGGGTGCCCCAGACACTTGGCGCATACGCGGCGCCGCCCAGCATGCAGTGCTCGTTGACGAGGTCGACGTCAAGAAGGCTCGCGCTGCCGACGATCTCGCCGGTGTCGGCATCGCGCACGGCGTAGCAGACGTCGGCAGCGGTCAGCTTCTCCACGACCGTCCGCATGCCTTCAGGCCTGTCCGGGCGTGCTGCCGGTCCGCCTCCCCAGCCTCCGGCCCAGACTCGTTCGTCGTCGAACGCCGAGAAGAGCTCGTCGGAGTCGTCGAGGTGCAAGGGATCCAGCCGCACGAGGTCGTTGCCGAGTGTGCGCCCGTCTGGGATGACTGTCATCGCGAGAATGTACACGGTATACCGTATGGGTGGCCAGCGCGCGGCCTCGTGGTCGTCAGAAGACTGCGCCGCCCAGCGCGGCCATGGAAGCCCTCAGTGCTTGCTGTAGTAGGCCAGCAGATGCTCGCGCAGGTAGGTGAGGTGGTCGACCATCGCCTGGGCACTCGCGTCGGGATCCTGGTCCGCGATGGTCTGGACGATCTGCTGGTGCTGGCGCACGGTGGTGCGGCCAACCTCGGGGGAGAGGTCCAGGTAGTGCACCGGCTCGGTCTGTACGTGCAGGGCGCTGACGAACGACGCGAGGACGCGGTTGCCCGAGGCTCGCGCGATCGTGCCGTGGAACTGTTCGTCCAGGGTGGGCACGCGGGGGTCCTCGACCGAGATGGACTTCTGCAGGTCCAGGATCCCGCGGAGCTCGGCCAGGTCGTCCTCGGTGCGGTTCGCAGCCGCCAGGCGCACGGACGGCACCTCCAGGTGCTGCCGGACGACGGCGACCTCCTCGAACTCGATGCTGCCCAGCGTGAGCAGGAGGTGCACCGAGTCGGCCACCACGCTGCGCAGCGAGGACTGGTCCGCGCTGCGCACGAAGCTGCCACCGCCGGCCCCCGGTGTCTTCTCGATCAGACCCTGGGTGGCGAGCGAGCGGAGCGCCTCGCGCACGGTGGTGCGGCTCACGCCGAACTGGTGCGCCAGCTCCAGCTCGCCGGGCAGTCGCTCACCGGCGCGCAGCGTGCCCGACAGGATGGCGGCCTTGACCTGGTCCTCGACCTGCTGTCGAGGCCGCATCACCTTGGTGCCGATCAGCTTGGCCGCGTCGACCGGGTCGTGCACGGTCCCTCCCCGTTCCTCCTGGTCCGGCGTCGCGTGGGACGGCCGTGGCCGCACGCGATGGCGCGTGACGCACCAACTTTAGTGTCTGAGCACTCCCGTCTCGGTGACTGCGTGGTGCCGCCGGCGTTGCGCGGGTCAGCTGTCATCCGACGGTGGCTTCGGCGCGGTCCACCGCCGCGAAGTCCACGTCCTTGGTCTCCGGACCCATCGCAGCGCCGACGGTGATCAATGCGCCGCCGATGACCAGCAGTGGTAGCACGGTCCACTCGAACGGCATGAAGGCCGACAGCCAGTCCTGGAAGAACGCGTAGAACGACGGGATGACCACCGCCAGGCTGTAGCCCAGCCCGAAGCCGGTTGCGCGCACGGCGGTGTGGAACCTCTCGTTGATGTAGACCGTGGCCAGGCCCCAGTTCGAGATCACCAGCAGGACCAGAGCGGTCACCAGCACGGTGATGGCGACCATGCTCTCCGGGGTGGTCGCCAGCAGGATGGCGTACACCGCGGTGCCGATGCCTCCGGCCACGCCGCCCCAGACGATGAGGAACGGCCGGCGACCGATGCGCTGCGACAGGTTCGCGGCCACGATGTAGCCGACTGTGGTGCACAGATAGGCGATCACCAGAGTGATCGTGATCTGCGTGCCGGACATGCCGAGCTCGCTGGTCATCAGGCCGGGCAGGATCGCCGTCACGCAGTTCAACGAGAGCCAGAACCCCGTCATCAGGATGAACACCTGGAAGAAGTTTCGCCGGTTCTCGCCGCTGAACAGGTCCTTGACGGGGTTGCCGCCGCCGCTGGCCTGGAACAGCTCCGACTCGCGCACGCTGCGCAGGTAGTAGACGACGAACCCCAGTGCCAGCAGACCGCCGATGAAGAAGGGGATGCGCCAGCCCCACTGCACGTACGGCGACCCCAGTCCGTCCGCCGGAGCGACCTGCAGCATCACGAGCGTGATCAGGGCGACGGCGACGTAGGCCAGCGGGAAGCCGGTCATGATCAGGCCACCGTTGATGCCACGCTTCTCCTGCGGCGAGTACTCCATGGCGAGCGGGCTCGCCGCGGTGTACTCGCCACCGACGAACACGCCGATGACGAACCGCAGCAGCACGAACACCACCACCGAGGTGATGCCCCACGTCTCGTAGCCGGGGAGCAGGCCGACCAGGACTGTGAGGATGCCGAACCCGGAGACGGCGACGACCGTTGCCCGCTTGCGCCCACGCGTGTCGGCGTAGCGGCCGAAGAGCAGGGCACCCAGGGGTCGCCCCACCAGGGTGGCGGCGAAGATCATGCCGGTCACGAGCGCGGCTGCGGAGGCCGACAGGTCCGGTGAGATGAAGTACTCGATCGCCGGTGCCAGCACGATGATCGGCAGGTAGATGTCGAACATGTCCACGAAGAACCCGAGGAAGGCACCTCGCTGCGCGTGTCTGCGTGCATGCTCCCGTTCGGCCGTGGCGTCCACCTGAGCCGTCATGACACATCCTCCATTTCGGCGGTACTCGTGTGCGTCGGCGCACCCGGTGGCCCGACGCCCGCCCGGGGCGGAGGAGCCCCGGCCCGTGAGCCCGGAGGGCCCTCCACCTCGACCCGCGATAATGTCCGCCATTTGCTGCCGTGTGTCAAGGGTCATGCCCCGAGCCGCGTCCTCGCGTTGGCGTAGCGCTGTGACCTGCACAGACGTCCGTCGGTGTGGCTGAACCAACGCCGAGAAGCCCTGGCGATCCGGTAAATGTCCAACCTTGACACGCGGCTGAACGGATCCTTACGTTGCTCCGCATGACCAGCGGTGTGAAGGGCAGGCGGTGAGGTGGTCGTGAACGGGCGCACCGCCGCGAGTCCGCCGCTGCGCGGGCTCCGGGTCGTCGACCTCTCCACGTCGTACGCCGGGCCCACCGCCTCGATGTACCTCGCCGACCTCGGTGCGGACGTCGTCAAGGTGGAGCGACCCGAACGCGGTGACGATGCGCGGGCCTGGGGTCCGCCGTTCGTCGACGGCGCGTCTGCCTGGTTCGCGTCGGCCAACCGCAACAAGCGCAGCATCGCGCTCGACCTGCGCTCGCCCGGCGGGCTGGATGCGTTGCACCGCCTGGTGGCCGAGGCCGATGTGCTCATCGAGAGTCTGAACCCCTCCAAGCTGGCGCGACTCGGTCTCGCCCCCGAGGAGACCCGCGCCCGGCACCCGCGTCTGATCTACTGCGCGATGTCCGGGGTCGGACTCACCGGCCCGCACGCACACCTGCCCGGATACGACCTCGTCGCGCAGGCGCGGTCCGGTCTCATGTCGGTGACCGGGCCGGCGGGTGGCTCCCCGCAGCGCGTGTCCACCGCACTGTCGGACATCGCCACCGGCACCGCCGCGGCCCTGGCGATCTCCGCGGCCGTCGTACGGCAGCGCGACACGGGCATGGGAGACCTCGTCGACGTCTCCCTGCTGGACTCCGACCTCGCTCTCATGGCCCCCCGGATCGCCTCCTTCCTGGCGGGTGAGGCGGAGCCCGCTCCGTCGGGTGGGACCGACTCCGTGATCGCGGTCTACCAGTCCTTCGCGACGGCCGACCGCGAGATCGTCGTCGCCGTCGGCAACGACGTCATCTGGCGGCGGTTCTGCGAAGCGCTGGGGCTCCTCGACCTCGTCGACGATCCCCGCCTGGACAGCAACGCCGGACGCCGTGAGCACCGGGCGGAGGTCGTCGCACGCGTCGCCGAGGTGCTGGCCGATGCTCCCGCCGGCCACTGGCTCGACGTGCTGCAGCACGCCGGTGTGCCGGCGTCCCTGGTGCAGGGGCTGTCGGAGGTCACCACCGACCCGCAGGTCCTCGCCCGCAACGGCCTGCTGCCCGTGCCGGGCTCCGAGGACGGGCTGTACGGGGTGCACAGCCCGTTCCGGCTCGCCAGCCTCGCCGAGCCGCGCAACGACCGGTTCCCGGACGCCGGCGAGCACACCGTCGAGGTGCTGCGCGAGTGCGGGTTCTCCGACGACGAGATCCGCGACCTCGTGGACGCCGGTGCCGTGGAGGCGCCGCGGGCGGCGGTCGGACGAGGGCACCGATGAGCGGCGCCGGTCTCGCGGTCGAGCGCGCCGACGGCATCGTCACAGCGCGCCTGGAACGCCCCGACGTACTCAACGCCCTGAACGCCGACGTGCTCGCCGCGCTGGACCGTCTGCTGGCCGGGCTGGGACCCGACGACCGTGTGGTCGTCCTCACCGGCACCGGGACTCGTGCCTTCAGCGCCGGCGCAGACCTGGACGAACTCGCCGGCCTCGACGCGGCCGCTGCCCACGACATCCTGAGCGCGGGGCAGGCCGTGGTCGCGCGGGTCGAGGCGAGTCCCGTTCCGGTCATCGCCGCGGTCAACGGGCTCGCGCTGGGTGGCGGCTTCGAGCTGGCCCTGGCCTGCACCTTCATGGTGCTCGCCGACTCCGCGGAGCTCGGTCTTCCCGAGACCGGCCTCGGTCTCGTCCCGGGGTACGGCGGCACCCAACGGCTCGCGGGACGAGTGGGTGCCCCGGTGGCTGCGTTCACGATGCTCACCGGCGAGCGCATCACCGCCGAGCGCGCGCACGCTCTTGGTCTCACCCCCGTGCCACCCGTGCACGCCGACGAGCTTCCCGCCACCGCACACGACCTCGCACGCCAGATCGCCGGCCGCGGTCCGCGCGCGGTTCGGGCCGCGTTGCTCGCGCTGCGACGCGGTCTGGACGCCCCGCTGGACACGGGACTCGCGCTCGAGAGCGCCCTCGCCGGGATCGCCGTCGGCAGCGCAGAGGCGACGGAGGGGGTGGCCGCGTTCCGGGAGCGGCGCAAGCCATCGTTTCCCAGGCCCGAGGCGGGAGGGACCTCGTGACCGGCGGCCCAATGCCCGACGGAGCAGAGGCCCCCGGCCACGAGCCGCTGGCTCTCGACACCGACCCGGCCGTCTACGTCGCCCTGCACGACGCCCTCGACGAGGGTGCCGCCGACGTGGCGCTCGGGGAACGTGAGCGTGAGGTGCGGGCGGCGACCCGACGCGTCGTCGCCGAGGAGGTGGCGCCGCGGGCCGCCTCCGTCGACCGCGAGCACGCGTTCGTGCACGAGAGCTACCAGGCCCTCGCCGCCGCCGGGCTCGCCGGCCTGCTCGTCCCCGCCGAGTACGGCGGCACCGACGACACCCACGTGGCCTACGCCCTCGCCATGGAGGAGATCACCGCGGGCTGCGGGGCGACGAGCCTGGTCTACATGACGCAGATGCACACGGCCTACCCGCTGCTCCTCGCGGGGACACCCGCTGTGGTCGAGCAGTACGTTCCCGGGCTCGCCGACGGCAGCGTCTACGGCTCGTTGGCCGTCACCGAGCCGGCTGCCGGTAGCGACGCCTCGTCGATGCGCACCACGGCCACTCCTCGCGAGGACGGTGCGGGCTACTCGCTCAACGGCAGCAAGACGTTCATCACGACCGGCGACAGGTCCGACGTCGTCGTCTGCTTCGCCACCCTCGATCCGGGCGCGGGACGACGCGGCATCACCGCGTTCGCCGTCGACGGCGCCTCATCCGGGCTGAGTCGCAGCCGGCCGTTCGACAAGATGGGCATGCACGGCTCCACCACCGCCGAGGTGCACCTCGACGAGACGCCGGTGCCGGCGACGCACCGTCTCGGCGACGAAGGCTCCGGCTGGTCGATCGTCGTACGCGCCGTCACCAAGTCGCGGATCAGCGCCGCGGCGCAAGGGGTCGGGCTGGCCCGGGGCGCCTATGCGCATGCCCTTGCCGCCCTGCACCGCGCGCACGGCCCCGACCTGCCGCCCGACGTGGCCGCCGAGATGGCGGACCTGCGCGGGCGGGTCCTGCAGGCACGCCTCGTGCTGCTCGGCGTGGCCCGGCAGGTCGACCGCGGCGAAGCCGACGGCGGTGCGATCGGGCTCATGAAGCAGACCTGCACCGATCTGGGTTGGTCCGTCGCGGTGGCAGCCGCCCGGGTGCTCGGCCGTAGGGGCGACCTCGCAGACCTCGGGGTGGAGCGCTACCTGCGCGATGCCAAGGTGACCCAGATCTACGACGGCACGAACGAGGTGCAGCGGCTGCTGGTCGCCCGCGACACCGCTCAGCGCGTGAAGGAGGCCCTCCGGTGACCGATCAGACCCTGAGTGGGCGAACCGCGATCGTGACCGGAGCAGGTCGCGGCATCGGCCGGGCCGCTGCGCTGGCACTCGCCGGCGCCGGTGCCGACGTCGCTTTGGCGGCCCGCAGCAAGGACCAGCTCGAGCGCGTCGCGGGCGAGGTCGAGGACCTGGGACGTCGTGCGCTGGTCGTACCCACCGATGTCACCGACCGCGACGCCGTGGAACGGCTCGTGACCCGCACCGTCGAGGGGCTCGGCAGGATAGACGTCCTGGTCAACAACTCCGGAGTAGTCGACAGCACGCCGCTGCTGGAGCAGGAGCCGGAGCAGTGGGACCGCGTGTTCGACACCAATGTCCGTGGCACCTACCTCGCCACCCGGGCCGCAGGGGAGCACCTCGTCGCCCAGGGATCCGGCAAGGTCGTCAACATCGCCTCGAACTTCGCGTTCAAGGGCGTTCCCGGGCACGCCGCGTACTGCGCCTCGAAGGCCGCGGTGGTCGCCTTCACCCGCACCATGGCGGTCGAGTGGGCCCGGCACAACGTGCAGGTCAACGCTCTGGCTCCCGGGTACGTCGCGACGGACCTCAACGCCGAGCTCCGCGCGGACGAGGAGGCACAGGCCAAGGTGCTCCGGTCCGTCCCCGCGCGGCGCATGGGCGAGCCCGAGGAGATGGCGCCATGGGTGGTGCTGCTGGCCGGCCCCGCCTCGGACTTCATGACCGGGGAGACCGTCGTGGTCGACGGAGGTCAGACAGCCCGATGACGACGACGCACTCACGCTTTGGAGAGGAGTACCGATGACCGCGCGCGAGCTCACCGTCGCCGTGCTCGGGGCGGGCACGATGGGCGCCGGCATCGCCGTCGTGGCAGCCCGTGCCGGGCACCGCACCATCCTCCGCGACGTGTCCGAGGACGCGCTGCAGCGCGGGCTCGAGAACGCGACCGCGTTCCTGGACAAGAGCGCCTCACTCGGCAAGCTCACGGACGAGGAGGCCCGTGCCGCACGCGAGAACCTCCATGGCAGCACGGACCTGGCCGACGTCGCGCCGGCGGACGTGGTGGTCGAGGCGGTCTTTGAGGACCTCGCGCTCAAGCAGCGGCTGCTCGGCGAGCTCGACGACGTGGTGTCCGAGGACGTGCTCGTACACACCAACACCTCGACCCTCTCGGTGACCGCGATCGCGGCGGGTTCGCAGCGTCCTGACCGCGTTGTGGGCACCCACTACTGCAACCCTGCCCAGCTCATGAAGCTGGTGGAGGTCGCCGAGGGACGGCACACCGCGCCGAAGGCGACCGCGCGCTCCCGAGAGTTCCTCGAGGGCGTCGGCAAGACGACGGTGCTGACCAAGGATCGGCCGGGATTCATCGTGAACCGGTTCCTGATCCCCTGGGAGAACAACTGCATCCGTGCTCTCGAGGCGGGTCACGGCACGGTGGAGTCGATCGACCGGGCCGTCGTCGGTGCACTTCGACACCCGATGGGGCCGTTCAAGCTGCTCGACGTGGTCGGTCTCGACGTGCACCAGGCGGTCTCGATGCGCCTGTACGAACAGCTGCACGACCCGCGCTTCGCCCCTCCTCCGCTCGTGGACCAGATGGTCGCCGCCGGCGACCTCGGGCGCAAGACCGGGCGCGGCTTCTACACCTACGACAGCAGGAGGTCCTTCGGTGCCTGACAGAGACCTCGACCGCGTCGCCGTCGTCGGCTTCGGCACGATGGGAAGCGGGATCGCCCAGGTCGTCGCCGCCTCCGGACGCGACGTCGTGGTCCTCGAGCCGGAGGCCGAACGCCTCGACCGGGGCCGCAGAAGCGTCGCCCGGATGCTCGACGGTGGAGTCGCCCGCGGCAAGCTCACCGAGCAGGATCGCGACGCAACCCTCGCCCGGATCACCGGCAGCACCGATGTCTCCGCCCTCTCGGGAGCGGGCCTCGTCATCGAGGCGGTCACGGAGCAACGCGACGTCAAGGCCGATGTGCTGGCCACGGTCGCCGACGTCGTGGGCGAGGAGGCCATTCTGGCCACGAACACCTCGGCGCTGTCGGTCACCGACATCGCCGCGCACCTGCCGCGGCCCGAACGGGTCGCCGGACTGCACTTCTTCAACCCGGCGCCGGTGATGCGCCTGGTCGAGGTCGTGCGAGCGCTGCAGACCGACCAGGACGTCATCGCATGCCTGGTCGGCTTCGTGGAGGACGTGGGCAAGGACCCCGTGGAGGTGAAGGACCGGCCCGGGTTCCTCGTCAACCGCCTGCTCATGCCGTACCTCAACGACGTCGTCGCCGAGTACGACGACGGGCTGGCCTCGGCCGAGGACATCGACACCGCGCTGCAGCTGGGGCTCGGCTACCGCCTCGGCCCGCTGGCGATGCTCGACCTGATCGGCATCGACGTGCACCGGCACGCGACCGAGTCGGCCTACGACGCCACGCTGGACCCGCAGTTCGCACCGCCGCCGCTGCTGGGGCAGATGGTCGCGGCGGGATACCTGGGACACAAGAGCGGCCGCGGCTTCCGCGGCGAGTACGACACAGGAGAGGACGCATGAGCGACTTCACCGACATCCGCACCGAGGTGTCCGGCCCCGTCCTGACCATCACCGTGGACCGGCCCGACGCAGGCAACAAGCTGCGGTCCCGCACGCTGCTCGAGCTCAAGGAGGCGCTGCAGCGGCTGCGCACCGACCCGGGCCTACGGGCAGCAGTCCTCACCGGCGCGGGCGACAGGTTCTTCTGCATCGGCGGGGAGCACGACGAGACGACCTCGCTCGACTACTCCCAGGTGCTGCCGATCCTCGACGTGTACGAGGCCATCGACACGATCACCAAGCCGATCGTCGCCGCCGTCAACGGGTTCGCGGTCGGTGGTGGCAACGTGCTGCACACGGTCTGCGACCTGTCCATCGCCGCGGAAAACGCCGTCTTCCGGCAGGTCGGCCCGATGGTCGGCAGCTACGACGCCGGCTACGGCACCTGGTACCTGGAGGACACCATCGGCCGGAAGCGGGCGAAGGAGATGTGGTACCTCAACCGCAAGTACTCCGCCGACGACGCCCTGCGGATGGGGCTGGTGAACGAGGTCGTGCCCTCGGACGAGGTGCTCGGCCGCGCCCAGGAGGTCGCCGCCGAGATCACGACCCGCAGCCCGCTGGCCGTCGGCGCGCTCAAGGCCGCGTTCTCGGCCCGGCACAACGGCGTGAGCGGCCAGGCGCGCATGGCGCACGACCAGCAGCTGCAGCTCTACCTGACCACGCGCGAGGCCCACGAGGTCACCGACGCCTTCGGCGCGAAGCGCACGCCGGACGAGAAGACCTTCTGGTCATGAGACGACCGTGGTGGGGCCCAGCCCCGCACGACGACCAGCGCTCGGTGCTCGACCTCGTCGACGACCTGGCCGGTGACCGGCTGCAGCGCACCGACGACGACCCGTCCGCTCTCGCCGCGGCACGGCAGGTCCTCGCCGAGCACGGACTCTGGACGCTCGGTGCTGACGAGGTCGCGGGCGGGGGAGGCGCCGACCGGCGGACCACCCTGCTGACGCTGGCGCGGTTGGCCGGAACCTGGCCGGCGCTGGCCTGGGCCGGCGTCCAGGCACACGCCGCGTGCCTGCTGACCGCCGAGACCGCGGGCGGCGCCGACCTGCTCGCCGACGCGCATCGCGCAGAGCCCGTCGCCGTTGTCGACGCAGCCGACGGCCAGGTCGAGGTCGTCGACCGCCGGGCCTCCGGCGTCCTGGACCGGGTGGACGCGACCGCCGCCGACCCCCGGGTGATCGCGCTCGTCGACCGGAACACCGCCTTACTGCTGCCCCCGCACGCCGTCGTACACGGACCGGTGCTGCGACGCACCGGCTTCGGTGGCGCCATGACCCACGCCTGCGCGGTGCACGGTGACGTACACGACGATGACCTGGTGACCGGGCCCGTCGTCGAGCGTGCACGGACCTTCCTGCTCGCGGGCGCTGCCGCCATCGCAGCAGGGGCGGCCGAGGCCGCCGCGTACGCCGCGCTCTCCTACAGCCGTGAGCGCGAGCAGTTCGGCGGGCCGCTCACCGACCTCCCGACGGTTCGGGCGTCACTCTCCACCCAGGTGGCGACGGTGCGCCGGCTCCTGCAGACAGCCC
>DATMEB010000153.1:0-15113 GCA_035557095.1 Nocardioidaceae bacterium | reverse complement strand
GACCGCCGGGTCAGGAAACTGCCTGCACGCGAGCATGCGGCAGTAATCGAAAGCGCCATCGTTGGCCCCCCAGTCTCAGCCGCCCACACCTGAGTCATCGAGTGATGCGCAGGTGTCCCACAGGGCAGCAACGTCTGAGATGAACAGTGCCGAGGCGCCGTCAACCGGATGTGAAATCCAGGGGGACCCGGGACCCTTGGCCCCTGCAAAGTTCGGCGAAGTTGTGCTACGCGCGCTCGCCGGACAGGTGCGTCTCCAGGCCGACGAGCTCGAACTGGGGGGCCCGGCGGGGCCGCTCGGACTGGCAGGTCAGCTGGTGCGGAGCGCCCCGGGTGGTCCGGATGCGCACCCGCCAGCGCGCGCCGTCCACGACGGCGAGGACCACCTCGGTGACGTCGTCGCGTACGTGCTGCTCGACCAGCCGGACCTGGCCTGTGTCGGTCAGCTCGAGGTGGCGGCGCAGGTGCCACTCGGCCGCCTGGGTGGCGAAGCCGAAGCCGGCTCGGCCGCGCAGGTGCTCCAGGTCCAGGTGCCCCTCCAGGTGGGTCCTGGCGATCCGCGGAGCGGAGTCGCGGTCGGCCCTGCCGTAGTAGAGCCCGTCCGGGAGTACCAGGACATTTCCGGCGAACCGGTCACCGCCGATATGGGAGCACTCCCACGTCTGCGCCGGGTGCGAGGCGGTCAGGGCGGCGGCGATCGGGCGGCCCAGCTCGGCGCAGCAGGCATCGTGGCGGCCGTGGGTGCAGACCAGGAACAGCGGGTCGCCGTGCTCTTCGAGACCCGGCGACTCGCCGCGGCTGAGCCGGTCGATGTCGACGTCGAGCACCTCCTCCACCGCCTGGAGCGTGGTGGCCTCCAGCCAGGGTCGCTCCGGGTGTGCGTAGGCCGCGAAGCAGCGGATTCCGTCGGTGCGCGAGCGCCCGTGCCGGCGGATGAGCAGTGGCCGGACGCCGAGCCCGGCGCAGCGCCGCTCGAGCTCGGCGGCCACGTCGACCGGCAGGCGTCCGTCGCGCAGCGCGTCGACGCCCCAGGGCCCGGGGAACTCGAGCAGCAGGAACGGCCGCACCGTCGACGCGGTTCCGGCGAGCGGCTCGGCGAGCGCGACGCTGTCGGCCGCGCAGCGGAACGGTTTGCTCACTCCACGACCTCGAGCAGGCCCTCGACGACCAGCCGCCGAAGCAGGACCGCGCGACTGCGCGCGTCGAGCCACGGTGCGAGGTCGGCCGGTCGGAGCTCGGGGTGGGTGCGGATGTGCTCGAGCGGCTCCCGGAGCCGTGCGGGCACGCGCAGCTCCCGGTCGCCGAGGAGCACCCGGATGCGGTCGTCGTCGGGCACGAGCACACACGGCGACTGCGGCCGCCGGCGCAGCCGGGTGCGGTCGTGCAGCTCGCGAACCGCCAGCCGGTCGCGCAGCCCCCCGCGTACGACGGTCGCCCGGCTGGTGAGGAAGCGCTCGACCTCGGTCGAGGCCGCCGTACGCGCGTCGGTGGCGAGGACTTCGTCGCCCACCCGGCGCAGCATCTCGCCGAGCTCGGCGGCGAACGCGTCGACATGCTCGGGATAGCCGGCGGGAAGAGGAGTGTCGAGGTCGGAACGGTCGAGCGCTGCCTGTACCACCCGGTTGACGACCTCGCGCCAGGTGACCTGGTTGATGCCCACCGTGACGTGCAGGGACGCGGTCTCCTGCGTTTGAGCGGCGTGCGGGGTGCCGGTGGGCAGGTACATCGAGGTGCCGGGCTCCAGCAGCACCTCGCGTACGCCGGTGGCGTCGTGCACCTCCCACTGCTTGGTGCCGTGGGTCTGGAACACGAACACGTCGTGGCTGTCGGAGTGCAGCGCGAAGCCGCGCGAGCCCGGCGGGGTCAGGTAGGCGTTGGCCTGGCAGGGATGCCCCAGTGTCAGCTCGAGGTCGCGGACCAGGTCGGTCAGCGGGGGCCAGTAGCGGTGCATCCCCTGCAAGACCACGGTGGCGCCGTCGTCGAACAGGTCGAGGACCCTGCGGGTGTCGACCAGCCCCGGCATCGCGACGCCGGCCAGCGTGGCGGTCCGGGTGAACTGCGACGAGGGGAGTACGGCACCGTTCTTCGCGACGCGCAGCGCGGGTGTGCGCAGGCCGCTGTTGGTCAGCAGCCCGTCGACGTCGTCGAGCCGCAGCAGCCCGGCGAGATCGGCGTCGGCGGTCGCCTCACGACGGGAGTGGTGGACGTGCACGTGCGACGCCCAGACCTTGTCGACGAAGGTCTGGGCGTCGCCGCACAGGAGCGAGAGTGCGTCCAAGGCTCAGGCGTCGGTGCCGTCCGCGTCGGTGCCGTCGGTCCCGTCGGCGTCCGTGCCGTCGGCATCGCGGGTGTCTACGGAGTCGGTGCCGTCGGCGTCCTTTCCGTCCCGGGTGTCTGTGGAGTCGGTGCCGTCGGCGTCCGTGCCGTCGGCATCGCGGGTGCCTGCGGCGTCGGTGCCGTCGGCGTCGGCGCCGTCGTGGTCCGCCTGTACCCAGGCCGGGCCCGGCCCTGATCCGGCAGAGCCGGAGACGGTCTCCATGTCTTCGTCACGCAGCGGGTCGCCAGGTGATGTGGTCATGTGTCCTCCATGTACGGCTCGAAACCTTGATCTCCCCCATCTCTGCCCGACGTACCCGGGCCGAGACGTCCCACACGACGGCGAGGAACCCCTCCTCACCGGACCCCCTAATGCGGGGATTCGAAGCAAAATCGGGCCCGCGCCATCTAGTCTCATCGTAGGGGGCTTCTATCCATCGCGGCCGAGGTCGCACTCAGACGGGAGCGTCGAACCGGTGCTGGTGCTCGTCATAGCGCTGCTGTTCGTGCTGCTCTTTGCACGTGCGCTGACGTCGTTCCTGCGCGACCGCGAGCCGCTGGCCGGCGAGGTGGCGCTGCTCTTCGGCGCCTACGCCGGCATCTTCGTGACCAGCGTGAGCCGGGTGGTGTTCGGCGGCGACCCCTCGGAGCCGATCCGCGCCGTATCGTCGGCGCTGCTGCTCGTGGTCCCGTTGCTGACCCTGCGCCTGGTCTCCCGGTTCCGCGGGCTCCCGGTCTGGGTGATGCCCGCCGCCCTGGTTCTCTACCTGGTCACCGCGGTGCCAGTGGTGCTGATGACGGGGCCGGACGAGCTCCCGAGCTGGCTGGGGTTGCTCGCCCTCGCCGCCTTCGTGGTCACCGAGCTCGTCGCCGCGGCGTACTTCGCCGCCGAGGCCCGCGACCGGGTGGGCGCCGCCCGCCTGCGGCTGCAGGTCGCGACGGCGGCCACCGCACTGGTCGCGGTCACCCTGCTCTCCACCCTGCTCGACAGTCCGCCGGTGCCACAGGGACTCGCGCTGGTCTCCGCGCTGGGCTACATCGCGGCGTTCATGCCGCGGCGCCGGCTGCTCTCGGCCTCGACGATGGCGGCGGCGCACCGGTACGGCCGCGAGCTGCTGACGGGGCCTTCGCAACCCACGCCCGAACAGGTCTGGGCCCGGTTCGCCGGCGCCGTACGCGAGCTGACCGAGTCCGACGGCGTCGCAGTACTCACCCGCACCAGCCACGGCGAGACCGGGCTGCTGGCGGCGGCCGGGCTCGAACTCCGTGGCGACCAGGTGCGCGAGCGGGTGGAGTTCGAGCAGATGAACCGGCTCAGCCACCAGCGCAAGGTCAACCGCGACTGCCCGATCGAGAGCATGCTGGCCGCACGGGTCGGCGCACGCTACGTGACGCTGGTCCCGCTGCTACCGCCGTACCCGGAGATGCCGGCGCACGTCGCGATGCTGTTCTCCATGCACCGCAGCCTGTTCAGCGGCGACGACCTCGTGGTGATCCGCGACCTGGGTGCGCAGGCCGCGTTGCTGGCCGGTCGTGCCGAGGCGGCCTACGAGCAGCGCCGGCTCACCACCGAGCTGCGTGAGACCGTCGACGCGTTGCACGTGGCCAGCCAGGCCAAGAGCGACCTGCTGGCGCGGGTGAGCCACGAGTTCCGCACGCCGTTGACCGCGATCATCGGCTACAGCGCGCTGCTGCGCCGCAGCGGTGACGGCGGCGACCCCGGTGACCCGATGCTGACCCACACCGGGCCCGACCGCATCCACAGCGCCGGACTGCACCTGCTCGCGCTGGTGGAGGAGGTCCTCGACCTCGCGCAGATGGACGCGGGCCACTTCGACCTCCAGGTCGAGGATGTCGACCTGTCGTCGTTGGCCGCTCGCACGGCCGAGGAGCTTCGCCCGCTGGCCACCCGCAAGCGGCAGATGCTGCTCACCGACGTGCCCGAGGGGGTGCTGCGCGTCGACCCCAACCGCATGCGGCAGGTGCTCTACAACCTGCTGTCCAACGCGATCAAGTACACCCCGGCCGGCGGCACCATCAGCGTGACCGCGCTGCTCGAGGACGACAAGGCACGGATCACCGTCGCCGACGACGGCATCGGGATCCCGCTGGACGACCAGCGCCGCATCTTCGAGGAGTTCACCCAGGTCGCCGAGCACGGGCCGCACGAGGGCACCGGCCTCGGCCTGTCGATCGTGCGCCGGCTGGTGGCCGCGCACGGCGGGCACACCGAGCTGGAGTCCGCTCCCGGGGAGGGCAGCCGGTTCATCGTCACGCTTCCGCGCGAGGCGCACCCGCAGGCGCCGGCGCCGATGTCAGCCGCGGAACCAAGCGGCGGTGTCGGGCGGCAGTGACCCCGAGCCCACCACGCCCGCGTCGCCAGAGCTGACCACCAGCGAGCCGTACCCGGTCACGTCGGTGGGCTCGGTCCCGCAGTTGACGACGCACACCAGGTCGGGGTCGCGGCGGAACGCGAGCACCTCCGGTGCAGACTCCACGAACTCCATCGACGGACCCAGTTCGGGCAGCAGCGTCCGGCGCAGCTCCAGCGCGCACCGGTAGAAGCTGAGTGTGGAGTCGGCGTCGTCGCGCTGCGCCTCGACGCTGAGCTTGCCCCACCAGTCCGGCTGCGGCAGCCACGTGGGCGCGCTGCCGGCGGGGCCGAAACCGAACGGCGACACCTCGCCGGACCACGGCAGCGGCACCCGGCACCCGTCGCGGCCGACTTCGCCGCCGTGCACCCAGGTCGGGTCCTGTCGTGCCTCTTCGGGCACATCGACCTGCGGCAGGCCGAGCTCCTCACCGGCGTAGAGAAAGGCCGACCCGGGCAGCGCCAGCATCGTCAGCGTCGCGGCGCGGGCACGGGCGAGCCCGACCTCGCCGCCGCCGTACCGCGACACGTGCCGCTCGACGTCGTGGTTGCTGAGCACCCAGGTCGGCGAGGCGTCCACGGGTGCGACCGCGGCATACGTCGCCTCGACCACCGCGCGGAAGGCGGCGGCCGACCAGCGGGCCTCGAGCCAGTGGAAGTTGAACACCTGCTGCAGCTCATCGGGGCGTACGTAGCGGGCCATCGACTCGGCGGTGGTCACCCATGCCTCGGCGACGGCCATCCGGTCGCCCTCGTAGTCGTCGAGCACCCGCCGCCAGCGGCGGTAGACGTGGTGCACGCCGGGCTGGTCCCAGTACGGACGCTCGAGCTGGGCCATCGCCTCCTCGATGCCGCCGGTGTTGGTCTCGGCATCGACGTCGGGCATGCCCTCGGCCTTGAACATCCCGTGCGCGACGTCGATGCGGAAGCCGTCGACACCGCGGTCGAGCCAGAACCGCAGCACGCTCTCGAACTCGTCGCCCACCTCCGGGTTGTCCCAGTCGAAGTCGGGCTGGCGGCGGTCGAAGAGGTGGAGGTACCACTGGCCGTCCTCGACGCGGGTCCAGGCCGGTCCACCGAACACCGACATCCAGTTGTTCGGCGGCTCGTCGCCGGTCTCGCCGCGGCCGTCGCGGAAGATGTAGCGGGCGCGCTCGGCGCTGCCCGGTTCGGCGGCCAGCGCCGCCTGGAACCACGCGTGGTCGTCGGAGGAGTGGTTGGGTACGACGTCGACGACGACCCGGATCTCGTGTTCGTGCGCGGCGCGCAGCATCTCGTCGAAGTCGTCCAGCGTGCCGAACATCGGGTCGACGTCGCGGTAGTCGGCCACGTCGTAGCCGTGGTCGGCCTGCGGGGAGGGGTAGAACGGGGTGATCCAGATCGCGTCGACCCCGAGGCCGGCGAGGTACGACAACCGCGAGGTGATGCCGGCGATGTCGCCGACCCCGTCGCCGTCGGCGTCGGCGAAGCTGCGGACGTAGATCTGGTAGAAGACCGCGTCCTGCCACCACAGTCGTGACTGGGCAGCGGAGCCGGCGGTGCTGGCCTCGGGCACGGTGATCCTTCGCGTCTGGAGTGCGGGGCTGGGCAGGTGTGACGGACTGCGCGACACCGGGGACGGGGGTTGGCTGGAGTGAGCCAGAGTCAGTCCACCGAGAGCCGGTGTGCCCTGTCAAACCGGCGGTCAAACCAGCCGTCACCAGCGCGACGAGGGCGAACCCGGGCCGGGCGGTCACTCGAACGGCGTCAGTCGAACCTGCCGTCAGCCGAACCTTGCGGGGTCGACCGCGACCCACACATGCTCGGCGCGGGCGACGACGCGACCGTCGGAGTCGTACAGGCTCGTCGCGGTGAACGTCCTGCGGCCCTGCTGCCCGAGCAGCTGACCCATCACGACGTGCCGCTCGCCGATCTCGGCCGGCGCGTCGACGTTGGCCGTGATGCGTCCGAGCACCATCGGCCGGCCGATGACGTCGGCGGTCCACCCGCCCGGGCAGTCCAGGCAGGCCCAGACGAACTCCGGTCTCGCCAGCGCCGGGTCGTCGTCGCGGGCCAGCGACTCGTGCGGGGTCCAGGTGCAGGCCGTGCGTGCGCCGTCGACCGGACCGGGGCTCAGCCGCAGAGCGTCACCGGGCTCGCGGCCCGGCCCGCAGGTGAAGCAGCCCGGGAACGGGTGCCGGTCCAACCCGGCGTAGGCGGTCTCCGCCTGGCGGGCGTCGCCCAACGAGACCGCCTCGACCGGTTCGGCGTCCAGGTCGCCCGCCCGCGCCTCCGCGACGAGGAGGTCGTCGACCAACAGCCGCGCGGCGTCGTCGGTGCGACGCAGCGCCATCGCGGTGTCCAGCGGCGGAGGGCGGCGCAACGTGACCTCCACCGCGTCCGCGGCGTGGTCGAGGCGGAACGCGGACCCGAGCAGGCCGGCCGTGTAGCCACCGTTGGCCGAGCCGGGCGGGCCGCAGAAGCGCCGGGCCACGGTGATCTCGTCGACACGTAAGTCGTCCATCGCGGGGCAACCCTAGCTCCGGATCGCGTCGTAGCGACGCAGTGCCTCCCGTCGCTCCTCTGCATGGTCGACGAGCGGCAGCGGGTAGCCACGCGGAGGCCCGCCGTCGATCGTCCACGGCTCGTGCACCCCGGGGGCGTCGGTGTCGCTGAGCTCGGCGACGTGGCGGCGGATGTAGGCGCCGTCGGGGTCGAACCGGCGCCCCTGCGTGGTGGGGTTGAATATCCGGAAGTAGGGCGCGGCGTCGGTGCCGCAGCCGGCCGTCCACTGCCACCCGTGCTGGTTCGACGCGAGGTCGCCGTCGACGAGCCACCGCATGAAATGCCGGGCGCCGTGCTGCCACTCCAGGTGCAGGTCCTTGGCCAGGAAGCTGGCCACGATCATCCGCACCCGGTTGTGCATCCAGCCCTCGCTGCGCAGCTGACGCATGCCGGCGTCGACGATCGGGTGGCCGGTCCTGCCGTCGCGCCACGCGTCGAAGTCGGCACCGGGCTCGTCGTACTCCATCGCGGCGAACTCGCTCTTGAGGTACTCGCGGGCGGTGTCGGGACGCCGCCACAGCACGTCGGCGTAGAACTCCCGCCAACCCAGCTCGGGGCGGTAGGTCGAGGCGGCCGCACTGCGCCGGCCGGCGAGGTCGGCGAGCATCGTGCGCGGGTGGATCTCGCCCCACTTCAGGTGCACCGACATGCGCGAGGTGCGGTCGAGGTCGGCGCGGTTGCGGTCCTCGCCGTACCGCGCGAGACCGTCGTCGAGGAAAGCCGCCCAGCGTCGGAGAGCCGCGGCCTCGCCCGCCTCGGGGATCCGGGCACCGCTGGGCACCCGGGCGTCGTAGAGGGCGTGGCTCTTCAGCGGGTGCGTCCAGGTCACGTCGCGCGGCTCCGCCGGAGGCTTCGGCCAGCCGTGCTCGAGCCAGGCCCGCGAGAACGGGGTGAACACCTGGTACGGCTCGCCGGACCTGTTGGTGACCCGGCCGGGGGAGACGGCGTACGGCGACCCGGTGCGTACCAGGGCGATGTCGTGCTCGGCCAGCGCCTGCTCGACCGTCTCGTCGCGACACCGGCCGTATGGCCCGAAGTCGGCCGCGACGTGCACGGTGCTGGCGTGCGCCGCACGCGCGACCGAGACCACCTCCTGGGCGGGATCGCCCCGGCGCAGCAGCAGCCCGCCGACGCGGTCGCCGAGGTCGGCGAGGCTGGCTGTCAGGTATGCGCGTCGCATCGGCCCGGCCGGGCCCCACAGCGCCGGGTCGAGCACGAACAGCGGCACGACCTCACCGTCGCGACCGCGGGTGTCGTCGAGTGCGGCGAGCAAGGCGGGGTTGTCGGCCAGACGCAGGTCGCGGCGGAACCACATGACGCTGGTCACGCCGTGCACCCTGCCACGTGGCGGGTGCCCAGTCGCCGGGGATGCTGCTGCAACCGCCCTGAGCAGGCCCCGGAACCAAGGGCGGAACCAGGGGCGGAACCAGGGGCGGAACGGGAGGTGAACCGGAGCCGGGCCGGAGTCGCCCCTCCGTGCCAGAATGACGAGCGTGAGTGAACTCATCGACACCACGGAGATGTACCTGCGCACTGTGTTCGAGCTCGAGGAAGAAGGCATCCTTCCTCTGCGCGCGCGCATCGCCGAGCGGCTGCACCAGTCCGGCCCCACCGTGAGCCAGACTGTCGCCAGGATGGAGCGCGACGGGTTGCTCACCGTCGAGGGTGACCGCCATCTCGAGCTGACCGACCAGGGCCGGGTCCTGGCCACCCGGGTGATGCGCAAGCACCGGCTGGCCGAGCGTCTGCTCACCGACGTGATCGGCCTCGACTGGGAGCTCGTGCATGCCGAGGCCTGCCGCTGGGAGCACGTGATGTCGGAGCAGGTCGAGCGTCGTCTGCTCGCCCTGCTGGACCATCCGACGCTGTCGCCTTATGGCAACCCGATCCCCGGCCTCGAGGAGCTCGGCGAGCTCTACCACGTCGAGGACTTCCTGGAGGGGCTGCAGACGCTCGACCAGGTGCTGCCGCCCGACGGCGCCCAGATCAGCGTGACCGTACGCCGTATCGGCGAGGACGTGCAGACCGACGAGCAGATGATGACCGCGATGCGCCGGGTCGACGCGCGTCCCGACAAGGTGGTGAAGGCCGCCCGTGGACCGGAGGGTGTCCTGATCGCCGGCGGTGGCGAAGTGGTCGAGATCGAGCTCGACGCCGCGGCCCACGTCTTCGTTCAGCGCCTGTAGACGTGACCGACTGGGCGACCTATCTCGCCGGCTTCCATGCCCGAAACCCGGGCATCAGCGAGGACGTGCTCACGCGCGTCGAGTCCGGCGACCTGACGCCGTACCGGTGGCTCGCCCGCGCCGTCTCCGGGGCGCGGGTGCTCGACCTGGCCAGCGGCAGCGGGGCCATGGGGGCCACGCTTGCCGAGCAGTCCGACCGCGCGCACCCGCCATGGGTGGTGAGCCTCGACCTCTCCGACGCCGAGCTGCACGAGTCACGCCGGCGCGGCCGGTCCGGCGCACTCGTGCGCGCCGACGCGGCCACGCTGCCGTTCGGCGACGCGAGCTTCGACGCGGTGGTCAGCTCGGCCGGTCTGATGGTGGTCGGTCGCATCGGCACTGTGCTCGCGGAGATCGCGCGGGTGCTGCGTGCGGGCGGTGTGCTCGCGGCCACCGTGCCGTCGGCGGTCCCGCTGAAGACCCACGACATGCGTTTCCTGGCACCGCTGACCGCGCGGCTGCGCACGACCCCGCAGTTCCCCGCCGGTGGCGAGATGACCGGCCTGTCGTCGGCGCTGGAGCAGTCCGGGTTCCGCGTGCTCGAGGACGCGCGCGAGCGGTTCGGTTTCGTCGTACGCACGCACGACGACGCTCACCTGCTGATGCGGGCGCTGTACCTCCCCGGCACCTCCGACCGCCGTCGCGACCTCGCCGCCGGATGGCTCGCCGAGCGCGCGGAGGGCCATCCTGACGGGGTGGAGATCGCGGTGCCGGTACGCCGGGTCGTCGCGATGAAAACCGGTTAAGAAGGACAGGGGTCCCTGGTCTAGGCTGTCGCCCATGACTCGGGAGGGACTCGAGATCGACGTGGTCGGTCTCAGCAAGGTCTTCGGTGCCGTCAGGGCAGTCGACGACATTTCGTTCACCGTCCACCCAGGCAGGGTGACGGGCTTCCTCGGCCCCAACGGGGCGGGCAAGACCACCACACTGCGCTGCCTGCTCGGCCTGGTCGCACCGACGGCGGGCACGGCCACGATCGGCGGCCGTCCGTACCGCGACCTGCACGACCCGCTCGGCACCGTGGGCGCGTCGCTGGAGGCGGCCAGCTTCCACCCCGGACGCACCGCACGCGACCACCTCAAGGTGATGGCCTACGGCGCCCGGGTGTCCCGCGACCGCGTCGACGAGGTCCTGCAGATCGTGTCGTTGCAGGACTCCGCCGACCGGCGCGTCGGTGGCTACTCGCTCGGCATGCGGCAGCGGCTGGCGCTGGCCGCGGCCCTGCTCGGTGACCCCGACGTACTCATCCTGGACGAGCCGGCCAACGGGCTCGACCCGGCCGGCATCGCCTGGCTGCGGGGCTTCCTGACGCGACTGGCCGGCGAGGGCCGCACGGTGCTGATCTCCAGCCACGTGCTCAGCGAGGTCCAGCAGACAGTCGAGGACGTCCTGATCATCGCCAACGGCCGGCTGGTCCGGCACGGCCGGCTGCACGACCTCGACGACCCGGCCACCCGCGGCGTCATGGTCCGCGCCCCCGAGGTCGCGCAGCTGCGCAAGGCGCTGGAGGCCGAGGGCATCCGCGAGGACGGCTCGTCGGACGGACTCGTCCGGCTGGTCCACACCACCCCGGCCGAGGTCGGCTCCGCCGCCTTCCGGCACAACGTGGAGCTGCACGAGCTCTACGCCGAGTCCAGCGACCTGGAGCGCACGTTCCTCCAGCTCACCGCCGAGGAGGTCTCGTGAGCACGGAAGCAACGTCTGCCGCAGCGACCGGCGCCGTCGCCGAACCCACCCGCGGACGCGGTCCGTCCATGGGTTCGCTGATCGCGGCCGAGTTCTTCAAGATCCGCAGCACCCGCCTGTGGTGGGGGCTGCTGCTGGGTGCGGTGCTGTTCACCGCCTTCGGGGCCGGGTTCACCGCGGGCTTCGCCGGCATCGAGGGCGGCACCGGCCCCGGCGGCGAGCCGCTGCCGGCTGTTGACAGCCCCGCGCTGCTGCGCAGCGCCTACGGCTCGGGCTTCAGCGGCGCCTACATCTTCGCGCTGATCCTCGGCGTCACCGGGATGACCGGCGAGTACCGCTACATGACGATCACGCCCACGTTCCTGGGTGCGCCGCGGCGGCACCCCGTCGTGCTGGCCAAGCTGGCGGCCCACCTGCTCGCCGGTCTGGTCTACGGCCTCGTGTGCGCACTGGTGGCGATCGCCGTGGCCGGCGTGATCATCGTGTTCTTCAAGGACGGTTCGCTCGGCCTCACCGCCGAGGGCGTGCCTCGGGCCATCGGTCTCTCGATCGTCGCGGTGTCGCTGTGGACCCTGCTCGGCATCGGCCTCGGCACCCTGATCAAGAACCAGATCGCGGCCATCCTCACCGGCGTGCTCATCGCGTTCCTGATCGAGCCGCTGCTCGGCGCGCTGTTCAGCTCGCTGGACTGGGAGGTCGGCAAGTTCCTCCCGACCAGTGCCTCGACCGCGCTGGTGAGCGGGTTCTCCGGCGGTGCGGCGATGCTGGACTGGTGGGCCGGCGGGCTGGTGCTCCTCGGCTATGCCGTCCTGTTCGCCGCGTTGGGTGTGGCGCTGTCGGTACGCCGCGACATCACGTGACCCGACGCGTCGGGTGCGAGTGCGACGATTGCTGACCGTGCCCCGCGTCTCGAACCCGTTCTCGCTGCTTCCGCGTGAGGTGGCAGTGCTGGCCGCGGTCGCCTTCGCGGTCGCCGTGGGATACGGCATCGTCGCGCCGGCGATCCCGGTGTTCGCGAGCGAGTTCGGCGTCGGCAAGACCGCCGCCGGCGCGGTGATCTCGGCGTTCGCGTTCATGCGGTTCGTGTCCGCGCTGGCCGGCGGTCGCATGGTCGACCGGTTCGGCGAACGCGTCATCCTGACGACAGGAATCCTCATCGTCGCGGTGTCCACCGGCCTCGCGGGGATGGCGCAGAGCTACGAGCAGCTGCTGGTGCTTCGGGGGGTCGGCGGGGTCGGCAGCGCGATGTTCACGGTGTCCGCGATCGCGCTGCTTTTCCGGGTCGTCGGCGGCAGCAGCCGTGGACGCGCCGCCGGGCTGTTCCAGGGTGGTTTCCTGATCGGGGGACTGGTCGGGCCGCTCGCCGGCGGGGCCCTGACCGCGATCTCGCTGCGGCTGCCGTTCTTCGTCTACGCCGTGTCGCTGCTGTTCGCCGGAGGAATCGCCGCGGTCTTCCTGGCCCGCGCGCAGGTAAAGTCCGCCGGGGGCACCGACGAGGAGGTCCGCGCCGACGAGGAGAAGGCGCGCGAGCAGAGCATCGGCGTCGGCGTGGCCCTGCGGCACCCGTCGTACCGCGCGGCACTGGTCGCCAACTTCGGCACCGGGTGGGGGTTGTTCGGCGTACGCATGAGCCTGATCCCGCTGTTCGTCACCGAGGCGCTGCAGGTCGGTGTGTTCTGGGTCGGCTTCGGGTTTCTGTGCTCGTCGCTGACCCACGCGGCCCTGCTGCTACCGGCCGGACGGTACACCGATCAGGTCGGCCGCAGGCCGGCGATGGTGCGCGGTGGTCTGGTCGCCGGAGTGTCGATGCTGCTGCTGGCCTTCACCCAGGCGCTGCCGTTGTACGTGCTGGCGATGCTGCTGTTCGGCGTCGGGAGTGCCTATCTCGGTACCGCACCGAGCGCGGTCGTCGGCGACGTGATGCAGGGTCGGGGCGGCCGGGTCGTCGCCGTGTTCCAGATGTCGTCCGACCTCGGCGCAATCCTCGGACCCCTCGCCGCCGGCGCGCTCGCAGACACGCTGTCCTACAGCTGGGCGTGGGTCGCCACATCCGCCGTGCTGCTGGTCGGCGTACTCATGTCGGCGCGGATGCCCGAGACCCGCGTCGACGAGGTCCCGTCCCAGCCCTGACGCACCATCCCCTCGCGCCGAGATTGCGCGAATGGCCCAGATCTTCGCGCCGAGATTGCGCGAACGGCCCAGATCTTCGCGCCGAGATTGCGCGAACGGCGCGGTAGCGCCAGCGGGAAGACCCAAGGCGGGCAACTCGCGCAATGTCGGCGGGAGGGAGTGAGCCATTGGCGCAATGTCGGCGGGAGGGGAGTCAGGCGTCGAGGTCCTGCTCGACCAGGTCGGCCACCTTGTCGACCGCGGCCTGGTCGTCGCTGGCCACGACGACCTCGTCGCCCAGCTTCGCGCCGAGCGTCATGATCAGCAGGGCCGAGCCGGCGTCGACGGGCGCGCCGCCCTGGGTGGCGATGGTGACCGCCGAGCTCATCGCGTTCGACGCCTCGGCGATCAGCGCGGCCGGCCGGGCGTGCAGGCCGATCCGGGAACCGACGGTCACGGTCTTCTCAGGCATGGACTCTCTCTCCTCCGATGGGTGGGCACTCAGGCAGGGACGAACTCGGTGCGACGGGCGCGGACCTCCTTGAGGAGGACGACGCATGCGGCGCTCAACGCCGTACCCACGGCGAGGGCGATCAGGAACCACAGCACGTGCTGCATCGCGAAGAACACGAAGATACCGCCGTGCGGAGCACGCAGGGTCACGCCCGCGCCCATGATGATCGCACCGGCCGCGACCGAGCCGACCATCATCGACGGGATCACCCGCAGCGGGTCGGCGGCGGCGAACGGGATCGCGCCCTCGGAGATGAACGACGCACCGAGCAGCCACGCGGCCTTGCCGTTCTCGCGCTCGGCAGGGCTGAACAGACGAGGGCGTACGGCGGTCGCCAGAGCCATCGCCAGCGGCGGGGTCATCCCGGCGGCCATCACCGCGGCCATGATCACCAGCGGGGTCGCATCTGCCGCGCCACCGGTCGTCACCGCGGACAGCCCTGCGGTGGCGAAGGCGTACGCCGCCTTGTTGACGGGCCCGCCGAGGTCGAAGGCCATCATCGCGCCGAGGATGCCGCCGAGCAGCAGCGCGGAGCCGCCGGTCATGCCGCCCAGCCAGGACTCCAGACCGCTGGTCATCGCCGCGAGCGGTCGGCCGAGCACCATCAGCATCAGGCCGCCGGCGATCAGCGTGGCCAGCAGGGGGATCACCACGACGGGCATGAGGCCGCGGCCCCACGCGGGCACCGGCAGCCGGCTGACCCACAGGGCGGCGAACCCGGCGATCAGACCGCCCACCAGGCCGCCGATGAAACCGGCCTGCACGGTGACCGCGACCATCCCGGTGGCGAAGCCGGGTGCGATCCCGGGCCGGTCGGCGATCGCGAACGCGATGAACCCGGCCAGAGCCGGGACCAGGAAGCTGAACGCCAGCGAGCCGAGCGTGAAGAGCACGGCTCCGAGGTAGGTTCCCAGGCCGCCGGCGGGCAGGTCCCACAGCGAGCTGTTCAGGGCGACGGCTTGGCCGTTCTCGGCGATCCGATAGCCGGCCAGCAGGAAGCCGAGGGCGATCAGCAGACCGCCCGCGGCGACGAACGGGATCATGTAGCTGACGCCGGTGAGCAGCCACTGCCGCAGCCGCACACCCCACGACACGTCGCCGCCCTGCGCCCCCGACGAGCCCGTCTTCGTCGCGGGAGCGCCGTCGGTGCGCACCCTCGCGGCGTCCGGGTCGCTGACTGCGGCAATCGCCTCGCGGACCATCGCGTCCGGTTCGTTGATCGCGCGCTTGACGCCGGAGGCCACGACCGGCTTTCCGGCGAAGCGCTCCCGCTCACGTACGCCCACGTCGGTCGCGAAGATCACCGCTTCGGCACGGGCGATGGTCTCGGCGTCGAGCGGCTGCGCCGC
>DATMEB010000152.1:0-13979 GCA_035557095.1 Nocardioidaceae bacterium | reverse complement strand
GTCGGAAAGCTCGTTCGGCGCCGACGTAGGCGCGCCGCCCGGTGCGGGATTCGCGGTGAACGTGTTCCTCCGCGACGGGGACAAGGTCTACCGCACCTGGCACACCGACGGCCGTGGTACCGAACAGCTCAGCTACACCTTCGCGTTGGTCGACATCCTGCCGTGGGGTCGCCAGGAGGAATGGCAGGACTCACCCGACGGTTGGCCGAAGTCGCCCACCTACTCCAAGTGGCTCGACTCTCCAGATGTCGCCCGGCTCTACGGCCCGAACGGAGACGCCGTGTAGCGAGGCCGGCGAGTCAGCCCTTGATGTAGTAGGCGTTGCCTTGTGAGCGAGTCGGGTTCGTCGCGGCGAGTGCGCACGCAGGATGCGCAAGCCAGAAGGCGTTGCCTGGCAAGGGGGGTCGTCGAAATGCAGATCGTGATCCCACCGGGACTGAGCCTGACTACCGCGTACATGTCACGGTCTCCTGGCGAGGCCAGTGGGCTGCGCGACGCGCTCGACCTCATGCTGACCACGGGTAGCTCAGGCTGGCAGGTCTACATCTCCGTGGGCGACTACGAGACCGACATGAGCCTGATCCTGGAGGCGGACAGCGGGCGGACCCCACTGCCGAACGAAGCGACGACCGCCTGAGTCTCTGCCCCCTTCCGGACGTCTACGACTGCGGCGGTTCGGCGAACGCGATCGCGTTGCCGTCCGGATCCGGGATGTTCACGTGGCGACTCCGTTCGAGTAAGTCTCGATCGGCTCGTGCTCGATGCCTTGGGCGACCAGGCGCTCCAAGAGTGCGTCGAGTCCGGAGACGGCGAAGGTGATCCGACCCGCACCCGCCCGCCGCGCGTCCGGCTCGATGAAGAGCGTGGCGTGCTCGTCGATGTCCCAGAGGATCTCTTCCCCGGCGCGCAGGTCCGGGGCCCGCCCGAAGAACCGCGTGTACCAGTCGATCGCGGCGCCGAGCTCGGATACCGGGACGCCGGCGATGAGGTGGGTGATCGCGCCCTGCAAGGCATCTCCCTCGTCGTCCACGCGGACCGGCAAAGTATCTCATTCGCCCGTTGCCCGAGGCCGCGAGCGGGAAGAGCTGTGGCCGCGTCTAGTCGACCTCTACAAGGGATACGACGACTACGCGTCTTTCACCGATCGCCAGATTCCGTAGTCGTACTCGAGCCCGTCTAGCACCAGGCCGCGGCGACCCAGCTAGCGGGCTGTGTCTTTACCCGCGTGATGGCTTCGCCGGGCGCCGACGGGGTAGGACCAGCACTCGGGGGGAGATCCCCAGCCCGCCGGTGAAACCCCGACCACATCCCTGTTACCTGCTCGGCGGCATCTGCCGCACCCGCAGGCTGGCCTGTCCGAATCGCTCAAGGCCAAGCCGCCGCCCTGGTCAAGGACACCCACCCGCCGTTTGGCCCCAGCGTCTGGCACGGGCCTGTCACCCCGCATGCCCGGCGCCGGCCGCCAAATCCGGCTTCGGAGGAGGACACAAGCGATGAGCACCCGCACGCGCAGCGCGCCACGCGCCGCCGCAGCCACCATCCTTGGGCTAGCGCTCGCCCTCGGCCCCGCAGTTCCCGCGGAGGGCCAGATCCGCATCCCCACTGCCGGAGGCTGGCACCGACACTCCGGCTACTCATGGGCGGTGGCCGCGTGGGACATCACCATTCCGGGCTCGGCAGACTGCGGCAACCCCGTCCGCGCCGGCCGGGCCGGCCGGGTCATCGCCGCCCCCCATTGGCGCCGTTCCTACGGCATCCACGTCATCACCCTCACCCCCTTCGGCCGTCTCCGCTACTACGCGCACCTGCGCCGTGAGTCGGTGCGCCTGGGCGAGTACGTCGACCGCGGTGAGGTGATCGGCCGCGTCGGCTCCACCGGCAACTCCACCGGCTGCCACCTGCACTACGAGATTCGCTGACCCCCGCTCCGGCTGGAAGCAACCAACGCCACACCCACCCTCAACACCTACGCCGCGGAACTTTGCGCATTCTGCAGACGCGCTCATCCGCTGGGTGTCTACTCTCCTGCGAGAGGCCATCCTCCGCGCGCCTCTCCTAGTGGGGAAGGGGCCAGGGCCATGGCGCAAACACACAGAAAACATGCATTTCACGCATGGGACAGCAGACGAGGAACGCGGTTGCGCCGCCAGCTCGCCCGCATCGGCGCTGCGTCCGCACTGGCCGCTGCGATCCTGACCGGCGGCGTCGCCGTGGCGGCAGACATCACCGGCACGGAAGGACCCGACACCATCAACGGCACCCCGGACGCTGACACCATCCGGGCGCTGGGCGGGAACGACACGGTCAACGGTCGCGGGGGCGACGACGTGATCGACGGCGGCGACGGCAGGGACGCCCTCGCTGGCAATGACGGCATCGACCGGATCTCGGGCGGCACCGGCAACGACGACATCTCCGGCGGTGCCGGTCGCGACGGCCTGGTCGGTGATGAGGGCAGTGACACGCTCGACGGAGGCGGAGACGACGACTTCACGCTCGCCGGCGGGGACGGGAACGACACGGTTTTCGGCCGTGCGGGTGACGACAACGTGGACGGCGACGCGGGTAGCGACACGCTGTTCGGCGGCGTGGGCGGCGACGACATGTTCGGTCTCGACGGCGGCGACGACATGTTCGGCGAAGCAGGCGACGACGAGCTGTTCGGCGGCCCGGGCGTCGACCAGTTGAACGGCGGCGCGGGCGTCGACGAGCTGGAAGGCGAGGAACGTGCCGACCGGATCGAGAGCGGTGGCGGCGACGACCAGCTCGATTTCAACGCGGGCTCGTTCCAGCCGGACTCCACCTTTGGCGTGCGGGACGTCGTTCTCGACTTCCAGCGGGCGGGGCGGCCGGGTGGTGACCTGGTCCGGTTGTCGGGCGACGAGTTCGCCTGGGTCGGCCGGATCGACGCCAATCCCAGGACCGGGGCGGTTCTTCCCGGCGGCGGCGACGGGCTCACGCAGCTTGGTTACATCCAGCGCGGCGACACCTTCCTGGTCGCCGACACCAACGACAATGGCCGGCTCAACGCGGATGACTTCACCGTCGAGTTCCGCGGTCTCCACGACTTCACGCCCGAAGACTTCGACAACACCGACTTCATCATCGCCGGGACCAACGGCGATGACGTCATCACGGGCACCGAGGAAGGTGATCGGATCTTCGCGGCCGGAGGCAACGACTCCGTAACCGCCCTCGGCGGCGACGACGAGGTTCACGGTGGCACCGGCGATGACTTCCTCGACGGAGGCCCGGGAGGCTTCGACAACCTCTTCGGCGAGGAGGGCAACGACGAGCTCACGCTCGCCACCAGTGATAACGGCGGCGTCGCCGAGGGGGGTGACGGGGACGATCTCCTGTTCGGGAGCGACACCTCGTCCTTCAGCGACTTGCAGGGACGTGCCGGAAACGACGACCTGCGCGCAGGCGCGGCCGGTTCAACACTGATCGGCGGCAGCGGGCTGGATCGGATGGTCAGCAGCGCGGCCGATGACCAGTTCGAAGGGCGCGACGAGTCCGGCGTACTGGACAATGCACAGGATCTCCTGGTGTACACGGGAACCGGACGCTGGAGCAGCGTGGACAGCTTCTTCGGCGACACTGTCTCTGGCTTCCAGGACGGCTCGGACCTGTTCGACCTGCGCGGCAGCGGGCTCCAGTTCGCTGATCTGACCATCGTCAACGAGGATTTCCAGACGACGATCTCCTCGAGCCGCGGGACGATCACGATCTTCGAGAGCTTCGGTGAGGAGGTTTTCGTCGACGCGAACGACTTCCTCTTCTAGCCCGGTTGTCACAGATCGGGCAGTCATGATGAGGGCCCAGGTTGCCGCCGTTGTGCCACTGACCTGGGCCCTTGTCGTGGAGCGGGTGAGGGGAGTCGAGCCCACTGTCAGCATCCTTGGCGGCGACGCGCTTGTCAGGGCGTCGTGGGCGTGTGGCAGAAGAGGTAGGAGGCAGCTGTGCTGATGGGTCCGGCGCAGCGGGACGTATGCGCGAGAGGGATGACGTGGTCGTGCCACCACGCTGCCGCCGCAGCAGGTTCAAGCGAACGGCTTCCTTCGATGGTGTAACCGTGTTCGTCGCTCCATGTGAGGGCCGCGGCAGCGAGGGTCTCGTAGTCGGCGGCGTCGTAGAGCCACAGGTCCCGAAGTGCTGGGTCAGGCAGGGGGACTCGCTCGAGAAAGCCACGTTCGGCGGCCTTGATGCGGAGATCTTGCTGGGTGAGGCATGCGCATGCGAAGGCGACTGTGCAGATGGCGCGAACGCGTGCGTCGACAGCGATCTGGCCGCGGGCACGGGCGATCGAGATCCGGTGGTGGCCGTCGTCGACGAAGTACATTTCTCCCACTCGTATCAGCGACAGGGGCGAAAGTGGGGCGCTGGCTTGGTCGGTGGATCGGGCGAGTCGCTGCCGCCGTCTGCGGACGTCTGGATTGAGCGGGCGAAACAAGCGGTCGAAGTCCTCAGCGCGGGCCATGGTTCCGACCACGGACCGGACGGGGACTGCTTCAGCTTGCTCGCGTCGAAGGTCGCGTGGTTGGTGAGGGCAGCGGCCGAGTGCGTCCAGAGCTTCGTCAAGTCTCAACAGGGTCGCGGCGTCAGGAACGCCGCGGGGCAACCGCACTCGCTTCGTCATCTGGCGAAGCCAAGCCCCGTCGCCTGGCCACAGACGGGTCATCACGCACCTCCTCGCCGATTCCGCCGAGTAGCTAGACCAGTGCGGGTGCCTGGTCGCCCAGGACCGCGGAGACGCGGCCGATGGCCTCCGGGCTGACTTGGTAGTAGATCCAGGTTCCGCGGCGCTCGGAGGTGATCAGCCCGGCCTCGCGCAGCACCTTGAGGTGATGCGAGATCGTCGGTGCGCTGAGGTCGAACGCACCGGTGAGCTCGCAGACGCACGCTTCACCGCCGTCGTGGCAGGCGATCAGCGACAGCAGCCGCAGCCGCACCGGATCCCCGAGCGCCTTGAACAGCGGGGCGAGGTCGGCGGCGTTGGCCTGGGCGAGCGGCTCGCGGGTCAGCGGCGCGCAGCACCCCTCGTTGAGCACCGATAGATTCGACATGACTCTAATTTGACATACATCAAACAACGATGCAAGATGGGCACCGGTCATTGTTTCGATGACCATCGAACAAGGAGGGTGTCATGTCGCGCGTACAACTGGCCCTGCGGGTGGCCGACCTGGAGCACTCGGTGCTGTTCTACTCGAAGCTTTTCGGTGTGGAGCCGGCCAAGCGCCGCCCCGGCTACGCGAACTTCTCCATCGCCGAGCCGCCGCTGAAGCTGGTGCTGCTCGAGGGGGAGGCTGGGGAGACGACGGTGATGGACCACCTCGGCGTCGAGGTCGAGTCCACCGATGATGTCGAGGGCGCCACGCAGCGGCTCAAGGACGCCGGGCTGGCCACGTTCTCCGAGACCGACACCGACTGCTGCTATGCCGTGCAGGACAAAGTGTGGGTGCACGGGCCCGGACAGGAGCCTTGGGAGGTCTACGTCGTCAAGGCCGACGGCACCTCCCTGGAGAACCGCCCGGCTGAGTGCTGCACCGGCGAGGGCTGCACCAACGACTGCTGCAGCACGTCCGCGAACACCGACGACCAGGTGACCGCCACCGCATGAGGCAGGGCATTGGCGCGACGGGTGACAGCAGTTGGGGGATGGGTCGGTGGCGTCTCATCCGCTGACCCGGCGCGCCTTGGCCGAGCTGGTCGGTACCGCGTTCCTGGTGACCGCGGTGATCGGGTCCGGGATCGCGGCCGTCCGGCTCTCACCGTCCGATGTGGGGCTGCAGTTGCTGGAGAACAGCCTGGTCACCGGGGCCGCCCTGGTGGCGCTGATCCTTGCGCTGCAGCCGGTGTCGGCCTCCTTCAATCCGGTCGTCACGCTGGTCGAACGAGCCTTGCGCGCCATCGACACCCGCACCGCCGCGGTTCTCATCGTCGCGCAGATCGTTGGCGGCCTCGTCGGCGCGCTGCTGGCCAACCTGATGTTCGGACTGTCCGCGGTGTCGATCTCCACCCAGACGCGCTCCTCGGGCGGGCTGTGGCTGGGCGAGATGGTCGCCACCGTGGGCCTGGTGCTCGTCATCTTCGGCACCATCCGCTCGGGTCGCACCGACACTGTCGCGTACGCGGTCGGCGGCTACATCACCGCCGCCTACTGGTTCACGAGCTCCACCAGCTTCGTCAACCCAGCCGTGACCATCGCCCGCATGTTCTCCGACACCTTCGCCGGGATCGCGCCCGCGTCGGTGTCGATGTTCGTGCTCATGCAGCTGCTCAGCGGGGCCGTCGCCGTCGGACTGATCCGCCTGCTTTACCCCCGCCCCGCCGATTGGGCCGACGACCTCACCCACGTCGTGACCCCTATGCCGATCGCCGACGCCGAAAGGAGCGACCGTGGCCGATAAGCCCTCCGTACTGTTCGTCTGCGTACACAACGCCGGCCGCTCGCAGATGGCCGCAGCGCTGATGGACCACCACGCCCACGGCGGCGTCACCGTGCGATCCGCGGGCAGCGAACCCACCGACCGCATCAACCCTGCGGTGGTCGAGGTGATGACCGAGCTCGGCCTGGACCTGTCCAAGGAGTTCCCCAAGCCACTCACCGATGACGCTGTGCAGGTCGCCGACGTGGTGATCACCATGGGCTGCGGCGACGCCTGCCCCTTCTACCGCGGCAAGCGCTACCTCGCCTGGGACCTCGAAGACCCCGCCGGCAAGGACCCCGACACCGTCCGCCGTATCCGCGACGACATCGACGGCCGCGTACGCCAACTTCTCGGAGAGCTGTCCGCGAGCTGACGCGGTCAGGCGGCGCTCGTTGGCTTGGTGGCCTGGATGATCGCCGAATGCACGCCGTCACCATGATCGGCGGTGCGCGCGATCGCTACCTCGACCAGTCCGGCCGCGACCAGCATGGCCCGGTAGTCGCCGATGGTAAGAACACCGGCCAGGCATCCGACACGTTGGGCTGCCTGCATCTGTTCCGCAGGGGAGGAGTCGTCGTCGGCGATCACGTCGCTGATCCCCAGCCGACCACCGGGACGCAGTACGCGGACGATCTCGGCGAACACCGCGACTTTGTCGGGCGACAGATTGACCACGCAGTTGGAGATCACCACATCGACCGCGTCCGCCGGTAGCGGGAGATCCTCGATGCTGCCGTGCAGGAACTCCACGTTGGATGCCCCTGCCTGATCGGCGTTGCGGCGCGCCAGCTCGAGCATGTCCGCACTGGCGTCAACGCCGTACACCTGCCCGTCGGGTCCGACCCGCTTGGCCGAGAGCAGGACGTCGATCCCACCTCCCGAGCCGAGGTCGAGCACGGTCTCACCGGCGCGCAGGTCGGCCACCGCCAGCGGGTTACCGCAGCCCAGACTGGCCTGTGTCGCGCCAGCAGGAAGACCCAGCAGGTCGTCGTAACCCGCGGCACCGAAGCAGCCCTCGTCGAAGTCGTCGCCGCTGCAGTCGCGGATCGTCTCTCCGGCAAGCGCGGCTCGCGCCAGCCCCGAGTAGCGCTCGACGATGTCCTGGTCAGCCATGGGGACTCCTCAGTCGCAAGAGGGAACGGCCGGAACGGGTTTGCCCATCACCACGTCAGCCGCAGAGGGAAAGCAGGAGACGCACGCGTCATTGATCCGGTAGAGGCGGGCGGTGCCGCGATGTTCCACCAGCACGAACCCGACCTCGGCCAGGATCCTCAGGTGGTGCGACACCGTCGACTGACCCACACCAGCGGCATCGACGACCTCGCCGACGGTCATCGATGTGCGACGCCGGGCCAGCAACGACACGATCTGGATGCGGGTGGCGTCGGCCAACGCCTTGAACCAGCTTGCGTACTCCTCGGCCTCGGCGCGATCCAGGGGTGCACGGGTAGCTTTCATCGATTATCGACGATAGTCGATGGAGTGCTCGGCCGGCAAGATTCAGGATGGAACGGGCACGTAGCGGGCACGCCGTGTGGTGGCACTACGTTCAGCCGGCGTCGGGCCTCTTCGGTTGCTCATGCCGCCCCTGGACATGAGCCCATGCTTGTCGACGACGGCGACGTCATCACCTCAGGGCGCATCTCGGCTGGCAGCGATGGCGCTACACCTCATGAGCAGGCCGACCTAGAAGGATCGGGCGCGCGAATCGCGACAAGGTGCCCACTACGACCCGCCACGCCGGTGTAGCGCCGACAGCGCCATCGAGCGATCCCGGTCGGGGATCCGCTTGCGGAGAGAGGTCGAAACTCAGCCTGAACAGGCGACCGCGACGTCAAGGGCGGCGCAGATCTCGCGCATTCGGGCATCGGCTACGCGTCCGAGGCGTTCGACGAGGATCGCAATCGAGACGCTTTCGATCGAGTCCAGGTTGACCGCCGAGCGAAGCGGCACCGGGTCGTCTCCCGGCTCGAGGAGAACTTCGCTTGGGAGGTTTCGGATGGTGGTCGTGCACGGGGCGATGAGTGCGCGGCGATGGCGCGGGATGACGGCGTCGCGAGACAAGATGACGACGGGTCTGCGGCCGATCTCCGGCATCTCACACCACCACACTTCCCCGCGGGCGGGGAGATCCGTCATGAGGCCGCAACTGCGCGTCGGAACGAGGCCAAGTCTCCCCACTCGTCGGGTTCGTCGAGCGGGTGCGCGTCGTAGGCGGCGTAGCTGGCGTCCATTTCGGCCGAGCGATGACGGGCCAGCAACGCCGCGAGGGCTTCGTCCACCAGCGCGGAGTCTGGCTTCCCGGACGCCCTGCGGGCGCTCTCGAGGAGGCCTGCGTCCACTGTCGTGCTCAGGCGTGTGCGACTCATGCCACAATTATGCCACTAGTGGTCAGGGAACGAAGCGGCGTCGTGGAGCCCCGATCCACACGCGCCCCGCTGCTGGCGTTGCGGTAACGACTCCGCAGGCGCCCGCTGGAGGGGTCGGGCGCTGCGATGCTCGAGTCGTCCGCGTCCCGCGGCACGACCGAGTCCAGCTCCTGAGGTGCGTTGTAAGCGCGCTGATTGTCGGGTACCCCCGATGCTCCACCGATCAACAAGACCTCATCGCGCAACGCGACGCTCTGCTCAGCTGGCGTCGAGGCTGAACGGATCCACTCGACCACTGCCTGACCGGCACCAACCGCGAACGTCCCGGCCTCCGCGAGGCACTGGCCGCATTCGAGCCGGTGACACCCTGGTGGTGACCAAGCTCGACCGACTGGCCAGGTCTCCGCCTGATGCCCCGCGCGATCGCCGACGAGCTCACCACCCGGCAGATCAGCCTGGGCGGGTCGGTGCCTGTCCCACTCAACGACTAGCTGACCGAAGCTCGTGCCCCGACGACGCTCGGTATCCCTCAGCCGTCTCCCAGCTCCACGACGATATTCCATTTGTCGCGCGCCGACTGCCGACACTTGTTGCGTCGAGTACGCGGTGCAGGACTGACGTACGGGAACGCAGCGGCACATGTGTTGCTCCAGTTGACCCACAGCCGTCGGTCACACATCTCCTTGAAGTCCGAGCTGTGTTCCAGGTAGCACAGGTCATGTCGAGCGCACGAACCCCGCCAGTCCACCCGCTTCCCACGGAAGACAGGCCGGTCCGCCGACCACGTGCAAAAGTCATGGAGGGTCCCGGCATCTGGGTCGGGCTCGTAGCGTGGCGGGATCGTGGTCCGACATCCCGACCCGGTGCACTCGGTTTTCGAGGCGGTGAAGTGACGGCTCGGGCCAGGGTCGCTGTAGTCGTTGGTGAAACCGAAGAAGCTGACGTTGCGGCTCTCCTTGAAGTCGTAATGGGTGCAGACCCCCCACACGCCGGCACCGAGGCCGTTACGGCAGCTGTCGGAGTAGTTCGACCAGATCACGTTGAACCCGACCACCGCCGAGCGCCCGTCGGCGGCTCGGTCCTTGATGTAGAAGTCGTCGCCGGAAGGCTTGAAGCACACCTTGACGTGCCGGTTGCTCACTGAGTTGCGCTTGTCGCAGCCACGGGGCCCTCGTTGGCCGGTGGAAAACTCGGCGAGGCGTGCGATCTCGATCTTGTCCTCGACGGCTTTGGCCGACGGGTCGACTCGCGTCGCGCTCAGATCTTCTCCCTGGTGCGCCGCCGCGGGAGCCGGGACGCCTAGCCCGAAGATGGACATCGTCAGACAACATGTGCTGACCACGATCAGTGCGGGCGGGCGTGAAAGGCTGATCTTCACAGTTCTCCTTCGGGACGAGCTCCGACCCGACATCATCCCTCGGCCACTCCGCAACCGCCAGAGCCCGCGCTCCTGCTACCAGGACCGCTCAACTTGATCGAAGGTCTCGGTGAGCGTGGCGAGGTCGTGGTCGAAGGTTCGGTTGGCTGGGACGGCCACGACAAGGCACGCCTGGCGGGGCTCCGTGGGGTGTGGGAGGACTTGGAGTCGCAGCCCTACGGGTGGAGCAATGCGAGTTGCAGCTAACTGCACGATGCGATCGGGCAGTGTCGCCAGCCCTGCCCTCGTCGTCGCGAATACCGACGATGTACAGGCCCCCGCCAAGGGTCAGCGAGGCGAGGTCACGGGCCGGTCTCCAGGTTGACGTCGGGTTGGCGGCCACGCTGAGCACGTCGTCCCAACTCTGGGGACTCCACCGGTCAGCGGTCGGTCCAAGGTAGAAGGAGGATTCAGCCTTTGCCACGCGCTCATCGTCGCAGTCCGCCGAAGCAGCGGAGTGTGGCTTCGCCGCCGTACCGCGTGAGGATCCGCCTGCGGTGACTCCCTGGGCGGCGCGTCCTGCCGATCGTCGGTACGTTCGTGGTCATGGGTGTCACGCGGATCGTTCCGAACTTGCCCGTGACCGACGTTGCTCGGGCCAACGAATTGTATGCGCGGATCTTCGGACTCGACGTTGGCATGGACCTCGGCTGGATCGGGAACCTCGCTCCCGCCGAGGCGCCGAGCGTGCAGCTGCAGGTGATGACGAGTGACGTGTCGGCTCCGTGCAACCCGACCATCAGCGTCGGTGTCGCGGCGTCGGCCGAAGTTGATGCGATCCATGATCGTGTTGTTGCGGCCGGGCTGGAGGTCGTTCACCCGCTCGCGGACGAGGACTGGGGAGTGCACCGATTCTTCTTCCGCGATCACGACGGCAACGTCGTCAACGTCGTCGCCCACAACTGAGCACGCAAGGTGGGCACGTGCGCCCGTGGCGGATGGTCACGCGGAGCGTGTCGGTGCGGAATCCGCTTGTGGCGACGTGTTGCTCAGCCAGGTAGTTGATCGTGGGCGTCGACGAGTTGCATCATCGCCTGGCCGAGCCGGGTGATGCCGTCGTGGATTTCGTTCTCGGTCCGGGTGGCGAAGTTGAGCCGGATGTAGCCGTCGCCGGCCGTGGGGTCGGTGAAGAACCGGTGTCCCGGTGTGACCACGACACCGGTTCTCGCGCCGGCCTGGGCCAGGGCGCGCGCGGAGACGCCCTCGGGAAGGCGGACCCACAGAAACAGGCCACCGGCGGGAAGGCCCACCGCGCAGGCAGGCATCTCGCGGGCGAGGGCCTCGCTCATCGCGTCGCGACGGCGACGGTAGAGGCGGGTAGTGCGGCGCAGGTGCGATTGGTAGCGACCCACGGTGACAATGCGGTCGACCACGCGCTGGAGCAGCGGCGAGGTGGTCAGGTCCAAAGCCTGCTTGGCTGCGGTGAGCCGACCGAACACGGGGCCGTCGGCCACGAGATAGCCGATCCGCAGGCCCGGCGCGAGCAGCTTGGCGAAGCTGCCGAGGTGGATCACCGAGCCGTTCTGGTCCAATGCCTTGACTGCCGGCTGGGTGCGCCCCTCGTATCGAAGATCGCCGGTGAAGTCGTCCTCAACTATGGGAACGTCGTGGCGCGCGGCGACGGCGAGCAGGTCGCGGCGGCGGCGGGCCGGCAGGCAGGTGCCGGTCGGGTTGTGGAAGGTGGGGATCGTGTAAATCAGGCCAGGCCGGTGCTTGCGGACCAGGTCCTCGACCAACTCGACCCGCATGCCGTCGTCGTCCATGGGGACACCGATGACCCGGCAGCGCAGGTGGGCGAAGAGGCGCAGCGCGTGGTCGTAGCTGGGCTGCTCGACCAGGACTGGATCATCTGGTCGCAGCAGCACCTGACAGGCCAGCGCCAAGCCCTGCTGAGAGCCACTGGTCACCAGAACCCGTTCGCCGGAGGTGGCGATGCCCTGCGCGGCGAGGACCCGAGCGATGGTGGTGCGGAGCTGCGGGTGGCCGGCGCCGAGGTCGCCGTACCCCAACGCCGCCACGCCGTCGGCTCGCAGGACGTCGTGGATGGTTCTCCCGAGATCTCGCGTCGACAACAGGCGCAGGTCGCCGACGCCGGTGAAGGAGATCGCTTCGGGGCGTGCGGCGTCGTCCTGCAGCGGCGGGTTCGGCCCCTCGAGCCGGTCCTCGGGCCCATCGTCCTGCCGGTCCTGCTGCAGGCGCTGCTGCCAGCTCGGCCAGTCCGGGGGCGGGTCAGTGGGTCGGCCGACGTGCCCGAACGAGGCGGCCATGACGACCGTGCCGCTCCCGACGATCCCTTCGATCAGTCCGTCGCGCTCGAGCTCGGCGTACGCGTTGGTCACGGTGATCCGGCTGACCCCGAGGTCCGCGGCGAGTGCACGCGTGGCGGGCAATCGGGTGCCCGGCGCCAAGGTTCCGGCGCTGATGCCGGAGCGCAGGGCCACCTCGACCTGCTTGTAGAGAGGCACCGTGGCCTCGCGGTCGATCGGGATCCGCATTCGTTGCATGATACGGCGGCCCCCGATCGATTGGCACTATTAAAATGACTCCAGATCGGCCCTGTCGTACGGACCGATTGACGCTTACGGTCGGGGCATGGCGACCAACACCGACGCTGGGAACATGAGCACGCCACTTGTTCTCGGAACCATGTACTTCGGCACCCGCCTCGACGATCGGGACGCCTTCGCGTTGCTCGACCGGTTCGTCGAGCTGGGCGGGGTCTGGCTCGACACCTCGGACAACTACTCCTTCTGGGAGGACCCTTCCGGCCTCGGCGGGCAGAGCGAGGCGCTGCTGGGCCGGTGGCTCAAGGCCAACCCCGGCGCGCTGGTGAAGCTCAGCACCAAGGTCGGCGCGCAGCCGAACCGCCCCGGCGGCTTCCCCGACAACGTTGAGGGCCTATCCGAGCGAGCGATCCGCGGAGGATTCGCCGGCAGCCTGGAGCGCCTCGGAGTCGACCACGTCGACCTGCTCTGGGCGCACGTCGAGGACCGCTCCGTGGCCTTGGACGAGACTGTCGGCGCCTTCGGGGCGCTGGTGGGCGATGGGACGATCGGCAGCTACGGCGTCTCGAACCATCCGTCGTTCGTGGTCGAGGAGATCTGCTGGCGCGCCGCCAACGCCCACCTGCCGGCGCCTACGGCCTATCAGCAGCGCTACTCATACCTCCAGCCGCTCCCCGGTGCCGAGGTCGGCGGCCAGCCGCTGCCGTTGGGGATGCTCTCCTCCGACGGCCTCGAGCTGCTTCGCCGCCGACCCGCTGTCGAGGGCTGGGTCTACACCGCGCTGCTGCTGGGTGCCTACGACCGCCCGGACCGCACCCTGGGCCCGGAGTACGACCACCCGGGTAACGCGCGGCGCCTGGCCGCTCTCGACGAAGTGGCGACCGCGCGTGGCCTCACGCGCGGACAGGTGGTGCTGGCCTGGCTGACCGGTGGCTCCCCCCAACTGGTGCCCATCCTCGGCGGGAGCACCGTTGGTCAGTTGGACGTGGCGTGGGAGGGCGCGACAAGCGAACTCACCCAGACGGAGCGGACGATGCTCGACGCGGTCGCGTGAGTTGCCAACGACTGGCCGTGCCTTGGCACACCCAGCATGTCCGCGCCCACCTCCCTTCCTGGGTGCCCGGAGTCGAAGCGCTACAGCTCTCCAGCGCGTGGATTTTGACCTCTTGCACGAAACGGTGAGCGCGCGGCGTTCAGTGAGCGCTCGAGCGGAGAGTTGGTGTTCGGACCGCCGAAGTCAGCGGCTGGCCTGCGT
>DATMEB010000151.1:0-19041 GCA_035557095.1 Nocardioidaceae bacterium | reverse complement strand
GCACGAACATCCGACGTCACCGCGAGTCGGGCGAACCATACTGGGCCCATGAAGCTCGACTTCAAGAAGACGCAGGACTCGTACCGAGCACGGAGCGGCGAGTTCCGGGTCATCGACGTCCCTGCCATGCAGTACCTGATGGTGGACGGCCACGGCGACCCCAACACTGCCAAGGATTACGCCGACGCGCTCGCAGCCCTCTACCCAGTGGCCTACAAGCTGAAGTTCGCCAGCAAGCGGCACTTGGAGCGCGACTACGTGGTGCCGCCGTTGGAGGCCCTCTGGTGGGCAGCGGACATGGCCGCCTTCACCTCCGCACGTGACAAGTCTCAGTGGGACTGGACGGCGATGATCATGACGCCCGACTGGATCACGGCCGAGTTGTTCGCTGGCACAGTGAAGGCCGTGCCCGCGAAGGACCGCCCGGCCGGCCTCGACAAGGTGCGCCTGGAAACCCTCGAGGAGGGTCACTGCGTCCAGACGCTGCACATAGGTCCGTACGACGCCGAAGCGGATGTCCTCGCCGACCTGCACGACCGCTTCATTCCGGACGCCGGCCTGCAGATGTCGGGAAAGCACCATGAGATCTATCTCAGCGATGCTCGGCGGGTCGACCCGGCGAAACTGCGAACGATCCTCCGCCAGCCCGTCGAACGGTCGTAGACCTCGGCGTCCTGGCAGCGCTTCAACGAATCCACTCGGGTACCAGATGCTGGGGCGACGAGCGCCTCGTCGAACCTCGCGCCACATCTCTATCCTCTCTGGACATGAAGATGCGCGCGCTGGACCATCTCGTACTCTGCGTTCACGACGTGGCAGCCACGCGCCAGTTCTACGAGCGGGTGCTCGGCATGGACTCGCGCGAAGAGCGGCCGGGCAAATGGTCACTGCACTTCGGCGCCAACAAGATCAGCCTTCAAGACGCGCAGTCGGTGCCCCCGATCGCGACCGGCACGGTGCCGGGAAGTGGCAACTTCTGCCTGCTGACAGACGTTCCCCTCGACGAGGTGATCGCGCACCTCGAACGCGAAGGCGTCGAGATCCTCGACGGCCCCGGAGAGCGGGCCGGCGCGACCGGCGCCATCACATCCGTCTACTTCAACGACCCGGACGGCAACCTCGTCGAGGTCAGCAACCTGCTCTGACGACCCACCGCACCCATGCCACTGCCGGCGGGCGTAGCGTCCGACTTCGCCGCTGCGGACGCGACAATGTGAGCCATGGATCTGTCCCGGCTACGCCCCGTGGGCGACGTCTCGGTCGGCGCCTGGATCGCGCCACGACTGGGACCATTCGGGTCTGCGGTGGGTTCGATCGTTCCCCGGGGGTACGAGGCGTACGCCCGGGTGCTGCACCCCGTAGCCCGCGCAGACGACCCCCTCGTCAGCTGGGCGGACGTGTGCGCCACCACCGGGCATGAACCGCATGCGCTGATGGCGTGGGATGACATCGCCGGGGTGACCGAAACCGAGGTGGACCGGTCGGTTGTCCGAACCTCGGCCTGGCCGGGCCCGGAGCCTGAGGAGGGCAACCTCCCTCCACGCGCCCTTGGCGCACTGTGCCGACTCCTGGAGTCCCACACGTCCACCCCAGATCGGGGCATCTTCGCGCTCTGGGACGGCTACGGCTGGATTCACGGCAGTCCCTCGGTCGGCATGCTCCGCCCAGAGCGAAGCTGGTTTCCAAGACTTACGCGGAGCCTTCGGCGCCGCCGCGCGTCGGTGCCTTCGGGCCTACCCAAGGAGGCGGTGGTCGACTTGCCCCGCCTGCAGCACCCCGGCAGGGACTACCTGTTGTTCTCGGGCTCTCTCGATGCCGCTGCCGCGATGGGATGGCAAGCCGAGGAAGACTGGTTCCTTGCCCAATCGCCGAACCTCTTCTGGCCCGACGATCACGCTTGGTGCGTCGCCACGGAGATCGATCTACGCTCCACACTCGTGGGAGGTACCGAACAACTCATCGCTGCCGTACTCGCCGAGCACGAGCTCGAAGCGTGGCCCGTGGGTGCCGACGACCCAGTCGACTAGCCCCACCATGCCTGACCGATGACGTCGAGTTCACCAGTGGCGAAAGCACCGCCCTACGACAAACCGGAGGAGTGTCATGGGATCTGTCACCCCAGTCATCGAGACGATGCCGACAACGGGCAAGGGAACCGAGGTGGAGGAAGCCACCCGCTCCCTCGACTGGCCCGACGTCGAACGGCGGCTCGCCTTGAACGGATGGTTCTGGCTCGCCAGCGTCCGCCCCGACGGCGCGCCGCACATGATGCCGCTGTTCGCCACATGGTCGGAGCCCGTCCTGTTCATCGTGTCCAAGGACAGCGCACGCAAGAGCCGCAACCTCGACGCCGACGGTCGCTGCGTGGTCAGCACCGAAGCCGACGGCGCGCACCTCGTCGTGGAGGGCAACGCGAACCGGGTGCGCGACCGAGCGACACTGGAGCGCGCATCCGCCGCGTTCCAGCAGACCTACGGCTGGCCGACCACGGTCGCCGGCGACCAGCTCGACGCGGACTACGGTGCACCCACCTCGGGCGGTCCGCCGTACCGCGTCTACCAGATTGCGCCGACCAAGATCTTTGCACTGCCGATCGACGGAAGCTTCCTGCCCACCCGGCTGCGCTTCGCCTGACAACGCACCCAGAGGCGCGCTCATGCCGCGATGTGCGCGGGCCCGCCCCCGTGTCCGCGCAGTGGCATACGCGGTCATCCGCGTGCTCACTTTCCCACGCCTGACAGGACGTGCGCCGGTGGGTCCGCGCCCTTGCCACGCATGCAGCGCCCCAACGTCGCTTACCGACGAGCTTGGTGGAAAGCGCAGTTCGGTGCCGCCTCAGGCCCGAGCCAGGCGGGTACGACGGAGCCACCCCTGGACAGTGGCGCCGGCGTCCGCGACCTCCTCGCCCCGGATGGCCAGGCCTTCGGCCAAGGTCGCGCCACGACATGCCTGGGCGTACTCGCGCTCGGCCGTGCCGAGGCCGCTCATGGCGTGGGTGGTGACCGGGTGAACCGTGGTGCCCTCGAAGTCGAGGGCCTCGGTGAAGGTCTTCATGATCATGGGTGGCCGCACGTTCCAGATCGGGCTGGCCAGCAGCACGATGTCGTAGCCATCGAGCGCCGGTAGCGGGTTCGCGATGGCTGGGCGGGCGTCGGCGTCTTGTTCACGGGCATTACGCGCGACCGTGGCGTCGTAGTCGTGCGGGTACGGGTCGGCGGGCTGGATGCGATGCACGTCGCAGTCGATGCCTTCGGCGATCATGGCCGCCAGAACCTCGGTGTTGCCGGTCTCCAGGTCGATCCGGTCGCCGTAGTAGTAGTTCTCGCCAGGACGGGAGAAGTACGCGAGCAGGACGCCGCCGCGACCGGGAGACACGCTCCGGGTGGTCTCGTCGGTCGTCGACTCGCCTTCGCTCGCGCCGGCGTCCCCCGGTGAGGAGGCAGCGCAGCCGGAGTTGGTGGCCACCACCGCAAGCCCTGCACCGAGAACTGCCCCACGGATGGCGGCTCGACGGCTCAGCGTGGGCGTTCGGGGTTCCCTGGCAGGTGTCATGACGCCTCATCGTTCGCGCGTGCGGCGTCTTCGTTCACACCATCCCTGGTGGTGGGTGTCTGCGTGGTGCTCACTGACGGCATGAGGATTCCTCTAGGTGTCGTTCTGGCGTTCCTGGGAGCGGGCAGTTGCGGTACCTGCACTCGGTGCCGCGGAGATGACCATGGAACGCCGTCTCTCGTGCGCGAGGGAGTGTCTGTCTATCGGGGTACCGGCAGACCCTCCCGCCAGGTGGCGACCGGCCGTAGCGTTGCCTCTGGACCATCGCGAGGACGCCGGCGACTTCCTCATCACTCCGCGAATGCCTCACTCCCGAGCATGTGGGTTCCCTTCTACGACGGGGGCCGTCGCCGAGTCAAAGAACACGCCGCGGCACGTGCAACCACACCCACAGCTCGACAGCTCACCGCCCGCGAACGCGAAAGCGTCGCTCTGGTGGCTCAAGGGATGTCGAACCAGGAGATCGCCGACCACCTGGTCCTCAGCCCCGGCCACCGCGCGCACTCACGTCAGCCGGGCGATGATCAAGCTCGGTGCTCGCGACCGCGCGCAGCTGGTGGTGTTCGCCTACCAGTCAGGACTCGCCTGACCCGGTGACGGTCATTGTCGGCGCCGTGCACCGGTGCTGCGGTTGAGGGCGACGGCGCAGGCGAGGCTGACAACCAGCCCTCCGGCGCCAGCCACGATGAACGTGGTCCTGGCGTCGGTCGCCGCAAGGAGTGCCCCACCCAGGCCGTAGGAGAGGCCGGCAGCCACGCCGACAGCGCCGTAGAGGGTGCCGAAGGCTTGGCCGAGGATGCCGGCTGGGACGACTCGCTGCAGGTGGCTGTTGACGCCCACGTCGAGGGCGGCGATGCCGATGCCGCGGATGCACTGCAGAAGCAGGGCCGCGGCGATCGACCATGCGAGCCCGGTCACCAGGTTGCCGGCACTGCTCACGACGAATCCGAAGATCAGCAGCGCGAGCGCCGGCCAGCGTGCTCCGACCCGGGCGAGCAGCAGGTAGCCGGCCAGCAGGCCGATGCCGACGCCGGCGTAGAGGATCGCCGCATCGGTGCCGGTGCCGCCGAGTTCGTCGCGGGCCAGGAACACCAAGGCGACGTCGTCGACTCCGCTGAAGGCGACCACGCCGACGAAGCCTGCCGCGGCCGCGCGCACCGTGGGGATCGACCACAACACGGCCAGGCCGGTCATCACGTCGCGGTGCCACCGGGTCGGGGTCGTCTCCTTCGGGTCGACTTCGACACGGTGAGCCGCGGCGAGGGCCGGGAGTCGGGCCAGGATCGCCGCGGAGACAGCGAAGGTGGCGACGTCGAACCCCAGTACACCGCGGATCCCGGTAAGCGCGAACAGGCCCGCGGCGATCAGGGGCCCGATCGCTTCCAGTCCGTAGGTCCCGACTCCCATCGCTGCGTTGGCGGATTCGAGGTCCTGGTCATCGACCAGACGGGGTACGGCGCTGCGTGAGGCCGCGATGAAGACGGTGGACCCGATGCCGCGAACCACCACAAGCGCGAGCAGCACCGGGAGCGGCGGCAATGTGGCGGCGATCGCGAGCACCAGCAGACCCTGGATCACCTCGGCGGCGACCATCACCTTGCGCAGCCCGAACCGGTCCCCGATGTAGCCGGCCACCGGCCCGAACAGACCCGGGACGCTGTCACCGGCAACCAGCAGCAGGGCCACCGCGAACGCGGCGCCGGTCTCGGCCTCGAGGTACACCAGCAGGGCAACCAGACCGAGGGAGTCGCCGAGGACCGACACAGCGCGTGCCGACCACAGCACCCGGAAGTCGCGGTTGCGGCGCAGCAAACTGACAGCGCCGCCACGTCTGGTGCGTGCCAGCGATTCATCCGGCGTGTCTGGATCCTCCACGAGACTGCCTGTCCTTCTGCGTTGACGCCTGAGCGTGCGTCTGGCCGTGCCGACGAGCATGGCCCCGCTCCCCCACGCCCCTGGGGAGCTTCCGAGTCATGGTCATGCGGACATCGATGCCTGCTGTCGGTAGGTGAGTGGGCTGATGCCGTAGTGGCGCTTGAAGGCGGTGCTGAAGGTGAATGGGCTGCTGTAGCCGACCTCGGTGGCCACCCGAACGATCGGCTCGTCGCCTTGCCGCAGCAGGTCGGCGGCCAGCGCCATCCGCCAGGACGCGAGATAGCTCATCGGCGGTTGCCCCACCGCGCTGGTGAACCGACGGGAGAAGCCGGCGCGAGACATCCCGACCTCTGCCGCGAGGGATGCGACGGTCCACGGGTGGGCTGCGTGGTCGTGCATCAGGTCCAGCGCGGCGCCGACGACGGGGTCGGTTCTGGCTCGGAGCCACCCGGGGGGATCGGCGTCTGGCAAGGCGGCCCAGTGGCGGATGACTGCCACCACGAGGGCATCGAGCAGGCGATCCAGCAGGCTGGCCTGGCCGATCTTGTCGCTCTGGAGCTCCTCGCCGAGGATCTCGACCAGTCGTGGGTGGTGGTCGCCTGCGCGCAGTACGAACATCGGCGGCAGTGCCGTGAGGAGTCGGCTCCCTGCCTCACCCGCGCTCGGGTAGGTGCCAACCAGCATGGTGTCGCGTCCCGTTGGGTCGTTTCCCCAGGTGCGCACGCCGTGATGCAGAGGCAGCTCGAGGCTGGCGCCGACCGGTGTCTCGCACCTGCCGCCGGGATGGATCACCGCCTGCGGCGGACGGGTCGGGGTGTCGGCGAACAGGTAGGGGTCTGGTCTGGCGATCAGCAGCAGGTCACCCGCTGCCAGCGTCATGGGGTCACCGTGGTCTGGCACGACACAGGTCGACCCGGTCGTCACAGCCACGACTGTCAGTGGTGCCTCGTCCTGCACGCGTACGGCCCAGGGCGGCGACATCGTCACGCGGAGCAGGAAGGCGCCATGGGCTCGCGGCACGTCCAGCAGGGCGGTCAGCGGGTCCACCCGCCCAAGAGTAGACGGATTCGAATGGATACGCGTCTATGATCTATGGATAGTCTTGCAAGCAGGAGCTTTCCTGGTCACATGACTACGACACCGAACCCGTCCGTCTCCCCGACCATCGCCGTCCCCGGCGGCGCGGACTGGCCGACGATCGTGGCCGGCGTCGGCGCCGCCATCAACGCCGGAGTCTTCTTGTGCTTCTCCGCCTTCATCATGCCCGCCGTGGGTGAGCTATCGGCCACTCAAGGGATCGAAGCCATGCAGGCCTTCAACCGCACCGCGGTCGCACCGTTCATGCTGGTGGGGCTCGGCACCGGCGTCGTGTGCGTCGTGGTGATCGTGCGGGCGCTCCGGACATGGGGTGCGGCTCAGAGCCGTTGGGCGCTCACCGGCGCCGTGGTCTTTCTGATCGCGGCGGTCTTGATCACGTTCGCCGCCAACGTCCCGATCAGCGCCTCGATCGACGCGCTCCACCCCGCCAGCGTCGACGCGGAGGCCAGCTGGGCCGACCTCTACACGCAGTGGGTCTGGTCGAACCACCTACGAACACTCGGCTCCATCGCCGCAGCTGTCGTGCTCGCGGTCGCCGCGTTGCGTCCGCGACACCGGTAGCCATCGCGCGTTGAACGCTTGCGGCAACTGCCCGGGCGCCATGCAGAGGTCAGTCCTGGTGGGATCATGCGCCGACCCCGCCGTGAAACACTGTGCCGGTGGCCACGCAGCTGTTTCCGATGCTCTCCTGCTCCGACCTTGGTCGTTCTCTGGCGTTCTACGCGGACTTGCTCGAGGGCGTCGAGACGTATCGCTTCCCGGACGACGGTGAGCCCGCCTTCATCACGCTGAGAATCGGCGAGGCTTCAGAGATCGGCTTGGGTGGCATCGCGTACGAGCCGGTGCACGGTCGTCGGCAACGGCCTGCGTCGGGCCACCGCGTGGAGTTCTGCGTCTACGTCGACGACGTGGATGAGACCTTTGCCCGAGCCCGACTGAACGGCTTCGAGATCGTGGCCGACCCGGCCGACATGCCCTGGGGCGAGCGAACCGCCTGGATCGCGGACCCGGACGGAAACCTCGTCATGCTGACCCGGTAAGCAGATTCAACCGCGACGGCATCTTGACACGATCATGCGCCTAGCGTGGCCGGCCCAGCAGCTGCCAGGCGTCAATGGTCGCGCGCACGAAGTCCCGCATCCTTTCGTCGTATGCCGCGTATCCACCTCCCACGAAGCCGCCACCTGGCTCACGCACGTGGTGCATGCTGACCGCGAACGCTGCCGGAAATCCGGTCGGGGGGATCGGCTCGTAGCTCTCGAGCTCAACGGAGTCGAAAGTCGGAGCACTGCCGCGATTGCGCGCTGTCCTTGCCCGAGCCACGGCGTTGACGGCGTCGATGCCCCGGTCGACGAAGAGCTGGAGGAAGCGGAACTGACCGTCGGCGAACCGCAGCTGAAAGAGAGATGGGTGTTGGAGGATGAACCCGCACCCCAGGGGGTTGTGCCAAGCCGCCATCGTGGGGTCGCTCTGCTCTTCGGCTAACGCCTCATGCCAAACCGGGAAGCAGTCAGTGCCTGATCCGCATTCACAGCCGCGGCCTCCGCTCACGCCTTGACCTCGAGCTCGCGAAGTGGTCGACCGCCGTCGACGAACACCCGCCCACCTGGTGCCAGCACAGCCCTGATGCGCGCAAGTGCTGGCCGCCCTGCATCGGGGTGGCGACCATCGAGTGCGCCCACCCGAACCGCGAAGACCACATCGAACAAGCGGTCCCCGGGCTGCGCTACGAACGACTCGGCTTCTGCCTGGCGCACACTCATGCGGCCGGACTCGATCTCCCTGGACGAGGCGGAACGTGCCTGAGCCACTGCCTTCGCGGATCGATCGATCGCGAGAATGTGCCCGGTGTCCAGGCGCTGGGCGATGGCGCGCGCTGCAGCGCCCGGCCCGCACCCGATCTCCAAGACTTGCGACTGCGGTGTGAGTGGCAGAGCGTCAACAATCGCCGCCAGTCGAGGTGACAGCTCGGACGTCATGCACCCGAAGATAGCCCGGCGCTGTCGGCCAGGCTCGGCACCGCGGGTCGGCTACGCCGACAACAGTCGTTCGACATCCTGTCGATGGTGCACCAGCTCGTGGACGGTATGCGTCGCGAGCCATTCCAACGACCGCTCAGCGGGCTGTGGGTAGCTGTACACCAGGGTGCGCGACCAGTCCTCGTCGTCGAGCAGCTCCAACGTGTGCGCCAGCCACTCAGCGACCAGGGCGACCTCGGCACACAGCTGCTCGGCAGTGCATTCGGCGTACTCCCCCCACTGCACCCGCTCATCCCGCGCCATGGGGCGCGCGGTTTGACCCTGCTGGTTCCGGACCATCAGCACACGCTCACGCTGCACCACCAGCACATCCCGAACGTGCCCCGCGTACTCCAGCACTGACCACTGCGAGTCACCCGGCGCACGAGACAGCGCCGCCGGATCGGCGCCAGCCAAAGAGGTCACCAACTCGTTCGCCGCCGAGCGAACCCGCGCGGGCGCGTCAGTGGCCCGCACCGACGCGTATGCGTATCCACACTCAGCACAAGGCCCATCCATGACCGGCATCCTTCCGCACACCGATCTGCCGGTGCATCAAGGTCGTCTGCGCTGCGCCGGCCACGCGGTTTCACACACCCGACCTCGTCACCGTGAGGTGCGCGCGTACGACGAGTGGACGCGGTCCGCACTGCGAGATCGCTGTCAACGGTCGGGTTTAGGGGCCTGGCCGCAGGGATACGAGTCCCTGTGTGCGGTCGCCGCAGGCGGCCACGTGAGCGTCATCACTGCATGACGCGTGCACAGCGCCCCGGGCCGGACGCCGAATCCTGTCCCCGGCCGAAGGAGTGGGCGCAACGCGAGCCGGGCAGGTCCGGACCGCCAGAGGACGAGCGACACGGAAGTGTCGCCGGGCGGGGGCCCGGAGAACCGGAGGCGTCTGGAGGTACTCCACATGACGGGACGTCACGGCACGGCACACCACCCACGTCACGGTCGCACGCTCGTCGCCGGCGCTGCCGGCGCACTGGGCCTGGGCCTGCTCGTAGTCTCGCTCAGCGACGTATCGATCGCCGACGCTTCCGAGACCGCATCGCCGGACTCGCCGGCAGCACCGGCAACGTCGGACACCGCCCGCGCCCCTCAGGACCGAGGTGAGGCGCAGGTTCCCGGTGCGCGGGTCGTCCGGGCGGCCGCCGAGGAGCGTGGGGAGCCGTACAAGTACGGAGCCGACGGGCCCGTGTCCTTCGACTGCTCCGGGCTCACGCAACACGTCTACGCGCAGTTCGGGGTCGAGCTTCCGCACAACTCGGCGGCGCAGTACCGAGCCGTCGAGCACGTCGCCAAGGCGGATATGCGCCGCGGTGACATGCTCTTCTTCCACGACCAGGGCGGCATCTACCACGTCGGGATCTACGCGGGAGGCAAGCAGATGTGGGCGGCCGAGAACCCCGGTGAGGACGTGCGCAAGCACGACATCTGGACAGACCGGTTCGTCGTGGGAAGGCCCTGAGGGCAGACGCCGCGTGAACGCGAGTCCTGCACTGCGGGGTGGAACGGTGCGACCCGCTGCATCAGGTCACGGGTAGGGATTTCCCTACCCCGGCTGGGGTGCTGCGCCCATCGCGGCGGGCCGCGCCCGATCCTAGCGTCGCCGTATGACCACATACGACCGCGAAGCTGCCATGAGCACATCCGACGCCCACGCCCTGTCGGTTCACCGGCTCAGCCGGACGTACGGCGTCGGCGACGGAGCCGTGCGTGCCCTCGACGGGATCGACCTCGCCTTCCGGACGGGTACGTTCACCGCGGTGATGGGGCCCTCCGGCTCGGGGAAGTCGACCTTCCTCAACTGTGCCGCCGGCATCGAGGCGCCCACGCACGGCCGAGTCGTCGTCGCCGGACAGGACATCACCGACCTGACAGAGACCGCACGCACGAGATTTCGGCGCAAGAAGGTCGGGATCGTCTTCCAGGGCTTCCACCTGATGCCCTACCTCACCGGTGAGCAGAACGTCGCGCTCCCCCAGCGGCTCGCCGGAGAGCGCCCCGACAAGCGACGTGTTCGCGACCTCCTCGACCACATGGGACTCGGCGAACGGGCCAGACACCTTCCCGGCACGATGTCGGGCGGGCAGCAGCAGCGGGTGGCGATCGCACGGGCGCTGGTCACCAGGCCGGCCGTGGTGCTGGCCGACGAGCCGACCGGCGCCCTGGACTCGGCGAGCGCCCGCGAGGTGCTCGGCCTGTTCCGGTACAGCGTCGACACCCTCGACCAGACCGTGGTGATGGTGACGCATGACCCCGTCGCCGCGTCGTACGCCGATGCCGCGGTCTTCCTCGTCGACGGTCGCGTCGTCGGCCGGATGGAGCGGCCGACCGCAGACGGCGTTGCCAGCCAGATGGCCCACCTCGACGACCTCGTCCTCAGCGGAGCGGCGTCATGATCGGCCTCGCCCTGCACTCGCTGCGACACCGCATGGCCGCGTTCGCCGTCACGTTCGTCTCGGTACTCCTGGGGACGGCGCTGATCGGCTCCTTCGCCACCCTCATCGAGTCCGCGACCGGCGCCGTCTCGTCCGTGGACCAGGAGACCCTGATGATCATGGGCGCCGTCGTGGGCGGATGGGGCACCCTGATCGTGCTCTTCTCGTTGGCCTCGACCCTGTCGGTGGCTGTCGGCCAGCGCAACGTCGAGATCGCGCTGCTTCGCACCGTCGGCACGACGCCACGGCAGGCCCGCCGGATGATCCGTGCCGAGACGTTCGTCGTCGCACTCGTCGCGTCGGCGGCGGGCGCCGTCATCGCGTGGGTGGGCGGCCGGGCACTGCTCGCGATGATCCGTCAGGGCGGGCTGGTCGACAGCTCGGTGGAGTACGCCGGCGGCGGCGTCTCGCTCGCGCTGACCATTCTCGTCGTCGTCCTCACCAGCCTGTTCTCCGCCACCATCGCGGGCCGCAAGGCGACTTCCGGTCCGGCCACGATCGCACTCTCCGACAGCCTGTCCGGGCGGCAGCGGATGCGCTGGTGGCGGGTGGTCACAGCCATTCTGCTGATCGGGTACGGACTGGCCATGGCGATCGTGACGGCGACGGTCACCGCCGACTCCGACGATCCCTACAACGCCATGGCCACTGCCGGCTCGAACTGCATTCTGGTGGGTATCGGTCTGGCGGCTCTGTCGCCGGTACTGCTGCGCTGGTTCTCCACTGCCATCCGCCCCGTCCTGGGGCGCACGGGTCCGGTCGGCTACCTGGCCGCGTTCAACACGTCCCGCCGGGCGCCGGTGCTCAGCGGCGTCCTGGCACCGGTGATCGTGTTCACGGCGGCCACCATCGGCACGTTGATGCTCGTCGGGATCGACGGGCGCACCATGCTCCAGGGCAGCCCTGAGAGCGACACGGTCAACATGCTCAACAACGTCGTGGTCGGGATGATCTCGCTCTTCGCCGCCATCATGGTGGTGAACTCGTTCGCGGCGGTGGTCTCCCATCGTCGCGCCGAGTTCACCAAGCTGAGGCTCCTCGGCGCCACCCCCGGGCTGGTGCGGGGATCCGTGGTCGCAGAGGCGGGGGTCGTCGCCGCGCTGGGCGTCGCGCTGGGAGCCGTCGCCTCGCTCGCCACCGTCGTACCCTTCGCCATCGCCCGCGACGAGGGCGGCCTGCCTGACGGCCAGCTCTGGCTCCCGCTGGTGCTCGCCGCCGCTGCGATGGCGCTGACGGTCGGCGCGGCGTCCGTGGCGGTCCGCCGTACGCTCGCCGTCGCCGAGCGTACGGGTACCCGTGCGGCGATGGCGGCATGAATTCTCCCGAACCGACCGCGCCTGGCCGGTTTGGGCCAGACTGGAACATCGACATGACCCTGCAGGACCTGCGCATCACCTCGATCAAGCCGACGGCGGTCGAGAAGGAGGCGTTGCTCGAACGACTCCGGCTCACCGCTGTCGCCCTGGGGTACGCCCTGCTGGGCGCCCCGGCTCTCCTGCTGCTGATCCTGACCGTGGTCAGCTGGCCGCTGGTGCTGGTGGGCGCAGGACTCCTGATGATCAGCCTCGTCGTGCCGGCCACCGCCCTGCTCACTCGCGCACACCGCGCGGTGAGCGGGGCGCTGCTCGGCGAGGAGATCCCCGAGCGCTACGCCGACGACAGCAACCGCAACCTGCTGACCAGACCGGTGACGTGGCTGCGCGATCCCGCCCGCTGGCGCGACTTCGCGTTCTGTGCGTTCTCGGCGACCGGCGGCTTCGTGCTCTCGGTCGTGACAGTTGCGATGCTGACCGCACCGATCGTCCATCTGGTCGGGCTGGTGGTAGACGGCGGGTGGTGGTGGCTGCTGCTGCTGTTCGTCTCCGGTCCCATGCTGTGCGTGTGGTGGTTGACCACCCCTGCACTGATGCGGGCCCGGGCCATGGCGGAGCGCGGCATCCTGGGCGGTTCGCGGATCGACCAGCTCGAGCGCCGGGTCGACGAGGTGGCGACCTCGCGGTCGGAGACGCTCGACCACTCCGCGGCGGAGGTCCGCCGGATCGAGCGCGACCTGCACGACGGTGCCCAGGCGCGCATCGTCGCCGTCGGGATGGACGTCGGGCTCGCGGAGAAGCTGCTGCTTACCGATCCCGAATCCGCCGCCAGGCTGCTGCGCAACGCCCGGGAGACCAGCGTCTCGGCTCTCGAGGACCTCCGTTCGGTCGTGCGCGGCATCCACCCGCCGGTGCTCGCCGACCGGGGCCTGGCCGGCGCGATCGAGGCCCTGACCCTGCCGATTCCCCTCCCGGTGACACTGTCGCTCGACCTCGACGGCCGCCAGCCGCCACCGGTCGAGTCGGCGGCGTACTTCGCGGTCGCCGAGTGCCTCGCCAACACGGTCAAGCACGCAGCGGCGAGCCGGGCGTGGGTCACCGCCTCCCAGGACGGACAGGTACTCCGGCTCGTCGTGGGCGACGACGGACGCGGCGGCGCCGACCCGGCGGCCTCGGGCCTTGACGGCGTACGCCGAAGGCTGGCGGCCTTCGACGGCACAATGGACGTGGCCAGCCCCTCCGGGGGACCGACCACCGTCACCATGGAGCTGCCGTGCGCGCCGTCATCGCCGAGGACCAGGCCCTCCTCCGCGTCGGACTGACCCGCATCCTGGAGGCGAGCGGGTTCGAGGTCGTCGAGGCGGTCGACAACGCACCGTCCCTTGTTCGCGCCCTCGCCGACCTGACCGTCGATGTCGCCGTGGTCGACGTGCGCATGCCTCCGGGGTTCAGCAACGAGGGCCTCGTCGCTGCCATCGAGGCGCGTCAACGACGGCCGGCCTTCCCTGTGATGGTGCTGAGCCAGTACGTCGAGCCGCTCTACGCCCGCGAGCTGCTGGCCAGTGGCGAGGGGGCCGCCGGCTACCTGCTCAAGGACCGGGTGTCCGACGTCGACGCGTTCATCGGCGCGGTCGAGCAGGTCGCCGCGGGAGGAACCGTGCTCGACCCGGAGGTCGTCGCCGGACTGGTCAGCGGCGTGGGCCGTGACCATCGGCTCGAACGGCTGACCCCACGGGAACGCGAGGTGCTCACACTGATGGCAGAGGGCCGGTCGAACGCCGCGATCGCGGCGCGGATGTTCGTGACCGAGAAGGCCGTCGGCAAGCACACCAACAGCATCTTCTCCAAGCTCGACCTGCCTCAGGCCAGCGACGACAACCGGAGGGTGCTGGCCGTCCTGCAGTCGCTGTCCTGGCTCAAGGCGTAGTCAGGTCCCACCAGCAGCAAGGCATCCCCACACCCACGGCGGAGAAGCCTGATGGACTTGCCGAGCTCAGTCGACTGAACTCTTGCCGAAGGGAAGGGCGAGAAGCTCCTCACCGAAGAAGATATTGCCCCGGTAGCTCTTCCGCACATCGCCGATGCCACGTTCCAGGCTCCCCGGGCGGGCGAGATTTGGCCCGTTGTGCACGAGGACGAGGTTCGACACCCCCGCTTCGTCGGCCATCTGTGCGGCTCCGACGGTGCCGGTCTGTCCGACGTCCTCGCAGTCGCTGGCCATCTGGTCCTGATGGTCCCAACACATCGAGACCAGAACATCGGCCCCGACGGCCAGATCGCGGACCGTGTCGCACGGTTGGGTGTCACCAGTGAAGACGATGCTGCAGTCGTCGGTCTCGATACGCCAGGCGAGCGAGTCCAAGTACGGCTGCACATGCTCGGCGGCGGCGTTCGTGACCCTGAAGTCGTCCGTCTCATACTCGAAGCCGACCCCTACGTTTCGGGCATCGACTTCTGGCCACAGGCGTGGCAGTTCACCGCCCCGGTTCTCGAAGACCCGCTGACTCAACGGGTGGTTGATGCGCGCGTTGATGTCCGGGGAGAAGGCGCCCTGCTCGCCGACAAGCTTCTCGGTTGTCTCCACGGTGAGGTCAGGACCGATGACGGTGAGCGGGTTGTCTCGCTGCTGGATGTTCTGATCCCATCGCGCCAGCAGGAAACATGGATAGTCGACGTTGTGGTCGTAGTGATGATGGGTGAAGAACAGATGGTCCACGTCGGTCGGCCACAGTCCCGACTTGACCAGCTTGTGAGTCGCCGCGGGACCGCAATCGAGCATCAACAGCTTCTCCCCGACCCGTAACGCGAATGCTGATCCGTAGCGGTCGGCGGTAGGGGTCGGTGTTCCGGACCCAAGAATGTGAAGGATGCTCACGCGTGTCTCCTCGGACGGTGGACGCCAGACTTGCGTCTCGACACTCGTGGAGACACCGGGCAAGCGTCAAACACTCTGTTCCGCTGCTTCGACTGCGCCGAGGCGGCCGACCAGCAAGCGGTCCCCGAACGACGTACGGCCCCACCACCCGCGGGCATTCGACCTTGTTTTCCCGACCATCGACACTCAGTGCCCCGCCGTCCCTGTGCATCCGGGGAACGGCGGGGCGCCAGGCGTTCGTCACACCGGGGTGCGCCTCCGAGCGGCGGAGTCACCTCGATGGGAGCCCCACCCGGTCGCTGAACGACCCGTCAGCCAGCGTGAAGGTGGCGGTGATGAGGGTACGTCCGTTCATCCGCCGTACCTGACCGGTAGTGAACCGCGCAGTCCACCTCTGACGACCAGCCGTGCTGGACAGGTCTGCGACGCTTACGGGCACGGCAGCGGTGGCAGGGTCCCTGTCGTTCAGCGTCACCTGTACCGACTCGGCGTCGAACGCGAGGCCACGGACGGTCAGTCCGTTACCGCCAGTCGTGGTGTTGAGCGCAGCGGGTGTTCTGGTGATCTCCCACCGCGCCGCCGGCGCCGCCTCACAGCCGAGTGCCGGCCCTGGCGTGTCGTTGAGTCCGTCGACCAGCATTCCTTCGAGCGGCAACGGGTCCACGTGGCCGAAGCCGATGGCGTGTCCGTCTCGCAGAAGCACCCGCCGAAGCTGTGCCTGGTTCAGGGGGTTGTCCTGGTCGTTGCGCGACGGGCGGAACGGAGACCGGTAGCGCACCCGGTACTGACCCGGGCCCGCCCCGGGGCGACGCTCTACAACGATGCGGTTCGGCTCGAAGCGCACCTGGTTGTTGCTCGCCGCGCGGAACTCCGCGGAGTCGATTCGCCGGATGGGGATGGCGGCACCATTGGCACGCTTGGCCACGAACGGAACGACGATCCCGCCGCTGCGCAGCTCGTCTGGGCGTCCCGTGAACCGGATGCGGTCCACGACGACCGTGTCGGTCACCGTTCCGTTGGTCACCGAGATGCGATCACCGGGGCGAATGTCGGGCGTGTGACCCTCCCAGCAGTCACCGGCGACGGGTGCGACCTCGGGCCCATGGTTGACCTCCAGACCGAAGGACCCGGTGGCCTCCGGATCGCTGGCGGCGCCGGTGGCCGTGCCGATGAGCGCGCCCCGTCGATGGACGTTGACGGTGATCTGCTCGCCCGGGCCCCATCCGCTGGCGGTCACGAAGTCGATGTTGTGGAACACCGTGATGTTGTGCCCAGCGGCGACGTCGACGATGGTCGCGGACGCGGGCAGCGCCGCCAGAGTACCGGCGGCCAGTCCCCCAGCGGCAGCGAGCGCCGCGCCCCTGCGGGTGAAAGTGCTTCGATGTGTCGAGTGCATCGGTCCCTCCCGGGAGCTGTGGGGCGCGCCTCGAGGGAGACGCGCACTCGCACCGTCACGCGCGGGCGTGAAACTCCCGCAACATCGCACCGCCAACCCATCGCTGGTAGCCGACGCTGCGTCGGTTTCACAGCGTCGCCTTGTCATCCCGCACACCGATAAATGCACATAGGCTGACGGGTTTGACATGCGGTTGACGCCAGGACAGGCCGGTGAACACGGCAGGTCCCGAGACCAAGGTCTCGCACGAGGGCAAGACCACGTAGTCAGGTTTCGTCAGCCCCGCTATGCGCTCACGACCACAGCGCTGCTCCATAGTGATCAACCAGCACGCGCATGCAGACGGCGGCCGCTGACCCGTTCGGACACGGGGGCGAGACTCGCAGAGCATCTAGGCAACGCCAACGAGTCGCCGCACTGCACCGCAACATCCGACTTCGTCAACGAGTCGCGCCGGAACACCGCGTCGGAAGCCGATCCCCTGACAGAAATTGGCGATTACCGGCAATCGGCAGGACTTTCGAGCCCCTGGAGCCGTTAGTGTGTCCGTGACCTGGCTCACACCTCGGGAGGCTGTCGTGCGTCGGATCGTCGCTTTCACCCTCGCCTCGGCCGTGGGCCTGGCGGTCCCGGCCGTGCTGGCCCCGGCCGAGGCGGCCCGTCGCGGGTCAGACCGCCCGACACCGCCACCCTGGCTGGTGGTCGAGGACGGCATGACGCAGCCCCAGTTCGACCTTGCTGAGGCGGTGACGGAAACCCTGTGGGTGCAGACGAGCGTCGACTCCGACCTCGACGGCCGCAACGACCGGGTACGGGTCCAGATCTCGCGACCAGCGGAGACGGCCACCGAGGGCATCCAGGTGCCGGTGATCTTCGAGCACAGCCCCTACCGCTCCAACATCGGTGGCGGCGTCAATCACGATGTCGACTTCACCCGGATGCCGCAGGAGGGGATCCAGCCGCGCCGACGCCAGCTGCAGGCGGCGCGGTCGTCCGCAACCCCGGACAGCAAGGCCGACCTGCCGGGCGGTCTCGACGACTACTGGGTGCCGCGGGGTTACGCGGTGGTGCTGGGTGAGAGCATCGGCACCGGCCTCTCCGACGGCTGCGCGACCGTCGGTGACATGAAGGAGACCCGAGCCACCAAGGCGGTCATCGACTGGCTGAACGGCCGCGCGGCGGCCCACGACGAGGCGGGCGACCCGGTCGAGGCCGACTGGACGACCGGCGACGTCGGCATGACCGGCGTCTCCTACAACGGCACCCTCCCCAACCAGGTGGCCACCACCGGCGTCGAGGGGTTGCGCACGATCGTGCCGGTCTCGGCGATCTCCAGCTGGTACGACTACTACCGCGCCAACGGCCTGGTCCGGGCGCCCCACTCCAACGCCTCCGGGGTCGGTGCCAACGCCTACCTGGGCGAGGACCTCGACGTGCTCGCCGACTTCGTCAACGGGCCGACACGGGTCGACTACTGCCGCCACGTGGTGGAGGAGATGCTGGCCCGGCAGGACCGGGTCACCGGCGACTACGGCCCCTACTGGGCCGCCCGCAACTACCTCCCCAAGGCCGACGACGTGCGGGCCAGCGTGTTCGTGGTGCATGGCCTCGAGGACTACAACGTCATGCCGCGGGCCTTCGCCAGCTGGTGGGAGGAGCTCTCCGAGGCCGGCGTGCCGCGCAAGATCTGGCTGCACAACGCTGGGCACGGCGGCCCCCGAGACGCGTCGGAGTACCAGGACACGCTCAACCGCTGGATGGGCCATGGGCTGTTCGGCGTCCGCAACGGCATCACCCGCGGACCACGCGCCGACGTCCAGCGCCCCGACGGCAGCTACGAGCAGTACGCCGACTGGCCGGTGCCGGGTGCCCGCAACGCCCGGCTGCACCTCGGGGCCACCCGTGCGGCTGAGCCCGGAACCCTCGCCAAGCGGCCGCAGACACAGGGTCCCCGTCCCCGGCAGTCCTTCGTCGACAACGGGCGTGCGCTCAACACCGACGCCGACCTGCTTCCCGCGCCGGACACCGCTCACCCGAACCGGCTGGCCTACCTCTCGCCGCCGCTGCGGCGTGCGGCCCACCTGTCCGGGACGCCCGAGGTCTCGCTGCGCGCCTCGGTCGACAACCGATACGCCGCCAACCTGACCGCCGTGGTCGTCGACTACGGCCCGATCGGCAGCACGACGCCGCCGGTGATGGTGACGCGAGGCTGGACCGACGTGCAGAACCGCCGCCGGATCGACCGCAGCACCCCGATCCAGCAGGGCCGCGAGTACACGTTCACGTGGGAGCTCGAGCCCGACGACTACGTCTTCCCCGCCGGGCACCGCATCGGGGTCGTGGTCGTCTCGACCGACCAGCAGTTCACCGTGCGCCCCGACCCCGGCACCGAACTCACCATCGTCCCGTCGCGCAGCTCGATGACGCTGCCGGTCGTGGGCGGCCGCGGCGGGCTGCCGTTCCGCGCCGG
>DATMEB010000150.1:0-2620 GCA_035557095.1 Nocardioidaceae bacterium | reverse complement strand
GGCCTTGGTCACCGCGTCGTCGGCGGTCAGGCCGGCCGTTTCGACCGCGTCGGCCCGCGCGGCGACGTCCAGCGCCGCGGCCCGCAGCGCCTGCTGGGCCTGCTCCGTCCGGTCGCCGAGGGTGTCGTCGTGGCCGGGCACGCCGAGGATGGTCCCCATCACCGGGTCGGCCGTGAAGGAGAGGTCGAGGATCTCGTCTGCCAGCTGGTGCACGGGGTTCGCGGTGGTCACGCCGCCACGTTACCGAGGACGACCGACGGAGCCGTGCTATTCAGCCGCCGGCAGAGTCGAGGTGCTCGCGCTGGTACTCGCGCCAGCGCCGCATCAGGCCGGGCAGCTCGTCGCGGAGGAACTCGAAGAACTGGCGGCTCTGGTCCAACCGACCGCCGACCTCCGAGTCCGTGCCGACGATCTTCGCGCCCTCCCCCATGAGCAGCGCCCACTGCTCGAGCTGCTTCTCCCGGTGGGCGTACGCCTCGTACCAGAGGTCGTCGGTCACCTCGTAGTGGTCGCGCCGCTCGCCGGGATCGCGCGCGCGCACGATGAGGCCGACCTGCGTCAGGTAGCGCACCGCGCCGGAGATCGCCGCCGGGCTCACCTTCAGTAGCTCGGCCAGCTCGCCGGCGGTCCGCTTGCCCTCCTCGGCGATCAGCAGCGAGCCGAACGCGCGGGCGGGCATCCGGGGCACGCCGGAGTCGACGAGCAGCAGGGCGAACCGCTCCACGAAGCGGGCCAGCTCCTCGTCGACCGCGATGTCCTGCGCGCTGTCGGTCACGTTCCGCATCATGCACTCCGACTGTGGTACCCCGACTTGGTTTATACGTTTTCTTAACTTCACAACTTTGTGAAACAACTGTACGTTCAAGGCATGACAACCGCAATCTCCGTGTCGGGCCTGGTCAAGGCCTTCGGCCAGACACGTGCGCTCGATGGACTGGACCTGACGGTGCGCACCGGTGAGGTGCACGGGTTCCTGGGCCCGAACGGCTCGGGGAAGTCGACGACCATCCGGGTGCTGCTCGGCCTGCTGCGGGCCGACGCCGGCGAGGCCACGCTCCTGGGGGGCGATCCGTGGACCGACGCGACGAGCCTGCACCGGCGGCTCGCGTACGTGCCCGGCGACGTCTCGCTGTGGCCGAACCTGTCCGGGGGCGAGGTGATCGACCTGCTCGGTCGGCTGCGTGGAGGGCTGGATCCGAAGCGCCGCAAGGACTTGCTCGAGCGCTTCGACCTCGACCCGACGAAGAAGGGTCGGACGTACTCGAAGGGCAACCGGCAGAAGGTCGCGCTCGTCGCGGCGCTGTCGTCCGACGTCGAGCTGCTCGTCCTGGACGAGCCGACGTCCGGGCTCGACCCGTTGATGGAGGCCGTGTTCCAGGACTGCATCAACGAGGAGCGCGAGCGCGGCCGGACCGTCCTGCTGTCCAGCCACATCCTGGCCGAGGTCGAGAGCCTGTGTGACCGCGTCAGCATCATCCGGCTCGGCCGCACGGTCGAGACGGGCACGCTCGCCGAGCTGCGCCACCTGACCCGCACGTCGATCTCCGCCGAGCTCGCCGGCGCGCCGAACGGGCTCGGCCAGCACCCGGGAGTGCACGACCTGCAGGTCGACGGTTCGCAGGTGAAGTTCGACGTGGACACCCGCGAGCTCGACTCGGTGCTGCGGGAGCTGACGAAGGTCGGCGTGCGCAGCCTGACGAGCCAGCCCCCGACGCTCGAGGAGCTGTTCATGCGCCACTACGAGGCCGACGTGGCTGCCGAAGCCGGCCGGCACGCGGCGGTGGCGAAATGACCACCACCACTCTGACCACCGCGCGGCCGGCACGCACGGTCGCCGGCCCGCGCGACGGCTTCGCCGGCACCGGTGCGCTGCTGCGCCTGGCGCTGCGCCGGGACCGGATCTTCGCCTCGGTGTGGGTCCTGGTGTTCGTGTTGCTGGCCGCGAGCTCCGCGGGGGCGTCGGCGTCGCTGTTCACCACGATGGAGTCGCGCCTGCGGGCCGCGGCCGCGGTCAACGACACGCCGGCCACGCTCGCGCTGTACGGCCGGGTGTTCGACCCGACCTCGCTCGGCGCGGTCTCGATGTTCAAGCTCGGCGCGATGGGCGCCGCGCTGGTCGCGCTGGTCTCGATCTTCATGGTGGTCCGGCACACCCGGGCCGAGGAGGAGTCCGGCCGGCTGGAGATGATCGGCGCAACCGTCGTCGGCCGGTACGCGGCACTGTCCGCGGCGCTGCTGATGGCGGTCGGCACGACGCTCGTGCTGGCGGTGTTGACCGCGATCAGCCTGGTCGGGGCCGGTCTGCCGGCGAGCGGGGCGCTCGCGTTCGGGCTGTCGTGGGCCGGCGCGGGCATCGCGTTCGCGGCGGTCGCCGCGGTCACCGCGCAGGTCACCGAGAGCGCGCGGACGGCGAACGGGCTCGGTGCGGCGGTGCTCGCGGCCGCGTACCTGCTGCGCGCCGCGGGCGACGCGACCGGGGTGGACACGTCGACGTGGCTGTCGTGGCTCTCGCCGATCGGCTGGGCGCAGCAGGTCCGCCCGTTCGCCGGCGACCGGTGGTGGGTGCTGAGCTACCTGCTGGTGTTCGCGGTGCTGGTGGCGTGGGCGGCGTACGCGCTGG
>DATMEB010000149.1:0-2212 GCA_035557095.1 Nocardioidaceae bacterium | reverse complement strand
CAGCAGCACCATCGGCACGGTCATCACGGCCGGCGACTCGTGCGGGTGGAAGTCCCGCCCGTCCTCGGACTTCAGCTCCTTCCACCGCTGCTTGCCGAAGAACGTCATCAGCATCAGGCGCGTCATGTAGAACGCGGTCAGGCCGGCCGCGAGCAGCGCCGCGCCGCCGAACACCCAGCCGCGCCAGCCCTCCTCGCCGAAGGCCGCCTCGATGATCGCGTCCTTGGAGAAGAAGCCGGAGAACGGCGGGATGCCGATCAGCGCGAGGTAGCCGAGGCCGAAGGTGGCGAACGTGACCGGCATGATCCGCGCCAGCCCGCCGTACTTGCGCATGTCGACCTCGTCGTTCATGGCGTGCATGACCGACCCGGCGCCGAGGAAGAGCCCGGCCTTGAAGAAGCCGTGCGTGAGCAGGTGCATGATGCCCAGCGCGAACCCGAACGGGCCGAGGCCGACGGCGAGCATCATGTAGCCGATCTGGCTGACCGTGGAGTACGCGAGGACCTTCTTGATGTCGTCGTACGCGCAGCCGATGATCGCCCCGAGCAGCAGCGTGATCGCGCCGATGATGACGACGACGAGCCGGCCGTCCTCGCTCTGCATGTAGATCGGGTTGGCCCGGGCCACCAGGTACACGCCGGCGGTGACCATCGTCGCCGCGTGGATCAGGGCCGAGACCGGGGTCGGGCCCTCCATCGCGTCCGGCAACCACGCCTGCAGCGGGAACTGGCCGGACTTGCCGCAGGCGCCCAGCAGGAGCAGCAGCGTCAGCGCGGTGAGCGTGGCGGGCGAGAGCTCGTCGAGGCTCGAGAACACCTCGGTGTACTGGGTGGTGCCGAGCTCCGCGAACATGATGAAGATCGCCAGTGCCAGGCCGACGTCGCCGACCCGGTTCATCAGGAACGCCTTCTTGGCCGCGGTCGCCGCGGACGGGCGGTTCGTGTACCAGCCGATGAGCAGGTACGACGCGAGGCCCACGCCTTCCCAGCCGAGGTAGAGCGTCACGAACCCGTTGCCCAGCACCAGGATCAGCATCGCGGCGACGAACAGGTTGAAGTACCCGAAGAAGCGTCGCCGGTCGGCGTCCTCGGCCATGTAGCCGATCGAGTAGATGTGGATCAGCGCGCCGACGCCGGTGATCAGCAGCACGAAGCTGATCGACAGCGGGTCGATCCGCATGCCGAACTCGACCTGCAGGGTGTCGACGGGGATCCAGTCGAACATCGAGACGTTCTGGACCCGCTCGGACTCGGCCATCCCCGTGCTGGAGAAGAACAGCAGCAGGCCGTAGACGAACGACGCGACGATGGTCAGGCAGCCCAGCAGGTGGCCCCACGCATCGGTGCGCCGGCCGCCGAGCAGCAGCACCACGGCGCCGATCACCGGGAACAGCACCAGCAGCCAGGCCGACCCGGCCAGACCGGTCGCCTCGGTTACCTCGGCGACCTGCTGTGCCGCCAGGTGTGTTGCAGTCACGGCCTTCCCCTCAGTACTTCAGCAGGTTGGAGTCGTCGACCGAGGCCGAGCGGCGGGTGCGGAAGATCGACATGATGATCGCGAGACCGACCACGACCTCCGCGGCGGCGACCACCATCACGAAGAACGCCATCACCTGGCCGTCGAGCGAGCCGTTGATCCGCGCGAACGTCACCAGGGACAGGTTCACCGCGTTCAGCATCAGCTCGATGCACATGAACACCACGATGGCGTTGCGCCGCACCAGGACGCCGACCGCGCCGACGGTGAACAGCAGCGCGGAGAGCAGCAGGTAGACGGTCGGGGTCACTGGGGAGCCTCCCCTTCCCGGGTGGACGGATTCAGCGCGCGGCCCTCGGCGGTCGGACCGGTGCCGGCCACCGCCTTGCGCTCCTCGTCGAACTGCTCCGCGGCGGCCGAGTCGATCAGCCGGGACAGCGACTCCGGCGCGACCGAGCCGTCCGGGAGCAGCGCCGGCGTGGCGACCGAGGTGGAGGTGGCGAACACGCCCGGGCCGGGCAGCGGCGACGGGCGGTCGTGCTCGCCGCGGAAGCGGGCCTCGACGAGCTCGCGCTGGGTCTTGCGGCCGCGGGTCTGCCGGTCGACGTAGCCGAGCACCATCGCGCCGACCGCGGCGGTGATCAGCAGCGCGGAGGTGAGCTCGAACGGGAACAGCCAGTCGGTGAAGATCGAGCGGCCGATGTTCTCCACGTTCCCGTTGCCGCCGTTGGCCTGC
>DATMEB010000148.1:0-17911 GCA_035557095.1 Nocardioidaceae bacterium | reverse complement strand
TCTCGCTGCCCGGCTCCCGCCCCGGTCCGACCTTCACCGCGGCCGCCTTGGCACTCACCGCCTCGACCAGCGCCGCACCCGCGTCGCCCACCGCCACGGTGGCCGAGATCGCCATGCACCGCTCGCCGGCCGAGCCGAACGCGGACGCGATCAGGTGGTCGGAGGCGTAGTCCAGGTCGGCGTCGGGCAGCACGATCGCGTGGTTCTTGGCGCCGCCCAGCGCCTGCACCAGCTTGCCGGCGGTGCTGGCCCGCTGGTGGATGTAGCGGGCGATCGGGGTCGAGCCGACGAACGACACGGCCGCCACCTCCGGGTGGTCCAGCAGCGCGTCGACGGCCTCCTTGTCGCCGTGCACGACGTTGAACACCCCGTCTGGCAGCCCGGCCTCGGCCCACAGCCTGGCCACGAGCAGCGACACCGACGGGTCCCGCTCGCTGGGCTTGAGTACGAACGTGTTGCCGCAGGCGATCGCGATCGGGTGCATCCACATCGGCACCATCGCCGGGAAGTTGAACGGGGTGATGCCGGCGACCACGCCCAGCGGCTCCCGGAACGAGTACGAGTCCACCCCGGTGGAGACCTGGTCGGAGTAGTCGCCCTTGAGCAGGCTGGGAATGCCGCACGCGAACTCCACGACCTCCAGGCCGCGCTGCACCTCGCCGGCGGCGTCGGAGAGCACCTTGCCGTGTTCGGCGGTGATGGCCGCGGCCACGTCGTTGCTGCGCTCGTGCAGCAGGCGCCGGAACTCGAAGAGCACGTTGCTGCGCCGGGCCAGCGACGTGTCGCGCCAGCCGGGGAACGCGCGAGCAGCCGATGCCACCGCGGCGTCGACCTCGGCCGGGCCCGCCAGGTCGACCTGTCCGGTCACCATCCCGGTCGCGGGGTCGAAGACGTCACCGCTGCGTTCGGCGTCCCCGGACCAGGTCTTTCCCTCGATCCAGTGTGTGATCCGGTTCATGCCGTGAGCTCCTCATGGGTGGTGGCGATGGCCTCGGTGAGGATCTGCAGGCCCTCGTCGGTCTCGTCGTCGGTCAGCGTCATTGGTGGTGCGAGCCGGATGACGTTGCCGTAGAGCCCGCCCTTGCCGACCAGCAGCCCGGCGGCCCGGGTCTTCTCCAGCACCGCCGACGCCGCCCGGGTCGACGGTGCGTCCGAGCCCGGCTCGACCAGCTCGACGCCGACCATCAGGCCCTTGCCGCGGACGTCGCCGACGACGTCGTACTTGTCCTGCACCTCGCGCAGCGCTGCCAGCATCCGGTCGCCCTGCTTGCGGGAGTTGGCCTGCAGGTCGTTGCCGAGGACGTACTCGATGACCGCGGCGGCGCCGGCGGTCGCCACCGGGTTGCCACCGAACGTGGAGATCGAGTTGGCCGTCAGCGAGTCCATCAGGTCACCGCGGGCGACCACACCGCCGATCGCGAGCCCGTTGCCCAGACCCTTCGCGAACGTCATCGCGTCGGGTGTGACCCCGTGTGCGGACATCCCCCAGAAGCTCGTTCCGGTGCGACCCCAGCCGGTCTGCACCTCATCGGAGATGAGCAAGATGCCGTACTGGTCCAGCACCCGCTTGAACCCCGCGAACAGGCCGTCCGGCGGTGTGGCGAAGCCGCCGACTCCCTGGATGGGCTCGGCGATCATGCAGGCCACGTCGCCGGCGGTGGTGGTCTCGATGATGTCGCGCAGGTCGTCGACGCACGCGTCGATGTACGCCGCGTCGTCGAGGTCGCGGAACGGGCTGCGGTAGCGGTAGCCGCCGTGCACGTAGCTGACGTTGACCGGGCTGAGGCTCGACGCCGACCAGCCGCGGTTGCCGGTGATGCCGACCGTGCCGAACGCGCGACCGTGGTAGGAGTTGCGCAGCGCCAGCACCTGGTTGGACCGCCGCGCCTGGGTGGCCAGCATCAGCGCCGCCTCGTTGGCCTCGGTGCCGCTGTTGGTGAAGAACACCTTCGCGCCGGGGATGCCCGACAGGTCGGCGATCCGCTCGGCGAGCTCGACCTGCTGCCGGATCAGGTAGAGCGTCGAGGTGTGCAGCACGCCGGTGTCGACCTGGCGGCGAATCGCATCGGAGATCTCGGCGACGTCGTAGCCGAGCGCGTTGGTGAGGATGCCCGCGAAGAAGTCGAGATAGGTGCGGCCGTCGGCGCCGGTCACCCGGCGTCCGCTCCCGCTGACGATCTCCAGCGGCTCGTCGTAGAACAGGGCCAGCCAGCTGGGCATCACGGCCTGGTGCCGCTTCAGGAGTTCGCTCATGGCTCCATTCGATCGCGTCGCGGCCGCAGGCGCCACGGACAGAACGTCGGCGCTACGCTGGATGTCCGACACTGTGTAAGGCCGACCAGCGGGAGGGCGGGCTCTGGTGAGTGCGCAGCCGCGGCGCGAGCGCGGGCCGTTCCCGACCGTCGCCGACGTCCTCGCGATGCCGGTGCTGCGCCAGGGCGTCCCGACGGTTCTGGTCGGTGGCGAGGCGCTGGACCGCGACGTCCGCTGGGTGCACTCGGCGGAGATCGCCGACATCGCGCACCTGCTGCGCGGCGGCGAGCTCGTGCTGACCACCGGGATCGCGCTCCCCGGGGACGCGGGCGGTCTCGCGTCGTACGCCGAGGCGCTGAGCACCGTCGGGGCGGTCGGTGTGGTCGTCGAGCTCGGCAGACGGTGGACCGACGGGCTGCCCGACGCGCTGGTCGAGGCGTGCCGCCGGGAGGGCCTGCCGCTGGTCACGCTCGGCCGTGAGGTGCCGTTCGCCGCGGTGACCCAGACGGTCGGGGAGCGCATCGTCGACACCCAGCTCGCCGAGCTGCGCGCGGCCGAGGAGGTGCACGAGGCGTTCACCCGGCTCAGCGTGGCCGGTGCCGGCCCGGCCGAGGTGCTCGACGAGGTCGCCCGCTTCTGCGGTCTGCCGGTGGTGCTCGAGACGTTCCGCGGCCAGGTGCTGGGCTACCACGCAGGGTCGGTACCGGCCCCTGAGCTGCTCGCCGACTGGGACCACCGCTCGGCCGCAGTGCGTCCGTCGGCACGTACGGCATACGACCACCGCGCGGGCTGGCTGGTGACGGTGGTCGGTCCGCGCGGCGACGACTGGGGCCGGCTCGTGCTCGTGACCCCCGACCCACCGCCGCACCGGCACATGGTGCTGATCGAGCGCGCGGCCGCCGCGCTCGCGCTGCACCGGCTGCACGCCCGCGAACGCGACAGCGTGGAGCGGCAGACCCACAGCGGCCTGCTGAGCGCGATGGCCGCCCCGGAGGTCGCCGACGAGACCCTCACCCGGTGCGCGGGAGCCGGCGTGCCGCTCACCGGCCGTCGCCTGGTCGGCCTCGGCATGCGGCCCCGTCTGGTCGGCAGCGCACCGACCTCGACCTCCGAACAGGCGCTCGGCGAGCTCGCCGCCGACGCCGCCGCGGCCGCGCGGGCCTGCGGCGTGCCCGCGCTGGTGGCGGTGATGGACGACGACGTGCGGATGCTGCTCGCGCACCCGCCCGACCGCGACAGCGACGCGGTCGTCGACGAGGTCGCCCGGCAGGTCCGGCGCCACGCCGGGGGTACGCCCCCGCTGGTCGCCTCCGGCAGCCCGGTCGACTCCGCTGCCGCGGCCCATCGCACGCTGGCCGAGGCACGGCAGGTCGTGGCCTCGGCGGGTCCGGCGGCGTCCGACGACCGGCTCGTGCACCGGCTCGAGGACGTGCACGTGCGCGGCCTGCTGCACCTGCTCGGCGACGACGAACGCGTGCGGGCGTTCGTCGACCGCGAGATCGGGACCCTGGTCCGGCACGACGCCACGTCCGGTGCCCGTCTGCTCGACACCGTGCGTGCCCTGCTCGCCCATCCCGGCAACAAGGCGGCTGCCGCGGCCGCGCTGCACGTGTCGCGCCCGGTGTTCTACGAGCGGCTGGCCAAGGCCGAAAGGCTGCTGGGCGTGGACCTCGCCGACGCGGAGGTGCGCACGTCGCTGCACCTGGCATTGCTGGCCCACGACGGGCGATGACCGGCCGGCCGGGGTTCCGGCTAGCGTGCCCTCGTGAGCAACGACCCGCCGCAGGACCCGATCGAGGAGTTCGCTGCGCGCCCCGACACCGACGGCATCTGGCGTACCGGCCCGATCTGGATGGCCAGCGACCGCCGCCTGGCGAAGTTCGTGGGCCGCCCGATCGCGGGCTTCCTCAAGGTGGAGGCAGCGGGCGGCATCGTCCTTCTGTTGGCCGCGGTGATGGCGATGGTGTGGGCGAACTCGCCGTGGGCGGCGTCGTACGAGGCGCTGTGGCAGAGCGAGATCGGGATCAGCATCGGGTCGTTCGAGCTGACCGAGGACTTGCGCCACTGGGTCAACGACGCGCTGATGGTGATCTTCTTCTTCGTGGTCGGCCTGGAGATCAAGTACGAGATGGTCTCCGGCGAGCTGCGCGACCCCAAGGCCGCCAGTGTGCCGATCATCGCGGCCTTCGGCGGCATGGCGGTGCCGGCGATGATCTACGCGTACTTCAACGCCGGTGGGTCCGGTGCGGTGGGCTGGGGGATACCGATGGCCACCGACATCGCCTTCGCGGTCGGTGTGCTCAGCCTCCTGGGCCGGCGCATACCCCCACCGGCGCGGATCTTCCTGCTGACGCTGGCGATCGTCGACGACATCGGGGCGATCGTGGTGATCGCGGTGTTCTACACCTCCGACCTCTCGCTGTTCTGGCTGGGGCTCGCGGGGCTCGGCGTGCTGCTCATGCTCGGCCTGCGGGCGCTGCGGGTGTGGTCGATGTCGTTGTACGTCCTGGTCGGCGTGGGCGTGTGGTTCGCGACGTACGAGTCGGGTGTGCACGCCACGATCGCCGGCGTGGTGCTGGGCGTGCTGGCGCCCGCGCTGCCGCTGCTGGACCAGGAGCAGGCCAAGGCCTACGCGCGCGAGGCGATCGCCGACGAGCACCTTGACGCCCAAGAGCTGCGTCGCTACCGGTTCCTGCTCGGCGAGTCCGTGCCGGTCGCGGAACGGGTGGGGGCGCAGCTGCACCCGTGGAGCAGCTACATCGTGCTGCCGGTGTTCGCGCTCGCCAACGCCGGCATCAATCTCAGTGGCGACGCGCTCGCCGATGCCCTGACCTCGCCAGTGACCGCCGGTGTCGGCCTCGGCCTGCTGGTCGGCAAGATCGTCGGCGTCGCGGGAGCGTCCTGGCTGGCAGTGCGCCTCGGCGTCGGGCGCCTGCCGCACTACACGACCTGGCCGATGATGGTCGGCCTCGGCGCGGTCGCGGGGATCGGGTTCACCGTGTCGCTGTTCGTGACCGGGCTGTCGTTCCCCGAGGGCAGCCAGCTCGCCGCGGATGCGAAGGTCGGGATCCTAGGCGCCTCCCTGCTGGCCGCGATCCTCGGCTCGGTAATCCTGCTGCTCACGACCCGTCGCCGAAGATCCTGAGCCCCACCCTGGGCTGTGAGCACGCAAGTCTGAGCCACTCGCGCAATCTCGGCGCGAAGGAGCGGGCCGTTTGCGCAATCTCGGTGCGAGGGGTCAGCCCTGCACGGTCGCCTCGGGGGCCGCCACCGCGGCGTACAGCGGCTCGAGCCCGGTGATGAGCGCCTCGAGTGCGATCTCGAAGCTCTGGTGGTCGATCTCGCCCGCGTGCTCGCGCAGCAGGTGCGCCTGCACGAGGTTGGGGTAGCGGTCGAGATAGACCTGGATGTCGTCGACGAACCCCTCGGCGAAGGACGTCATCGCAGCGCCGACCACGAGGTACTTCACCGACGCACCGATCATCGTGGCGTGGCGGGGCGGCCAGCCCGCCGCGGTGAGGCCGCCGTGCACGGCGTCGGCGCGCTGCAGCGACACCTCGCGCAGCGCGGGCCCGTAGGCCACGAACGGCACGGCGTTGGGGTGTGCCGCGAGCGCGCAGCGGTAGGAGCGTGCCCAGGTGGTCAGCCCGGTGCGCCAGTCGCCCTCGGCGAACCCGGACGTGTCGACCGACTCCATGATCGTGTCGGCGAGGGCCTCGAGCAGCGCGACCTTGGTGGGGTAGTGGCTGTACAGGGAGGCGGCCTGGACGCCCAGGCGTTGCGCGAGCCGGCGCATCGACAGGTCCTCGTAGCCGTGCTCGTCGACCAGTGCGAGCGCGGTGTCCCGGATGAGCTCCCGGCTCAGCAGCGGCTTGCTCGGACGGCCCACGCGGCGACCTCCCTTGTCTAACCTAACGGTGTGAGTTTACAGTAGCCCGACGGATATACCTAACGGCGTTCGGTAGGAATCGGGAGCAGGGATGGACCTTCGGCTGGGAGACGACCACCAGCAGTTCCGGCAGCTCGCCCGCGAGTTCGCGGACAAGGAGGTGGTCCCGCACCGCACCGAGTGGGACCGCCGCGAGGCGGTCGACCGCGACATCGTGGGCCGGCTCGGCGAGGTGGGGTTCCTCGGCCTGACGATCCCCGAGGAGTACGGCGGCTCCGGCGGCGACCATCTGACCTACGCGCTGGTGATGGAGGAGCTGGGCCGCGCCGACTCCGCCGTCCGCGGGATCGTGTCGGTCTCCAACGGCCTGGTCGCCAAGACCCTGGCGGCACACGGCGACGACGCGCAGCGCACCGGCTGGCTCACCCGGCTGGCGACCGGCGAGGCGCTGGCCTGCTTCGCGCTGACCGAGCCCGACACCGGGTCCGACGCGGCCAACCTGCGGACCCGCGCGGTGCGCGACGGCGACGACTACGTGATCTCCGGGTCGAAGATCTTCATCACCAACGGCACCTGGGCCGACGTCGCGCTGGTGTTCGCGCGCACCGGCGGGGACGGGCCGAAGGGCGTGAGCGCGTTCCTCGTGCCCACCGACAGCCCCGGTTTCGAGGCCCGCGAGATCAAGGGCAAGCTCGGCCTGCGCGGGCAGGCGACCGCCCAGCTGTATCTCACCGACGTACGCGTGCCCGCCACGGCGACGGTGGGCGACGAGGGCGCCGGCTTCGGCATCGCCATGCGCGCTCTCGACAAGGGCCGCATGTCGGTCGCGGCGGGATGCGTGGGCATCGTGCAGGGCTGCGTCGACGCCTCGGTGGCCTACGCGCAGGAGCGCGAGCAGTTCGGCCGGCAGATCGCGTCCTTCCAGCTGGTGCAGGACATGCTCGCCGACATGTCGGTCGACGCCGAGGCCGCGCGGCTGCTCGTCTGGCAGGTCGCCGACCTCATCGACCGCGGCGAGCCGTTCGGTACGGCCGCGTCGAAGGCCAAGCTGTTCGCCAGCGAGGCCGCCGTACGCGCGGCCAACAACGCGATCCAGGTGTTCGGCGGCTACGGCTATGTCGACGAGTACCCCGTCTCCAAGTACCTGCGCGATGCCCGCGTCATGACGCTGTACGAGGGCACCAGCCAGATCCAGAAGCTGCTCATCGGCCGTGCGCTGACCGGCGTCAGCGCGTTCGTCTGAACCGGGAAAAGGTCTGAAGGGATCCGAAGGGAGCTGCATGACCACGCTGTCCTTGGCCGTACTGCTGGCCGAGTCCGCCAAGCGGACCCCCGACCGGGTCGCGGTCGTCGAGGGGGAGCTGCGGCTCACGTACGGCGAGCTCTGGGCCGACGTGCTGCAACGGGCCGGCGAGCTCACCGAGGCGGGGGTACGACCCGGCACGCGGGTGGCGCTGCTCGCGCCCAATGTCGCCGACTTCGTCCGCAGCTACTACGCGATCCTCGCCGCCGGTGGCGTGGTCGTACCGGTGCCGACCCTGCTCAGCGGCGACGAGGCCGCGCACATCGTCGCGACATCGGGCGCGAAGCTGCTGGTGTGCGACACCGCCTGCGCGCAGCTCGGTGAGGCCGTCGTGGCCGCGACCGGGATCCACCAGGTCGGCGCGGCAGGCCAGGCCGGACCGGAGAGGGCCACGCCGCTGCGCACGTACGCACACCGGCGCGCCGACGACCCCGCGGTCGTCTTCTACACCAGCGGCACCACCGGCCGGCCCAAGGGCGCCGTGCTGAACCACCTCAACCTGGTCATGAACGCGACCGTCAACGCCTTCGACGCCAACGCGATCGCCGGCGACGACGTCGTGGTCGGGTGCCTGCCGCTGTTCCACACCTTCGGCCAGACGGTGGCGATGAACGCGACGTTCCGCGTCGGGGCGGCGCTGGTGCTGCAGCCCCGGTTCGACCCCGAGGCGGCGATCGAACTGATGGTGCGGGAGGGCGCGACAGCGTTCTTCGGCGTACCCACGATGTACACCCGGCTGTTGGAGGCGGCCGAACGCCGCACCGAGCTGCCACGGCTGGAGATGTGCGTCTCCGGTGGTGCGTCGCTGCCGGTGGCCGTGCTCGAGCGGTTCGAGAAGGTCTTCGACACCACGGTCTACGAGGGCTACGGCCTGTCCGAGACCTCACCGACCGCGACGGTCAACCAGCCCGTGTTCGGCACCCGGGCTGGCAGTGTCGGGCATCCCGTCTGGGGCGTCGAGGTGGAGGTCGCCGACGCCGACGTCGAGGACCGCATCGTGCTGCTCGACGACGACCGGACCGGGGAGATCGTGGTGCGCGGGCACTGCGTGTTCGACGGCTACCTCAGCGACCCGGAGGCGACCGCGGCAGCGCTCGTCGACGGCTGGTTCCGTACCGGCGACATCGGCACCAAGGACGCCGCCGGGTTCATCACGATCGTCGACCGCAAGAAGGACCTGATCATCCGCGGTGGGTTCAACGTCTACCCGCGCGAGGTGGAGGAGGCGCTGGCGCGCCACCCCGGGGTCGCGCAGGCCGCTGTCGTGGGGCTTCCCGACGACGACCTCGGCGAGGAGGTCTGTGCCTTCGTGGTCCCGCATCCCGACGCGGAGCTGGACCCGCAGGCGCTGACCGACTGGGCACGCGAACGGCTCGGCGGGCACAAGTACCCCCGGCAGGTGCGCGTCGTCGCCGAGCTGCCGCTCGGGCCCAGCCACAAGGTCCTCAAGCGCGAGCTGCGACGGAAGCTCACCCAGGACCCACCGACGCCGGGAGTGACCTGACCGTCACGGCGCCCATCCTTCGACGCAGACCTCGACCGCACGAGAACTCCACGAACACCCAGGCACACGGAGGAACCATCCATGGCAACCGTTGACACCGCAGGCGTGTCGGCAGACACCACGCAGGCGCGCCGGGCCGCCGGCTCGGCGATGCTTGCCGCCTCCATCGAGTGGTACGACTTCTTCATCTACGGCACGGCCGCAGCGCTCGTGTTCAGCAGCAGCTTCTTCCCCGCGTTCAGCCCGGTCGCGGGTGTGCTCGCGGCGTTCTCCACCGCAGCGGTCGGCTTCCTCGCGCGGCCGCTGGGCGGCATCCTGTGCGGCCACTTCGGCGACAGGTTCGGGCGCAAGCCGGTGCTGGTCGCCGCGCTGGTGACGATGGGCGTGGCCACCACGCTGGTCGGGCTGCTGCCCACCTACGAGACCATCGGCGTCGCGGCCCCGGTCGTGCTCGTGCTGCTGCGCCTCGCGCAGGGTCTCGCGGTCGGCGGGCAGTGGGGCGGCGCGATGCTCCTGGCCACCGAGTACGCCCCGCCGGGTCGGCGCGGGCTGTACGGCAGCTTCGTCCAGCTCGGCGTGCCGATCGGCCTGATCGCCGGCAACCTGGTGTTCCTGGCGCTCTCCGAGGTGGTCTCACCGGACCAGTTCGCCGCGTGGGGATGGCGGGTGCCGTTCCTGGTCAGCGTCGCGCTGGTGTTCGTCGCGGTGTTCATCCACCGCCGTCTCGAGGAGACGCCGGCGTTCCGCGCGGTGGAGGAGAAGATGGCCGCTGCCCAGGGTCCGCGGCGCTCTCCGGTCGTCGAGGCGCTGCGTCGCTTTCCCAAGCAGATCCTGCTGGCCGCCGGCGCGTTCCTGGTGGTCAACTCCACGTTCTACGTGCTCGTCACCGGGATGCTCGACTACGGCACCCGTGAGCTCGGCCTCTCCCACGGCACGATGCTCGCCGCGGTGCTGATCGGCAACGCGCTGCAGCTGGTCGCGGTCCCGTCGTTCGCCGCGCTGTCGGACCGGGTGGGCCGGCGCCGCGTCTTCGCCGCGGGAGCGGTGCTGCTCGCCCTGTGGGCGTTCCCGATGTGGCAGCTCGTCGACACCGCGAGCTTCCCGCTGATCGTGCTCGCCAACGCCGTTGCGGCCACCTGCCTGAGCGTCATGTACGGCCCGCAGGCCGCGATGTTCGCCGAGATGTTCAGTGCCGAGGTGCGCTACTCCGGCGCCTCGCTGGGCTACCAGATCGCCTCGGTCGTCGGGGGCCTCGCCCCCGTGGTCATGGTGCTGCTGATGGAGCGCACACACACGTCGGCGTCGATCGCGGCGTACATCGTGCTGCTGGCCCTGCTGGCGCTGGCCTCGCTGGTGGGCATCCGTACTGTCGGTGCCACGAGCGCACCCGAGACCCGCGAGACCCGCGAGCCCGTGGGCAGACGCTGACCGAAGGGACTGGCATGGACTTCTCCCTCAGTACCGAGGAGCGCGCGATCCGCGACTGGGTCCGCACGTTCGTCGACCGTGAGATCAGGCCGCTGGAGCAGGAGGCCCTGCGCCGCGAGCGCAAGGGCGAGACCGGCGTGAGCCGCGACGAGATGCGCGAGCTGCAGGAGAAGGCGCGCGCCGCCGGCTTCTGGGGCGTGCTCACGCCCGAGCAGTACGGCGGCATGGGCCTGAGCGCGGTCATGGCCGCGCTGATGGAGGCCGAGCTCGGCCGGTCGTTCATCCAGTTCCGGTTCGGCGGCACCGCCGACAACATCCTGTTCCACGCCGACGAGGAGCAGCGGCAGCGCTACCTGCAGCCCACGATCGAGGGTGAGCTGCGGTCCTGCTTCGCGATCACCGAACCCGGTGCCGGGTCCGACGCCAAGGCGATCCGCACCTCGGCGCGCAGGGACGGCGGCGACTGGGTGATCAACGGGGAGAAGACGTTCATCACCGGCGGCCACGAGGCCGACTTCGCGCTGGTGTTCGCGGTCACCGACAGGGAGGCGGCCGCGGCCGGCGGCGCCGAGGGTGTCACCTGCTTCATCGTCGACCGCGCGATGGGCTGGCGTTCCGAGCCGATCGACACGATGGGCGAGTGGGGGCCGGCCGCGCTGGTGTTCGACGAGGTCCGCGTTCCCGAGTCCAACGTCCTCGGTGAGGTCGGCAAGGGCTTCGCACTGGCCATGCAGTGGATCGGCCAGGGCCGCTACCTGCTGCCTGCGCGCGCGCTCGGCGCCTGCGAGCGCCTGGTCGAGATGGCCGTCGAGCAGGCCAAGAGCCGGGTCACGTTCGGCAAGCCCATCGCGGAGCGGCAGGCGATCCAGTGGATGATCGCCGACTCCGCGGTCGAGATCGAGGCACTGCGCTGGCTGGTCATGCATGCGGCGTGGGTGGTCGACCAGGGCGCCGACTCACGGCACGTGCAGTCCATGGCCAAGCTGTACGGCGGCGTGAAGGCCAACGAGATCGTCGACCGCGTGCTGCAGATCCACGGCGGCATGGGCTACACGCGCGAGCTCCCGATCGAGCGCTGGTACCGCGAGCTGCGGCTGCTGCGCATCTACGAGGGCACCGACGAGATCCAGCGCCGCACCATCGCCCGCAACGTGATCAGGGGCCACGCGTCCGTACGCGGGTCGCTCGGCTGACCGCCACCCATTCGCGCGGAGGTTGCGCCAGCGCGTGGAAACCGGGCCCTGCGAACCCAAGGGCCCTGTCGCAGAAGACTGCCTGCAGCCTTCAGGTGACCGACCCCTTCGCGCCGAGATTGCACGAATGGCCCCGCACGTGGACGGCCACAGGCATGCTCACCGGGCCATTCGTACAACCTCGGCGCACTTGGTGGAGCCGGGGGTCAGCCGGGCAGCCGCAGGTTGGTCAGGCCGCCGTCGACGGTCACGACCGTGCCGGTCGACGACCCCGCAAGCGGGGACGCGAGCGAGCAGATCGCACGGGCCACCTCCTCGGCCGACACCAGCCGCCCGGTCGGCTGCCGCGCCTCCAGCGCACGCCGCGCGGCGACTGGGTCGTCGGCCGCGGCGAGCAGCCGCTGCACCCACGGGGTGTCGGCGGTCCCGGGGGCCACGCAGGAGACACGTACGCCGTCGCGCAGATGGTCGGCGGCCATCGCCAGGGTCAGCGAGAGCACCGCGCCCTTGCTGGCGCTGTAGGCCACCCGCTGCGGCAGTCCCACGGTCGCCGCCACCGAGCAGGTGTTGACCACCGAGGCGTTCTCGGAGCGTCGCAGGTGCGGCAGAGCCGCACGGGTGGCCCGGACGATGCCGAGCACGTTGACCTCGTGCAGCCGGCGGAAGGTGTCGTCGTCGCTCTCCTCGATCGTGCCGCTGGCACCGACGCCGGCGTTGTTGACGAGTACGTCGATGCCGCCGAGGCCCTCGGCGGCGTCGCCGACGGCCTTCGACGTACTCACCTCGTCGGCCACGTCGCAGGGCAGCCCGGCGCATCCGTGCGGGGTGCCCTCGGGATGGAGGTCGAGGCAGTACACGGACGCCCCACGCAGCCGCATCATGGTCGCGGTGGCGGCGCCGATGCCGGACGCACCTCCGGTGACCACCGCTCGGATGCCCTCGAACTCCGGCTTCTCGCTCACGCACTCCTCCTGCAGGCTCGGGTCCGGCCATGGCCGGGTCGGTTGTTCCGGCGTCGGAGCCGGGGCGGTCGGGTCGGGGTCACTCGGGGCGGTGATAGATCTTGCGCAGCCGCTGGCTCATCGAGTTGTCGAGGTGCTTGGTCATCGCGGCCTCGGCGGCGTCGGGGTCACCGGCGATCACCGCGTCGGCGATCCGGCGGTGCTCGGCCAGCGCCTCGGGGCCGATGTCGCGCTCGAAATGCAGCCGGAAGATGTGCAGGTGGCAGTGCGTGCGCTCGAACGCGACACGTACCTGCTGGCTCCCGGACATCCGGGTGATCATCGCGTGGAAGCGGGTGTCGTGCGCGGTGAGGGCCTTGTAGCCCTCGTAGTCGGCGCGCAGCGGCGCGACCGCGGACTCGAGCTCGGCGCGCAGGTCGGCGGCGTTCTCGGGGGTGACCAGCTCGGCGGCCCGGCGCGCCGACCAGGGCTCGATCAGGCGGCGGAAGCGGTAGAGGTCGTCGAACTCCTCGAGCGTGAGCAGCGACGTGGTGCGGTAGCCCTTGAGCGGCTCCTTCACCACCAGCCCGTCGGACTCCAGCCGGGCCAGCGCCTCGCGCACGGGCGTCGGCGAGACCTGCAGCTCGCGGGCCAGGCCGTCGATCGAGACGCGTGCGCCCGGCAGGACGACGTGGTCCATCACCATCGCCTTGATCGCCTCGTAGACGTCGTCGGCGAGGACGTGGCGCCGGGGGAGCCGGTGCGGTTGCAGCCCTGCGTCCTGAGTCATCCGTCCTCGCATCGGTCGTGCGTTGGTCCCCAGACCGGGCCTCATTCGCCCGCCCGGACTTGACCCGGTCCCGGAGGCTACGCCAAGGTGTTCTGGGTCACGGATCCTACAGGATCTACGAAGTGGCGCGACACTGCTGACGGGCGGTTTCTCCGGGCTCGGTCGCGCCGGGCCGAAGCCACACATCCGAAACAGCCAGAACAGCCCGAACAGCCCGAACAGCATCGAGGGAGTCGCATTGAGCACCGCAGACGTCCGGCGTGAAGTGGTCGACGAGGGCCTGCTGCACCTACCGGACGCGCCCGCCGGCCTGATCGAGAAGCGGCCGTCGCTGCGCACCGTGCTGAAGTTCTTCGGCCCGGGCGCGATCATCGCGTCGCTGACGATCGGCAGCGGCGAGTCGATCCTGGCCTCGCGCGAGGGCGCGGTCTTCGGCTACGCCGTGCTGTGGGCGCTGGTCGCGGCGACCATCGCCAAGGGCGCCATCGTCTACGCCTCCAACCGCTACATCGTGCTCACCGGCGAGCACCCGATGATGCGCTTCGCCCGTGCGCTCCCGGGTCCGCGCGGCTGGTTCGCCGCGCTGCTGACCGTGATCTGCTTCCTGTCGTTCCCCGGGTGGGCGAGTGGCGTGGCCCGGGCGCTCGGCGACTACCTGGCGCTGCTCGGCGCCGGCTCGGCGCTGCCCTGGGCGATCGGGCTGCTGCTGCTCGCCGCGACGGTGTCCTGGATCGGCGGCTACGCGATGCTCGAGCGCGCGCAGGTAGCGATCGCCGGGTTCATGGTCGTGCTGGTGATGGTCGCGGTGTTCGTCGCCCAGCCCGACTGGCTCGGCGTGCTCGGCGGTCTCGTCCCGGGCTCGCTGCAGTATGAGCCGTTCGTGTTCGACAAGTACCCAGAGATCGCCGAGATCTCCGTGTTCGTCGAGCTCGCGGTGTTCCTCGGCGGCATCGGCGGCGGGATGTACGACTACATCGGCTACACAGGGATGCTGCGGGAGAAGCGCTGGGGCATGCTCGGCCACGCCGAGATCGACGCCCTCGACGACCGGCTGGCCACCAACGACGCCCGCGCGGTGCACCCGATCGCCACCACCGACGACGACCGGGTCAACGCCAAGGGCTGGTCCCGCGCCCCGCTGATCGACCTGATGGCGGCGTTCGTCGCGTTGCTGGTCATCGGCGCGGCCTTCGTCATCAACGGGGCCACGATCCTCGGCGCCGACCAGCTGGTGCCGGCCGAGGACAAGGTGCTCAGCTACCAGTCGGAGTTCCTCGGCGTCATCTCGCCGGTGTTCGAGTACTTCTACATCGTCGCGATCCTCATGGTGCTGTTCGGCACGATCTACGCCGTGTGGGAGACCTACACCTGGACGGCCTACGAGAGCCTGTCCGCGCTGTCGCAGCGGGTTCGCCGGGCGGGACAGCGCCGGATGCGGCCGGTGGTCTACGGCTGGACCATGGTCGGGGCGATCGCGATGCTGCTGACCGGTGCCGACTTCGTGCAGCTGATCACGCCGGCCTCGATCGTCGGCGGGATCATCGCGTGCGGCATCTACGGTGCGGGCCTGATCTACATCGACCGGACCAACGTCCCCGCGCCCTTCCGGATGAGCGGGCTGCTGACCACGCTCGTCGCGATCGGCTCGGTCTTCCTGTTCGTCGCCGGTTCGATCGCCCTGCTGGACTACTTCGGCGCGCTGGGGTGACCGAACCGGTGCGCACCATGACAACCCGACCGGCCTCCCGGCCGCGGGTGCGGCACGGCTTCTTCGCGGTGGCCTTGCTCGCCGTCGCCGGGCTGCGGCTGGCCGACGGCGACAGCGCCGGCGACATGGTCTGGGCCGCGGTCCTGGGGGCCGCCGGGCTGGTCGAGGCCGTGCTCGCAGTGGCCGCGCGCGCCGGGGCGCCGGGTCCCCGCCCACAGGAGGCGCCCGACCCGCGGGGTGCCGCGCTGCCGGAGCCGACCGTGGTCGAGCGGTCCCTTGCCGGCCGCCGGCGTCACCAGCGAGTCTGGCTGTTCGGCGTCTGCGTGTGTACGGTCGCGGCGATGTCGCTGCTGCCGAGTGAGCCGGCCATCGCGTCCGTGCTCGCCGTTCTCGCGCTGGTGAGCCTGCACCGGGTACGCCGCGAGCGCCGGAGCGTGGCCGCGTTGCACCGGCTAGCCGGGGCGGCGCGCTCGGGCCGACCAACGACCGAGGGATCTGCATGACACTCGTCCAGTTCTCCGACATCGCCGTACTCCCCGAGCCCGACGACAACGTCGCGATCGCGACCCGCACGCTCGAGGCTGGCACCGAGGTACAGCGCGAGGGCGACACGATCACGCTGACCCACACCGTGCTCGAGGGGCACCGGTTCGTGACCAGCCCGATCTGCAAGGGCGAGCCGCTGCTGTCGTGGGCCACGCCGTTCGCGCTGGCGCAGCGCGACCTCGTCCCCGGCGAGTACGTCTGCACGCCCACGAGCCTCGGCACCCTGCAGGCCAGGGGCGTGCCCGGACTTCCCGCCTCGGCCACCGCGGCCAACCGCACCCTCGACCCGTACGAGCTCGACGAGTCGACCCTGAATGTCGGCGACCAGGTCGAGCCCGCCGACGTCCCCGCGACGTTCCTGGGCTACAGCCGCGAGGGCGGCGTCGCCGGCACCCGCAACCACATCGTCGTCGTCGGCGCCACCTCACGCAGCGGGGCGTTCGTCACCGAGCTGGCGCGCCGGTTCGCCGGGCAGGAGCGCGACGGCCTCGACGGCGTGGTGCCGGTCGCGCACACCGAGGCCGGCGAGGACCACGCCCCCAACAACCTCGAGTTCGTGCTCGCCACCCTGGCGGGCTTCCTGCTCAACCCCAACGTCGGCGCGGTCATGCTCGTCGACGAGCCGGACGGCGCCGTCACCGGTGAGACCATCCGCGCGTTCATGCGCGAGCGCGGCTATCCCGAGATCCGGGTGCCGCACGCGTTCTTCACCCGGCGGGGCGCGTTCAGCGACGACATCACCGAGGCCGCCGAGGTCGTGGGGTCGTGGGTCGAGCCGGTCGCCGCCCAGAGACGCACCGAGCAGCCGCTGACCGACCTGCGGATCGGCCTGCAGTGCGGCGGCTCCGACGCGTTCTCCGGGATCAGCGCCAACCCGCTCTCCGGCGCGGTCGCGCGCGAGGTGATCCGGCACGGCGGCACCGCGGTCCTGGCCGAGACCGACGAGCTCATCGGCGCCGAGGGCTACGTGCTCAAGAACGTCCGCGACGTCGGTGTCGCGCGCAGGTTCCTGAAGACGGTCGAGTCGTTCAAGGAGCGGGTGAGCTGGCACGGGCAGACCGCCGAGGGCAACCCGTCCGGCGGCAACATCTACCGCGGGCTCTACAACATCGTGCTGAAGTCGGTCGGTGCGGCGCGCAAGCTCGACCGCAGCCTGCGGCTGGACCATGTGATCGACTACGCCGAGCCGCTGCCGGGTTCGGGCTTCGTGTTCATGGACAGCCCCGGCAACGACCTGGAGTCGGTCGCGGGCCAGGTGGGCTCGGGCTGCAACATGATCTTCTTCACCACCGGCAACGGCTCGATCACGAACTTCCCGTTCGTGCCGACGCTGAAGTTCGTGACCACGACCCCTCGCTACGAGCTGCTGAGCAACGAGATGGACGTCGACGCCGGTCGCTACCTCACCGGTACGCCGATGGAGGAGCTGACCGAGGAGGTCTTCGACCTCACCGTGCGTACGGCCGGTGGCGAACCGTCCGCCGGGGAGAACGCCGGGCACAGTCAGGTGTCGATCTGGCGTGACTGGAAGCAGACGCACGCCCGCGAGGGGGTGGCCGCGAGCGTCGACGGCCGGATGCTGCCCCTGCTCGCCGACCTGCCCGCCGACGACCGCGACGCCGAGCTCGACGGCCTGCCGCTGCAGGTACCCGCCGCCGACCCGGCACCGGAGGCAGCGTCCTCGTGGACCGCGCTGAGCGACGGTGGCCGGCTGGGCTCGGAGCAGCTCGCGCTGCTGCTGCCGACCAGCCTGTGCTCGGGGCAGATCGCGCTGCGGCTGGCCGACGAGGCCGCCGAACACGACTGGCACGCCGGCGCGGCCACCCGCGTGGTGGCGCTGCCGCACACCGAGGGCTGTGGCGTGAGCGCCGGCGCGGCCGAGGAGACCTACGCCCGCACGATGGTCGGCTACCTCGCCCACCCCAACGTGCGACTGGCGCTGCTGCTCGAGCACGGCTGCGAGAAGACGCACAACGACTACTTCCGTTCGCGGCTGGTGGAGGCCGGGCTCGACCCCGCTCGGTTCGGCTTTGCCAGCATCCAGCGCGACGGCGGGCTCGCGGCGGTCTCGGACCGCGTGCGCGAGTGGTTCGAGCAGGCGACCTCGGGCCTGCCCGAGCTGCGCGAGGCGCCGGCGGGGCTGGGCGAGCTGACCATCGGTCTCGACGCGCGCGGCGACCTGGACCCGGCGGCCGTCGAGGCGCTGGCCCGGCTCGGCGGCTGGGTGGTCGCGGCGGGCGGCAGCGTGCTGCTGTCCTCGCGCGGAGCGCTCGTGGCCGACGAGAGCTTCCGGCGCACCGCGTTCGGCAGCGCCGACGAGGTCCAGCCGACGCTCGCGCACGGTCAGCGCACCACG
>DATMEB010000147.1:0-3140 GCA_035557095.1 Nocardioidaceae bacterium | reverse complement strand
CTGCTCGGCGGCCTGGTGCAGGTGCCGTACGTCTCGATCGGCCCCGGCCCGACCTACGACACGCTCGGCACGGTGAACGACCAGGTCGTGGTGCAGGTCGAGGGGGAGAAGACGTACGAGACCAGTGGTCAGCTCCGCATGACGACGGTCTCGGTCAGCGACGAGGTCAGCCTCTTCGGCGCGCTCGGGCTGTGGGTCAGCGGCCGGCACGCGCTCATGCCGCGCGAGGAGTACTTCGGGCCCGGGCAGACCGAGGACGACCTGCAGCGCGAGAACAAGAAGATGTTCCAGGACTCGCAGAGCGACGCCGAGGTGGCGGCCCTGCGGTACCTGGACTACCCGGTGAAGGTCGTCGCGCAGGAGATCACCCGCGGCGCGCCCGCCGACCAGGTCCTCGAGCCGGGCGACCGGCTGCTGGAGATCAACGGCAAGCGGGTCGAGGTGCAGGAGGACGTGCGGGCGGCGCTCGCGGGCACCCGGCCGGGCCAGCGCGTCGAGATCACCTTCCAGCAGGAAGGCCAGGCGGAGCAGACCAAGCCCGTCAAGCTGGGCAACGCGTCCGACTACGACGCGGGCGAGCGCGAGGAGGGCTTCCTCGGCCTGTCGCCGATCGACCGCTCGGACGTCGACTTCCACACCACGATCCACCTCGAGGACGTCGGCGGCCCGTCCGCCGGACTGATCTTCGCGCTCGCCATCGTCGACAAGCTGACGCCCGGCGAGCTCGAGAGCGGCCGGACCGTGGCCGGCACCGGGGAGATCGACGTCAAGGGCAACATCGGCCTCATCGGCGGCATCTCGTTCAAGCTCGTCGCCGCCCGGGACGCGGGCGCCACGGCGTTCCTCGTGCCGGAGGGCAACTGCGCCGAGGCGAGGGCCAACGCGCCCGACGGGCTGACGTTGCTGAAGGTCGACACGCTCGCCTCGGCCGTGAGCGGCCTCGAGGACCTCGAAGCGGGCCGCACGCCGCCGACCTGCTAGCGCCCGTCAGCGCGGCCCGGTCAGCGCAGCGTCGTCAGCAGCGCGTCGGTGAGGTTCGGTGCGAGCTCCGGGTGCTCGACGAGGTGGTCCTCGCCGTCGGTGGTGTCGTCGGTGGCGCGCAGGCGCAGTACGCACGCCGCCGTGCCGTCGCGCAGGACCGCGGCCACCAGACGGGCCTCGCGCCGGCGCGGGTGCTCCGCCGCGATCCGCCGCATCGTGTCCGAGTCGCCGGTCGTCTCGCCGGTCGGCAGCGTCGCCTCGACCTCCGGCGGCAGCACGACGATCTCCTGCGCCAGCGCGCACCCGTGCACGGCGTCCGGCCACATGATGCCGGCGAGCGCCTCGGCGAGATCCTCGCTCGGCAGCGCCTCCTGGGCCACCGGGGTCAGCGGCGCCGCCTGGTCGACCTGTCCGGCCAGCTCGGGCTGTCGCTCGACCAGCTCCGCGGTCGGGACCAGGGCGAACAGCTGCGGCGGCTGGTCCCAGCCCGCGGTGGAGACGAAGTCCTCCACCTCGCGGGCGATGGCGGACAGGTGCTGGGCGTTGCTGGCGGGCATGTCGACCATCCTTAACCATCCGGCATTTCGACCCGGAACGGGAACCTGACAGGGCCCGAATAGAGTTGGACATCTAGGACAGCCTCCGGGCTGCCCGCGGGATGTCGACGAAAACGCGACCCAGGAGAGTGCACCGTGGCCACACGGCCCCCGATCGGGATGCCAAAGCTATCCCGACGAGCCAAGATTCTGCTCAGCATCGCGGGTGCGCTCATCCTCGTGTTGCTCGTCGGAGCCCGGCTCCTCGACACCTATGTCGACTGGCTGTGGTTCGGCGAGGTCGGCTTCCGGTCCGTGTTCACCACGGTGCTGCTCACCCGGGTCATCCTGTTCTTCTCGATAGCCCTGCTAGTCGGCGGTCTGCTGGCGCTGAGCCTGACGGTCGCCTACCGCGCCAGGCCGGTGTTCGTGCCCGTCTCCGGCGCGGACGACCCGCTCGCGCGGTACCGCTCGACGATCGTGCAGCGGGTGCGGCTGTTCGGCATCGGCATCCCGCTCGTGGTCGGCCTCATCGCGGGCGCCACCGGCCAGTCCGACTGGCAGCCGGTGCAGATGATGCTGCACGGCACCGCGTTCGGCACCACGGATCCCGAGTTCGGCAAGGACATCGGCTTCTACGCCTTCACCCTGCCGTTCATCAGCTGGCTCACCACGTGGCTGTACGTCTCCGTGATCATCGCGCTGATCGGTGCGGTCATCACCCACTACGTGTTCGGCGGCATCCGGTTGGGCACCAAGTCGGAGAACTTCTCGGTGCCGGCCCGCGTGCAGCTGTCGGTCACCGCGGGCGTGTTCGTCGTGATCCTCGCGGTCGACTACTGGTTCGACCGCTACGAGCTGCTCTTCTCCACCCGCAACGACCTGTTCGACGGCGCCACCTACACCGACCTCAACGCGGTGCTGCCGGCCAAGCTCATCCTGATGTTCATCGCCGGGTTCTGTGCGGTCGCGTTCTTCGTCGGGGCGTTCGTGCGCAACCTGCAGCTGCCCGCGATCGCGATCGTGCTGCTGATCCTGTCCAGCATCCTGGTCGGCTGGGCGTGGCCGGCGGTGCTCGAGCAGTTCTCGGTGCGGCCGAACGCGGCGGAGAAGGAAGCCAAGTCGATCGGCCGGAACATCACGGCGACCAAGACGGCTTTCGGGATCACCGAGGACAAGGTGGAGAGCCAGGAATACGCCGGCGTCACACAGGCCGATCCCACCGACATCCGCGACGACAAGGGCACCATTCCCAACATCCGGCTGCTCGACCCGAGCATCCTGTCCCGCACCTTCACCCAGCGGGAGGGTGGCGAGAACTTCTACGGCTTCCCGGAGAAGCTCGACGTCGACCGCTACGTCGTCGACGGCAAGGAGCAGGACTACGTCGTCGCGGCCCGCGAGCTCGACCCGAACCGGCTGGTCGACAACCAGACGTCGTGGATCAACAAGCACCTCGTCTACACACACGGCAACGGCTTCGTGGCCGCCCCGGCCAACAAGATCAACCGTGCGCTGGGGGAGGACGAGGCCAGCGGTGAGGGTGGCTACCCACTCTTCACGGTGAGCGACCTGGACGCCATCCACCAGGACCGGGATATGGACATCCCGGTCGAGCAGCCG
>DATMEB010000146.1:0-14155 GCA_035557095.1 Nocardioidaceae bacterium | reverse complement strand
GCCAGCGCGGGGAGGTGCAGCAGCCGCCGGGTCTCTGCGGGCGTGGCCGGGTGCCGGTCGTACTCGGGGCAGAGCTCGACCGCGCGCTCGACCAGCTCGGCGTTCGACGCCGCCAGCCGGCCCTTGCTGTAGAAGATGTTGTCCTCCAGTCCGGTGCGGACGTGACCGCCCTTGGCCAGCGCCCAGCGGTTCGCCTCGATCTGGAACCGGCCGGTGCCCATGCAGGTCCAGGTCGCCTCGGGCATGAGCGCCGCGATCTCGGCCGCGAAGAAGTCGACCAGGCTCTCCCGCGCCGGCAGCGCGTTCTTGATCCCCATCACCAGCTGAACCTGCGGCGGCGGCGTCAGCAGCCCGCGGTCGTGCAGGTCGGCCGCCTTGTACAGCATGGCGAGGTCGAAGACCTCGATCTCGGGCTTGATGCCGTAGTCGATGAGACGCTGCGCGACATCCTCGACGACGTCCGGGGGGTTGTCGTAGATCCCCTGCGGGAAGTTGCACGACCCGGTGGAGAACGACGCCATCTCGGGCCGCAGCTCCAGGCACGAGAAGCGCTCGGCGATCGACCTGCCGCGTGCCCCGGTGGACAGCTGGACCACCATCTCCGGGCACTGCTCGCGGATGCCGGTCTGCACCTCCTCGTACAGCCCGACGTCCGAGCTCGGCTTCTCATCCGCGTCGCGCACGTGCACGTGGCAGACGGTCGCGCCGGCCTCGAAGGCCTCCACCGCCGACTCGACCTGCCGCTGCGGCGTGACGGGCACCGCCGGGTTGTCCTTGGTCGTGGGCACCGCACCGGTGATGGCCACGGTGATGATCGCCGGTGTCGTCATGCGAGGTCCTCCTGAAGTGTGTCGGTCATTCCGGTGAAGTCCGCGAGGTAGCCGGTGGTGTGCGTGCCGGCGACGAACTCGTCCTGCGCGAGAAGCCACCGGTGGAAGGCGACGGTGCTGGCAACGCCCTCGATGCGGAACTCCCGCAGAGCGCGACCGGCCCGGCGCAGCACGTGGTCGCGGTCCTGTCCGCCCACGACGAGCTTGGCCAGCAACGAGTCGTAGTACGGCGGTACGACGTAGCCCGGGTAGCAGTGCGTGTCGCAACGGATGCCCGGCCCCGCGGGTGGCTCGAAGACGTCCAGCCGGCCCGGACTGGGCGCGAAGCCCCGGGCCGGGTCCTCCGCGGTGATGCGGAACTCCATCGCGTGCCCACGCGACGTCGGGTCCAGGCCACCCAGGCTCTCCCCCGCCGCGATCCGCAGCTGCCAGGCAACCAGGTCGACGCCGGTGATCTCCTCGGTCACCGGGTGCTCGACCTGGATGCGCGTGTTCATCTCGATGAAGTAGTACGCGCCGGTGTCGACGTCGACGAGATACTCCACGGTCCCGGCACCGCGGTAGCCCACCGCCTCGGCGAGCTGCACCGCGGTCTTACCCATGCTCGCGCGGGTCTCGTACGGCAGGTCGTGCGCCGGCGCCTCTTCGACCACCTTCTGGTGACGCCGCTGTACGGAGCAGTCACGTTCGCCGAGGGCCAGGACCTGACCCTGTGCGTCGCCGAGGACCTGCACCTCGACGTGGCGTACGCGCGGGAGGTAGCGCTCGACGTACATGCTGTCGTCGCCGAATGCCGCCTTCGCCTCCTGGCGCGCCGTCGCCAGGACCGCGGACAGGTCGCGCTCGTGCTCGACGACGCGCATGCCCTTGCCGCCACCGCCGGCACTGGCCTTGAGCAGCAACGGGAACCCGTGCTCGCGGCCGAACTCGTAGGCGTCGCGCTCGTCGGTCAGCACTCCCTGCGAGCCCGGCACCACAGGTACGCCCGCCTCGACCGCGACCCGCCTCGCCTCGGCCTTGTCACCCATGCGGGAGATCGCCTCCGGAGAAGGGCCGACCCACACCAGCCCGGCCCGCGTGACCTCGCGGGCGAACGCGGCGTCCTCGGACAGGAAGCCGTATCCGGGGTGCACGGCGTCGCATCCGGTGGCCTCGGCGACGTGGATCAGGACGTCGCGGCGAAGGTAGCTGGCCGACGCCGCGGGCGGTCCGATGCACACCGACCTGTCGGCGATGCCCACGTGCCGGCTGTCGCGGTCGCCCGCCGAGTGCACCGACACCGTCTCGATGCCCAGGTCTCGTGCCGCGCGGGCGACCCGTACCGCGATCTCGCCACGATTGGCGATGAGCAGCCGCCGTACGCCGTCGCCCATTCAGTGCACCACTCTGACGCGAACGCCGGGACGCTCGACGCTGATGTCCGAGCCGGGCGGGGTCTCGCGCAGGCCGGTCAGCAGCTGGGAGAGCGGTGACGCGTCCGGGACGTGGCGCGCACCGGGCTGCCGGCGCGCCTCGCGTACGCCCGCGAGCTCCGGGTCGGAGTAGAAGGCGGCCAGCAGCAGGTCGTCGTCGCTGTCGAACGGTCCACGTTCCTCCCGTAGCGCCGGCAGGGCGGGTGGGATCAGCTCACCGGCTCTGCCGGTGAAGGGCTCCGCCGGTGTGCTGGTGCCGGCGAACACCCGGTCGGCGACGCCGGGGTCGACCTCGCCGGCGAGACGACCGTAGTGCCCGAGGACGTAGCGGCGGACCTCGTCGGGGATGGTCCGGTAGCGCTCCTTGCCGAGCACGTTGAGCATCGACTGCGTGATCACGAACTGGGCGAACGGGCTGACCAGGATGGGATAGCCCAGGTCCATCCGCACCTGCTCGGCCTCCTCGAGGATCTCCTCCTCGCGGTCCTCGATGCCCATGCGCTTGAGGTCGCTGCGCAGGTTGGAGATCATCCCGCCCGGCACCTGGTGCCGGTACAGCGCCGGGTTGAAACGGTGCGGAACCGCGATCGGGAAGCCGTGCCGCTTGGCGACACCGGTGAAGTAGTCGGTCATCACCGCCAGGCCGTCGGGTGAGAGCCGGCTCTCGATGCCCTCGCGTTCGAGATGCTTGCGGCAGTACTCCGTCGACGGCAGCGACGCGCCGCCGGCCAACGGCTCCGACGCGGTGTGGATGATGTCGATCCCGAGCCGCGCGGCCTCCAGGTAGCACGGCTCGGCCATGCCCGACTGCGAGTGCGAGTGCAGCTCCAGCGGGACCGTCCCCACGACAGCCTTGAGCGCGGGAACGAGGGTCTTCACGCGCTCGGGCAGCAGCAGGCCCGACGGGTCCTTGATCATCACCGAGTCGGCACCGAGTGCCACCAGCTCGCGTGCCACCTGCTGGTAGTACGCGTCCGTGTGCACCGGCGAGTGTGTGTAGACCAGGCCGGCGCAGACGTGCAGCCCCTCCTCACGCCCCACGCGTACGGACAGCGCCAGGTTGCGGGTGTCGTTCAGCGCGTCGTACACGGTGATCCGATGCATGCCGTTGGCGCGGATGCGACGGATCGTCAGCTCCACGACATCGTCGGCGAAGAAGCGGAAGGTGAACAGGCTCTGACCCCGCGTCATGATGTCGACCGGCGTGCGGTGGACCCGCTCGGCCACCAGACGCATCCGCTCCCACGGGTCCTCGTTCAGGAAGCGCACGCACACGTCGAAGACGGCACCGCCCTCGAGGTTGATCCAGTCGAACCCCACCGTGTCCATGTGCCGCGCGATCGGCAGGATCATCGCGTTCGTCATCCGGGTGGCCCACAGCGACTGGTGCCCGTCACGGGTGGTCACGTCGACGAAGCGCATGCGGCGTGCGGTCATGCGGGCTCGATCCAGATCAGGTTCTGTCCGAACTCGACGAGGCTGCTGTCCTCGGCCACGATCCTGGCCACCTTGCCGGACACCTCGGCCTTGAGCTCGGTGAACAGCTTCATCACCTCGACCAGTGCGACCGTGTCCTCGGGTGCGACCGTGTCCCCCACCTCGACGAACGGCGCCGCATCCGGCCTCGGAGCGCGGTAGACGGTGCCTGCCAGCGGTGCGGTGACCGCGACCCAGTGCTCCGGGACATCCTGGGCCTCGGCTGCGGCCCCAGATGCTGCGGCCCCAGATGCTGCGGCCACCGGTGTGGAGGTCTGCTCGGGTGGCGCCGCTGCGACGACCGGTTCGGGCTTCTTCTTTGCATCAACCGCAGAGACCACGGTGGGCTCGGTGGGCACGGTCTGTTGTGGGCCGCCGCCGACGACGCCGCGCTGTACGTGGATCCGCAGGTCGCCCCACTCCACGTGGACGTCTGCGCCGTCGATGCTCTGCACCAGCTGGAGGATCTCTCCGACCTCGGCGAACGATAGCTCCGACACGCGTCCAGGCTCCTCTCTCGGGGACATCGGTCGACCCGGTCATCGACGGACCGACGCGGTGCGTCAGTTCCATTTTGTGGAAGCCTGTTCCACCTTTGCGCAGTATTCTCACGGCTCGATCCTGTGTCAAGGACGGCCTTCACCTGCTGGTATGCCCACTCAGGGGTCTTGACAAGCCCATCGGGCCAGAGCAGGCTGGCGCGGACTTCTGGAAGAGCCTTCCAACGTGGGCGTTCCAATTCGGGCCTCCCAGTTCAGCTCAGACAATTCAGCTCAGAGATGAGACGGCCATGACTCCAGGTCCCCCTCACCCGCCCGCACTCGAGTCGGACGCCAACCTGCTGAGCCGGCTCGACCGCGCCCCGGTGACGCGCAAGCTGCGAGTCGGCATCTCGGTCGTCGTACTCGTGTGGCTGCTCGAGTCTTTCGACATCGGCCTGGTCAGCGTTCTTATCCTGGTCCTTGGTCCGGAGTGGGACCTGTCTTCAGGGCAGATCGGCCTGCTCGGGGCATCCGGGACGATCGGGCTGCTCGCCGGGATGCTGCCCGCCGGCCGGATGGCGGACCTGTTCGGGCGGAAGCGGGTCCTGATCATCGGTACGGCGGTGTTCGCGGCGTTCACGTTCCTCAGCGCGTTCTCCACCGGCTTCGTCTCACTCGTCATCCTGCGCATGCTGGCGGGGCTCGGCGAGGGCGCGATCTTCCCGGTCCCGTACCTGATGATCTCCGAGCTGGTGAACAAGCAGAAGCGCGGGCGGATCATGGGCTACGCGCAGTGGGTGCTGAACGCCGGTTACACCCTCCCCGCTCTGGTCGGTCTGTGGGCGATCAACACGTTCGAACCGGACTGGTCCTGGCGCGTTGCCAGCATGATCGGCGGTGCACCGCTGCTGCTCCTTCCCGTGTTGGCGAAGTGGGTCCCGGAGAGCCCGCGGTTCCTGCTCAAGCAGGCCGAGCGCAAGGGGTCCGAGGAAGCCCGCCAGCAGGTGCGAGCACTGGTCGAGGAGATCGAGGACGAGGCCGGCATCGCGCACGACGAGAAGCTGGTCGACCCCGGCATCCTGAAGGTCCTCACCGCGACCGACCAGGGCGAGTCGACGCGCATGCGGCGGCTGCTGCGACCGCCGTACCTGCGCCGGAGCCTGATCGCGTACTCCGCCCTCACCGCGTCGTTCGTGGTCTGGTACACGATGCTGACCTACGCGCCCACGATCTTCGGAAACCTCGGCGCGACCGAGTCCAACTCCCTGCTCTACACCGGCGTGATGATGTTCATCTCCGCGTTCGGTGTCTTCTACCAGGGGCGGTTCGCCGACTCCCGCGGACGCAAACGGGTCTTCGCCGTCTACATGGCGTTCGCCTCGGTCGGGCTGGCACTGCTGACGCTTGAGCCCGTGGTGGGCATCTTCGTGGTGGTCCTCGGCGCCGTGGCCGCGGCGTGGTTCGGGCTGGGCAGCTTCTCCGTGCCCAAGATGTACATGGCCGAGCAGTACCCCACGCGGCTTCGCGGGCTGGGCACCAGCACCGGCGAGATGATCAGCCGGGGGCTGACCGGCGGCATCCTGGTCGCGCTGCTGCCCGGGCTGTTCGAGAGCTTCGGCGTCACCGCCGTGCTCATCACCGCCGCGGTGGTCATGATCCTGCTGACGCTGCCGATGCTGTTCCTCGGCCAGGAGACGAGCGGCCGCAACATGGAGGACCTCGGCACCGACACCGACGTGACCGCCGACGGTACGTCGGTTGCCGTCAGCTCGACGACATCCGGGGCTGGTGACGGTCCTTTGGTAGCGAGCGGCACCGAAGGCGTCACCGACAGGGGGACGAGGATCGGCGACCCGCCCTCTTGATCCCGGACCCGCCTGGCGGCCCACCCGTTGGGCCTAGATTGAGCGAGCGCCCGGGCCGCTGACGGCCCTGGCCGCTGCCTGTTGTGCCGAAGGAGTCGGATGTGCTCAGATCTGTTGTGGGTTAGGGGTTCTGAGGTCTGGGAGTGTCGGTGGTCGGTGCTTGGATGAGGGTCGACAGCACCCGAGGGCATCGTGGAGCAGGCGCACCGTCTGGTCCAGGCTGCGCGGTTGTTGCCGGCCGATGAGGCCGTCAAGGCGTTGGAGCCGGTGACCACGATCGCCCAGGCCGCCCAGGCCGCCCAGGCCGAGGTGCTCGCCGAGGCCTACCGGTCAGGGCTGGCGCACACCGGCAACCTGCGCACCGTTGTGCGCCACCTCAAACCCTGCGGACTGGCGGTGCTGCAGGCCCACGAAACCCAGCTGCTGCTGGCCACCCAGGCCGGGCCCCGCGAGATCGACGGGTACTGCCGACACCTCGCCGACCACAACCACCCCACCCACCGACGACACCGACACCGGCGAATGGCCCGACAGCCCCTACCTCCACGGCCGCTGGGGCCGAACCGGCAAAAACCCAAACCCACCACCCGAACACGCACCGCCACCGGTGAGCTGAAGGCACAGCGCGATGTCCGCGTCGACCTCCCCTGATCCCTAGCGCCGAGATTGCGCGAGTGGCCCGTCACACGCTGGCAACCGCTGGAGAGGCGGGCCACTCGCGCAACCTCGGCGCGAAGGGTGGTTCAGCTGAGGCTGGCCCGCACCACGGGGTGGTCGGAGTAGTAACGGGAGTAACCGCGCCCCGAGCACATCCCCCCGGGCCGGCCCACCATCGTCACGCGGTACTGACACCGATGGAACATGCGCCGACTCGAGAACCACGACTGCGCAGGCCGGCAACGGTTGCGGGTCACCTCGAACGCCTGGTAGCACCGGTCGAACCACGACCCGCGCACTCCCCCGGTGGTGTAAACGAAGTCGATGCGGCGGCGTACGCCGACGACGCCGTCGCGCTGTCGCAGGTTCCGGCTCCGCACCGCGTCCCGGAACCCGTGACGCAGCAGGTATCGATGCGCGGCACGGACCCGGCATCGCGCCCTCTCCGCGCGACGCGACGGACCCTTGCACCGCGTCAGGTTGAGATCTCCGCCGATCGCCAGCAGGGCGCCCGGTGTTCGCCGGTGCCGGTGCATCAGGGTCTCGGCGGTCCGGACGACCGCACGCGTCTTCAACCGCGTCCCCGTGGGCGCGACGTGCATGCTTGCCACGCGCACCCGCCGACCACCTGCGCCGTCGCGCACCGTCAGCAACGCCCACGGATGCTCTGCGCAGCCGCGTTCACCGAACCAGCTCGCCCAGGTGCGCACCTTTCCCCGCCGGTGCACGCGCCGCACGGTGCGCCGGTTGACCACGATCGCGCTGTCACGCACGACCCGGTGCCGCCTCGCCCGCGGGCCGTCGCATCGCCGCCCGCCCGTCCGCCGGCCCGGCGCGGCCACGAGCGCGAAGCGCGCGGTACCCGGACGGGCGCGGCGATGCCGGTTCAGCGCTCGCACGACCCGCTTGGCGCTGCCGAGCACCTCCTGCAGCAGCAGCACGTCGGGCGTGCGCGCCCCGCGCGAGAGCACCCGGTCGGCGAATCGCCGCAGGTCGTCGCCGTCCCGCATGTCGCTGGTGCGACGAACCCGGCTGCCCTCACGCAGGTTCGCGGACACCACCACGACCCCCGTCCGGCCCGCCGGCGGACTCGCCGCCCGCTGCGCTGCAGCGGTCGGGGGTGCGATGTCGAACACCGCTGCGCCCACCGCCGAGACGGTCGCCAGCACGCACGTACGAAGAACAGCCATTCCGCGGACGATCCGGGGCCGACATGGAGAACACGTGAGGCTGCGATGAAGCGTTCCTTATCGAGGCCGGGGTGTTGACGCCACGATGCGGACCGCTCTACCTTTCATCGCGATGAAAACGTTTGAGCACGCTCGCGCAGCCGATTGCGCAAACGCACGTCCGGCGCGTGGTCCGTGGTGACGATCCGCGATGTCGCCGCGGCGGCGGGCGTCTCCATCACGACCGTGTCCCGGGCGCTCAACGAGAGTGGGCGGGTCGGCCCGTCCACCCGCGACCGGGTGCTGGACGCCGCGCAGCAGCTCGGCTACGAGCCCAACGACCTCGCCCGCAGCCTGCACGGAAAGGCCACCGGCACCATCGCGGTGCTCGTCCCCGACATCACCAACCCGTTCTTCCCCGAGCTGGTCAACGGCGTCCAGGAGGTCGCCAACGAGCACGGGCGCCTGTTGCTGCTGTGCCAGACGTCGGAGGACGCCGGCATCGCGGTGCAGGAGCTCCTGCACCTGCGGCGCAAGCGCGTCGACGGCGTGGTCCTCGTCGGCGGCCTCGCCGGCGGTGAGGATCTGTCCGCAGCCCTGGCCGGCATGCCGATCGTGACCGTCGACCGTGACACGAGCGTCGACGGTGCCTGGGTGGTGCGCAGCAACCACCGGCTCGGCGGTCGGCTGGCGACCGAGCACCTGATCGAGCTCGGGCACGAGCGGATCGCGCACATCGGCGGCCCGGCAGACCTCTCCGTCGCCGAGGACCGGCACGACGGCTACCGCGAGGCGCTCGAGGACGCGGGCCTCGCCTACGAGGAGTCGCTCGTCGTGGAGGGCGACTTCCTCGAGCAGAGCGGCTACGACGGACTGCGCGCCCTGCGACGCCGGCGTCGTGGCTTCACCGCGCTGTTCTGCGGCAACGACATGATGGCGATCGGCGCATTGCGTGCGCTCGACGACGTCGGTCTGGCCGTACCGCAGGACGTGAGCGTGGTCGGGTTCGACGACATCCACCTCGCGTCGTACCTGCGGCCGGGACTGACAACCGTGCACCAGCCGATCCAGACGCTCGGACGCCGCGCCGCCGAGCTGCTCGTCGGCCCGGCGATGGACAGCCACGAGCCGGCGAGTGAGGTGCTCGACGTGCACATCGTGAGCCGCCAGACCACTGCTCCGCGCCGACGCCGGGGACACCGCTGATGGGCGGCGTCACGGTGCTCGGCAGTCTCAACGTCGACCTCGTGACCGCCGTACCGCGCCTGCCCGGTCGCGGCGAGACCGTCGCCGGCGGGCGGCTCAGCCGGCTGCCCGGTGGCAAGGGCGCCAACCAGGCCGTGGCCTGTGCTCGCGCCGGCGCATCGGTGCGCATGGCGGGCAGGTGCGGTCAGGACGACGGCGGCGGCCTCCTGCTGGGATCACTCGAACGTGAGGGCGTCGACACCTCGCTCGTACGCCGGCTGGGGGACGCGCCCACGGGCACCGCCACCATCCTCGTCGAGGACGGCGGCGAGAACATGATCGCGGTCACCGCAGGCGCCAACGAGCATCTCGACTCCGACGACGCGGAGAGCGCGTGTGGCGTACTCGGCCCTGGCGACGTGCTCCTGATGCAGCTCGAGATCCCGCTGCCGACCGTGCGCGAGGCTGCGTCGCTGGCCGCGGCCCGCGGTGCCACCGTCGTCCTCAACGCCGCTCCGGTTCCGGAGGACGTACACGGCCTGCTGTCCGACGTCGACGTGCTCCTCGCCAACGAGCACGAGGTGCACCGGCTCGCCACGGCGTACGGACTGGACGGCGGCCAAGAGAGCCGCCTGCGTTCAGACACCGTGCAACAGGCCATGGCCCTGGCCTCGCGGTTCGACTGCCTGGTCGTCGCCACGCTGGGAGCACACGGTGCGCTCACCACGCGCGGTGGCGAGACACGAAGCTTCCCCGCCCCGCACGTGGAGGCGACCGACACCGTCGGGGCCGGCGACGCCTTCGCGGGCTACGTTGCCGCGGCACTGAGCCTCGGGGCCGACGAGCAGTCGGCGGTCGAGACCGCGGTGCTGGCCGCCTCGCTAGCTGTGACCCGTCCCGGGGCGCAGGACTCGGTGCCGCGACACGACGAGCTCCACCACCTCAGCCCCACCGGAGGATCCTGATGCGCATCACCCTCGGAAACGACCACTGCGGCCTGGGACTCAAGGACCACGTCAAGGACGTGCTCGACCAGATGGGTGTCGAGGTCCGCGACGTCGGCACGTTCAGCACCGACCCGGTCGACTTCCCCGACATCACGCGGCTGGTGTGCGAGCCCGTCCGCACCGGCGAGGTCGACCGTGGCGTACTCCTGTGCGGCACCGGCGTCGGTGCCTGCATCGCCGCGAACAAGATCCCCGGGATCCGGGCTGCGCTGTGCCACGACACGTTCTGCGCCCACCAGTGTGTGGAGCACGACGACGTCAACGTGCTGTGCATGGGCGCCTGGATCGTCGGCCCCATCGTCGCCGAGGACGTGCTCCGCAACTTCCTCGGTGCCTCCTTCAGCACCGACGAGAGCTTCCGCAGGCGGGTGACCAAGCTGCACGAGATGGAGCTGGCAGGCGCCCGAGAGCTGGTCCCCGACCCCACCACGACGAGGTGAGAGCAGCATGACCGAGCACGACCAGGCGACAGCCACGGGTCAGGACCTGACGTATCCCGAACCGCCGCCGCGACTGCGCGGACGGCTCACGCTGGTGGCCGCGTTCAGCGTCCTCGGCCCCGGCGCGATCATCGCCTCCGCCAACATCGGCAGTGGCGAGATGATCTTCGCGGCCCGCGGTGGCGCCGTCTTCGGCTACGCGCTGATCTGGGCCTTCGTGGTGGCCGCGATCGCCAAGGCCGCCCTGGCCTACTCCATGAACCGCTACATGGTCGTCGCCGGCGAGCACCCGATGACCCGCTGGGCCACGGTGTTCCCCGGCCCTCGCGGGTGGTTCCCGATCGTGTTCGGGCTGACGTCGATCGCGGTCATCCCGTCGTGGGTGAGCGGTCTCGGCCTTGGCATCGGCGACCTGATCGGAGAGGCGACGGTCGGCGACGGCGCCCTCTGGGCGACCATCCTCATCGTGATCTCCGGCGTGCTCTCCTGGGTAGGCGGCTACGACCGGCTGGAGAAGGCGCAGACCGTGATCGTCGGGTTCATGCTGCTCGCGATCGCGGTCAGCGTGGTGGTGCTCGACCCCGACTGGCTCCGCGCACTGCGGGGTTTCATCCCCAGCGTCCCCGAGTACGCCGGCTGGCTGCAGGCCGACTACCCCGAGATCGCCGAGCGGCCGGTATGGCTCGAGATCGGGGCCTACCTCGGTGCGGTCGGCGGCGGCACCTACGACTACATCGGCTACACCGGGATGCTGCGGGAGAAGAAGTGGGGTCTGCTCGGACATCGCGACGTGCAGACCTTCAGCGAGCGGTTCGCCGAGGTGGGACGGGGTGCCAAGCTGCCGCTGTCCGCTGCGCCGGAGGAGGCGGAGAAGGCGCGTGCCTGGTCGCGCGCACCGCTGGGCGACGCGATCATCTCGTTCTCCGCGATCGCGATCTTCTCGATCATGTTCATGGTCAACGGTGCCTCGCTGCTCTCCGAGGAGCGTCTCGTCCCCAGTGAGGACCAGACGCTCACCCACCAGGCGGACTTCCTCACCGCCGTGCACCCGACGTTCGAGTACCTGTACTTCGTGGCGGTGTTCTTCGCGTTCTTCGGCTCGCTGTACGCGTTCTGGGAGATGTACAGCTACACGACCTACGAGAGCCTGGGCGCCGTGTCGGACCGGGTTCGGCTCGCAGGTCAGCGTGCGGTCCGCCCCTACCTCTACACCTACCTGCTGATCACCTCTCTCGTGCTGGTGTGGACGATTGGCGAGCTTGTCGTCATCGTGACGCCCGCATCGGTGCTCGGAGGCCTGTTGATGAGCGGGGTGTTCTGCCTGGCAATGGTGTGGACCGAGAAGAAGGTGCTGCCCGAGCAGTACCGGCTCAGCACCGCGGGGCGCTGGTGGGTGATCATCTCCGGCTGCCTGCTGGTGGTTCTCGGCGTGGTCTCGACCTGGCAGCTGTTCGCGTGAGGAGATGAATATGCGTCCTGGACCCGTGATCGCCGCCGCCTGTCTGGCCGTGCTGTCCTGCCTGCGTTTCGTCGAGCAGGCCTACGCCCTGGCAGCGCTGTTCGCCGTACTCGCCATGGCGGCGCTGGCTCTCGGTCTGCGCCCGCACGCGGCCTCCCGCGCAGTGCCGAGCGCTCCCCCGCCCGCAGGCGACGTCAAGGCCGCCATGGACGCGCACGAGCGGCATCGTCGCAGCTGGCGGTCGATCGCCCTGTTCGGGTTCGCGGTGAGCGTGGCCGGCGTGTTCGTGTTCCCTCCAATGGCGCTCGTGGTCGCAGGACTCTCGCTGTACTCCGTACACCGGATGCGTCAGTCCGGCCGGTCCAGCGAGCTCCTCGGCCGGGCCGTCGGCTGACATGCAGGTCGGGTTCGTCGGCCTGGGCAACCTCGGGCTGCCGATGGCGCAGACGCTGGTGCGGGCCGGCTGGTCGGTGTCGGTGTACGACACCGAGACGAGCCGCGTGGAGGAGTGCGCGCGTGCGGGCGCAACCACCGTCGGCTCGGCCCGGGAGGCTGCAGGCGGCGGGCTGGTCGCGCTCGCGGTGCCCGACGACGAGGCGGTGACCGGGCTGCTCACCGGTGCGGACGGCCTGCTGGAGTCGATGGAACCCGGGTCCGTGGTCGTCGTGCACAGCACGGTGCTGCCGCGGACCGCCCTGGCGATGTCCGCAGCGGGCCGGCAGCACGGCATCGGTGTGCTCGACGCGCCGGTGAGCGGCGGTCCGGCGCGTGCGGCCGAGGGCGACCTGACCGTGATGGTCGGCGGAGACCCGGAGCCGGTCGAGCGTGCGGGTCCGCTGCTGCGGGCCGTGGGATCCAACGTGCTGCACGTCGGTCCCTCCGGGGCGGGAGCCGCGGTCAAGCTGGCCAACCAGCTCATGCTGTTCAGTGCGCTCGCGGGCGCACACGAGGCGCTGCAGCTCGCCGCCGCGTACGACGTGCCCGAGGACGAGGTGCTCAGGGTCGCCCGGACGAGCCTCGGCGACTCCTGGGTGGTGCGCAACTGGGGCTTCTTCGACGAGATGGCCGAGGCCTACGACCGGGTCGGCACGCCGGTGCGCGAGCGCTCATGGAGCAAGGACCTGTGGGACGTCGTCGCCACCGCCCGCGACACCGGTCTGCAGCTGCCCGTGGCCGGACTGCTCGCGCAGCACGTCACGGGCCTGGTTGAGGATCATGCCCGTCGGGACCGGGGCTAGCTCCTGCGATCCGGTAGATCCGCATTGCGTTGCCGTAGAAGAGCGCGTGCTGCGCAGCAGGGTCCAGCCCGGACGTCATCGCGAGGAACCCGTCGTAGATTTCGGCGAACGTGCCGCACAGACCGTCGACCGGGAAGTTGCTGGCGAACATGACGCGGTCGGCTCCGAAGACCTCGATGGCCTGGTCGACCACGGGGGCGTTGCGCTCCACTGTCCACGCGTGTGCCGGGTCTCCAAGACCGGACACCTTCAGCGCGACGTTCGGCGCTGCCGCGACCTCCTCGATCGCCTCGCGCCATCGCCGCAGTCCGTCGCGGCTACGGTCGGCGGGCAGCGCCGCGTGGTCGACGACGACCTGGATGCCGGGGAAGTCCGTCGCCAGGTCGTAGGCGTCGGGAAGGTTCCACCAGCCCGTCTGCAGGTCGAAGGACAGGTCGAGGTCCTCCAGCAGCGCGTAACCGGCGCGCCAGCGCTGGTCGCTCATCGCCGTCCGCTGCCCCGCTGCTCGCTCCTGCGGCGACGCCGCCCCGGCCGGCTTGTGGCGTACTCCGCGAACCAGGGGGAACTCCGCCTGGGCCGCAAGCACGTCGGTGACGTCGGCACGGTCCAGCCACGCCTGGGCGACGATCACTGTCGGCAGGCCGTGCCGTCGGGCGAGGTTGCTGACGTACCGTGTCTCCCCCACCGGGTCGGTAGGATCCCACTCCGCCTCGACGTAGACGGTGTGACGGACATCGAAGCCCCTCGAGTCCTCGCGGTAGTCGGCCGGGAGATAGGGCCGCTTCAGTGCGGAGTAGTCGCCGTACCTGAACGGCACGAGGACGTCGGGTTCGAGCCAGGGATGCGGGTTGTGCAGCGGATCCCAGAAGTGCTGGTGTGCGTCGACGATTGGTCCGTCGTATCTGGACGACCTGTCCTTGCTGTCCGCCATCCCG
>DATMEB010000145.1:0-9957 GCA_035557095.1 Nocardioidaceae bacterium | reverse complement strand
CGCCGGCGCGGTCTCGGTGACGGTGGGCGTGGGCATCTGCGGAGGGGGCTCGACGGGCACCGCCCCGGCCGGCGACCCGAGGAGGAGTACGCCGAGGCTGGCCGCCATGAGGCCCAGGACGCCGACGGAAGCCAGGACCCGCGGCGCCACGCGGGCGCGGAGAAGGCGGGCGCGGAGAAGGCGGGCGCGGAGAAGGCCGCGACCACGTCGCGGTCGTGCCCGGTCGTCGACCAGCATCTCCGACCCCCACGGTCGAGGAGTTGCGTCGGGGGCGCGCCCCGCCTTCTGCAGGCAGTGGGCGGGGGAACGTCCCCGGTCACGAATCCTTCTTAGGGTTACTGGTCAGCCAACCACGCCGGCGCGCGCCGCGCCGGGCTTTCGCATTCTTGGAGCGAAATTCTGATCCGTGTCCGGTCGCGCCCATGAACCGCGGCCCGGTTCTCCAGGGCGTGTTCGCAGACCGGTTGGCCGTCGCGAGCGTCGCATCCACGGGATGCCTCGCAAGGCGCAGGCGCGCAGGCATACCGGGGTTGTACGTCGAGCGGCTGCAACGCAGCGAGGCGCCCGCGGGGCGGCGCGCAGCAGGCCATGCCGTCTGCGAACACGTCCTAGGGTTGGCCCGTGGCTGAGTCCAAGGTCCGTGTCGACGTGGGCGGTCGCACGTTGACGCTGAGCAACCTCGAGAAGGTGCTGTACCCCGCCTCGGGCTTCACCAAGGGCGAGGTCATCGACTACTACGTGCAGGTCGCCGAACCGGTCATCGAGCACGTCAAGGACCGCCCGGCGACCCGCAAGCGCTGGCCTGACGGCGTCGGCGCCGAGTTCTTCTTCGAGAAGAACGCGCCCCGCGGCACGCCCGGCTGGGTGCGCACGGTGCTGATCGAGCACGGCGAGGGCGTGCGCTACGTCGTCGTGGACAGCCTGCCGACGCTCGCCTGGGTCGCCAACCTGGCCGCGCTCGAGCTGCACGTGCCGCAGTGGACCGTCGGACCGCGCGACGCGGTCCGCGACAGCGACCTGCTGGTCTTCGACCTCGATCCCGGCCCGCCGGCCACGATCGTGGAGTGCTGCCGGGTCGCCGAGCTGCTGCGTGCGCGCCTCGCCGACGACGGGCTCGAGGCCTGGCCGAAGACCTCGGGCAACAAGGGGGCCCAGCTCTACGTCCCGCTGTCGCGCCCGGTCAGCGGGGCCCGTGCCTCGGAGTACGCCAAGCGCCTGGCGGCCGAGCTGAGCCACGGCCATCCCGACCTGGTCGTGGCGACCATGGCCAAGAACGCCCGGCCGGGCAAGGTGTACATCGACTGGAGCCAGAACAACGCCGCGAAGACGACGGTGGCCCCGTACTCCCTGCGCGGGACCGACCGGCCGCAGGTGTCGACGCCGCTGATGTGGGACGAGGTCGCCGACGCCGGCCGGGCCGAGGACCTGGTCTTCACCCCTGCCGATGTCGTCGGCCGGCTAGAGGACTACGGCGACCTGCTCGCACCGATGCGCAGCACCCGGCAGACCCTGCCCGCCCAGCGACCCCCTGAGAGCCATCCTTCGCGCCGAGATTGCACAAATGGCCCAGGCGAACCCACGACAACGGACCCACCGCCCGGGCCATTCGTGCAATCTCGGCGGGAGAGAGGGGCCAGGAACCCTTCACCGACGGGGACCAGGCTGCCGACGCAGCCTGGACACAACCGCCGGATACGGGGCGACCTGCTCACACCGATGCGCAGCACCCGGCAGACCCTGCCCGCCCAGTGAGCCCCCTGAGAGCCATCCTTCGCGCCGAGATTGCACGAATGGCCCAGGCGAACCTACGGCAACGGACCCGCCGCCCGGGCCATTCGTGCAATCTCGGCGGGAGAGAGGGGCCCGGAACCCTTCACCGACGGGGACTAGGCTGCCGACGCAGCCTGGACACAACCGCCGGGATTCGAAGGAGCCGACCATGACCGAGCCGCGGGCAGAGGACGACTTCGACGACACGTTCGACGACGACACCTTCGACAAGGACGTGGATCTCGAGGCCCCCGAGAACGACGTGATCGAGCAGCACACCGACGCCTCGTCCGAGCGTCGCCGGGCGGCAGCAGCGCGGGAGCGGCCGCTCGAGGCCGACGATGCCGACGCGGCCGACCAGGACCGTGAGGCCGGCCTCGACGAGGACGAGTACCGCTGAGGAGGAGCCCGCCTGGCCCCGACATGGCTCGCGGGATGGATCGCGCCATGGATCGGGACGTACTCCCGGGTAGGATGCGCAGGTTAGTGGCATCGATGAGGGGGTTGCCGTGCCCACCACTCCGCAGAGCACCCGCCGCCGCGGTATCCGCATGCCGCGCAAGGCGCGGCGCGCTCAGCTTCTCGACGCGGCGCTGGAGGTCTTCGTCGCGCACGGCTACCACGCCGCGGCCATGGACGACATCGCCGACCGCGCCGGGGTCTCCAAGCCCGTCCTGTACCAGCACTTCCCGAGCAAGCTCGAGCTCTACCTCGCGCTGCTCGACGAGACCTGTGACACTGTCATCGACGCCGTACGCGGGGCGCTGGAGAGCTCGGCGGACAACAACAAGCTCCGCGTGCAGGCCACGATGGACGTCTTCTACGCCTATGTCGCGAATGCCGGTGGCGCGTTCCGCCTGGTCTTCGAGAGCGACCTGGTCAACGAGCCCGCCGTCCGCGAACGCGTGGAGCGGGTGACGACCGAGAGCGCCGAGTCGATCGCGGCCGTCATCCACGACGACACCGGGCTGCCCGCCGAGGAGTCCCAGCTGATCGCGGTGAGCCTGGTGGGCATGGCCCAGGTCAGTGCGAGGTACTGGCTCGGCAAGGAGGGGCGGATCAAGCAGGACGATGCGGCCGCGCTGGTGTCGGGTCTGGCCTGGCGCGGAATCCGCGGGTTCCCGCGCACCGACGAGCCGCCCGCCTGAGCGTCCGCGACCGCCCGACTACGCTGGCATGGACGCGACCCCGCGTCGCCAGTGAAAGCAATGGAGGGACCTTCTGTGGAGGTCAGGATCGGCGTGCAGCACGCCCATCGAGAGCTGATGCTCGAGTCGGCTCAGAGCAGCGACGAGGTCCAGGACGCCGTCGCCAAGGCGCTGACGGGCGACGAGCGCCTGCTCGTCCTCGTCGACGACCGCGGCCGCCGTGTCGTCGTACCCACCGACAAGCTCGCGTTCGTCGAGATCGGGGAAGAGGCGCCGCACCGGGTGGGCTTCGGCGCCACCGCCTGACGCCTCCCGGACACCCTCCACGGGCACCGCCGGCACCGCGGACCCGCCTGAACCCCGTCTGAACCCCCGTGGCCGGTTCGAGCGAATACGTGGCGCTCGCGACCCCGCAGGAGCATCATCGAAGGTGCGCCCTGCACTACGCGGGTCAACCGCCGACGGGGCGCTCCGGATAAAAGGGAGGGGTCCACCTCATGGAGTTGATCGGGACCATTCTGTTCTACCTGATCGTGGGAGCGATCGTCGGACTGCTGGGCAAGTTCTTCGCACCCGGCGACAAGGACAACATCCCGCTGTGGCTCACCATCGTGTGCGGCATCGGCGGCATGCTGATCGGCGGTCTGATCTACCGGATGTTCGGCGGGAACGGCAGCGGCGGCCTGGACTGGATCCAGGGCATCGTCGCTATCGCAACGGCTGCCGTACTGGTGATCATCGCCTCCACCGTGACCGGGAGGAACGTCGTCAAGCCCAAGCACTGACATGCAACAAGCCACGAGGTCTCCGGCTCCTGCCGGGGACCTCGGTGCGTTCAGGGGTGTTCAGGCCGCTCGGGGTCCGTTCAGGCCTGCAGCCCCAGGGCGCTCATCCGACCGGTGTGGTTCTCGGTGAGGCGGGCGAACATGCGCCCGATCGCGGCCAGGTCCATGCCCGGACGGTCGACCCCGCCGGCCAGCAGGGCGCTCAGCGCGTCGCGCTCGGCGGCGACGAGCTGCGCCTGGCTCAGCGCCTCGCCCATCAGCCGGCGGGCCCACAGCGCGAGCCGGCCGGCGAGCCGGGGGTCGTTCTCGATCGCCTTGCGGACGCGGTCGACAGCGAACTCCGAGTGCCCGGTGTCGGCGAGTGTCTCCAGCACCAGGTCACGGGTGTCGGCGTCGAGGAACGCCGCGATCTCGCGGTAGAAGTCCGCCGCCAGTCCGTCACCGACGTAGGCCTTGATCAGGCCCTCCAGCCAGTCGGCCGGCCGGGTGTGCGTGTGGAACGCGTCGACCGGGTCCTGGAACGGCTCCATCGCGTTCACCGGGTCGGTGCCGAGCTCGGCGAGGCGGTCGCGCAGGCAGGCGAAGTGCGTGAACTCCGCGGACGCCATCGCGGCGACGGCGGCCTTGTCCTCCAGCGTGGGCGCCAGCTTGGAGTCCTCGGCGAGGCGCTCGAACGCGCTCAGCTCGCTGTAGGCGAGGGCGCCGAGGAGGTCGACCACAGCGTGCCGGTAGGTCGGGTCCTGGAGGGCGGCGGAGCCGGCGGCGCCGGGCGCGTCAGCGGGTTCCGTCGTCGTGGGCTCGCTCATGGTCGAAGCGTACCGGCGGGTCGGATCGGTCAACCGATAGACTGACGACTCCTGACTTTCGTACGAATCGAGTTCTCTCCTGTCTACCTTCACTGACCTCGGGGTCCTCCCAGAGATCGCCGACGCGCTCGACTCCGTCGGCATCAGCAGCCCCTTCCCCATCCAGGAGATGACCCTCCCGATCGCGCTGATGGGCACCGACCTGATCGGTCAGGCCCGCACCGGCACCGGGAAGACGCTCGCCTTCTCCATCCCCGTGCTGCAGCGCACCGTCGCCCCGCACGACCCCGACTACTCCGAGCTGGTCGCGCCGGGCAAGCCGCAGGCCCTGGTGATCTGCCCCACGCGTGAGCTGGCCCTGCAGGTCTCCGGTGACCTCAAGGTCGCCGGCACCAAGCGCGGCACCCGCACGCTCACCGTCTACGGCGGCGTCGGCTACGACGAGCAGCTGGATGCCCTGCAGACCGGCGTCGACGTGGTCGTCGGCACGCCGGGCCGGCTCAACGACCTGGCCGACCGGGGCAACCTCGATCTCGGGCACGTCAAGGTGCTGGTGCTCGACGAGGCCGACGAGATGCTCGACCTGGGCTTCTTGCCCGACGTGGAGCGGCTGCTGCGGCAGACTCCGGAGCTGCGCCAGACGATGCTGTTCTCGGCGACCATGCCGTCGGCGGTCATCGGCCTCGCGCGCACCTACATGCGGCACCCGGTCAACATCCGCGCGGAGTCGGCCGACGAGCGGCAGCTGGTCCCGGCGACCGCGCAGTTCGTCTACCAGGCGCACGACCTCGACAAGCCGGAGATCATTGCCCGCATCCTGCAGGCCGAGAACAGCGGGCTGACGATCATCTTCACCCGGACCAAACGGCAGGCGCAGCGCATCGCCGACGACCTCGCCGAACGTGGCTTCAACGCCGCGCCCCTGCACGGCGACATGGCCCAGATCGCCCGGGAGAAGGCGATGCGCCGGTTCCGCGACGGCAAGGTCATGGTGCTGGTCGCGACCGACGTAGCCGCCCGCGGCATCGACGTCGAGGCGGTCACGCACGTCATCAACTACACCTGTCCCGAGGACGACAAGACCTACCTGCACCGCATCGGGCGCACCGGCCGGGCCGGCGCCACCGGAATCGCGGTGACCTTCGTGGACTGGGCGGACCTGACCCGGTGGAAGCTGATCAACAAGGCGCTCGACCTGCCGTTCGAGGAGCCGGTCGAGACCTACTCCACGTCGCCGAACCTCTACCACGACCTGGGCATCCCGAGTGAGGCTAAGGGCCGGCTCAAGCCGGAGCAGCCCGCCGAGCCGCGGCCCGCCAGACGCGACGAGGGCTCGGCGCGCGGAGACGACGGCTCGCCGCGCACTCCTCGCGGGCGCACCCGTTCACGCACCCGCACCCGCGGCGGGCAGCGGGTCGACGACGCGCGCCCGGCGGAGAGGGCCGCGGAGCAGGGTTCCGACGCCGGCACCGGGACGCGCGAGGCTGCTGCGGGGTCGGGGCGCGCACGCAACCGCAACCGCCGTCGGCGGCGTGGTGGCGGAGGCGGCGGTGCCGGCAGCACCGGCGGCTCCTCGAACGGCTGAACCGAGCCCCCGGGCCCGTCAGCGGACCACGACGACGCTGGTGCCGATGGGGGCGAACCGCCACAGGGCGCGTGCGTCCGGACGCGCCTGGCGGATGCACCCCGCCGACAGCGCCTTGCCGAGCTGTGATCGCTTCTGCACAGGGCGACCGCTCTGGTTCTGCGGGATGTCGTGGAACCCGATCGCGGCCCGCTGGCCATGGGCGAACCGCACCATGTACCGCATCGTCTCCTCGTAGGTGTAGCTCACGGCCTGCGCCGACCGCGAGAACACCTTGTAGCGGCCGGGTCCGAGGTTGCCCATGCGGGAGCCGGACACCAGGTAGGTACGGCGTACCTGGTCCTTGTCGTCGACCAGCCAGACCCGCTGCTCGCTCATGTCGAAGACGGCGCGCTTGCCGTTGCCGGAGCTGACGGGGAGCGCGGCGACGGCGGGCTCGGCGTCCTCTCCGCGAGGCCGGTTCCGGGTCACCGGCGCGGGTGCGGATGGGGCGTCGTCCCCGGTCGTCGTCGACGGAGCCGGGCGGTGGAGGTCGCCGCTGGGGCCCTCCATGTCGCGGGAGGTGACCTTGGCCGCGGCCGGCCGCACCGCTGCGGCCGCCGGGTCGTCCCAGCGCGCTGCCGGAGCACCGGTCTGCCAGACGCCGAGCGCGCCTCCCGCCGTCAGCACTAGCGTCACTGCGGCGATAAGGCTCAGCACGATCCGGGGCGCGTGCGACATCACCGACTCATCCTAGGCGCAGATCCAAGGCGCACCGACCTGACACCCCGCAGGGTTCATGCGCCGGCGACGCTGTTGCCGCGCCCCGACAGGTTCGCGGACAGGTTCGCGGCCAGCTCACGGTAGGCCTCTGCGCCGCGGTGGCCCCGCGCGGTGCCGAGGATCGACCGACCCGCGGCCGGTGCCTCGGCGAACCGGATGGTCTTCGGGATCGGCGGCTGCAGCACATCGAGGTCGTAGGCGTCCGAGATCGTGTCGAGCACCTTGCGCGCATGGGTGGTGCGGCCGTCGTACAGCGTCGGCAGCACACCCAGCACCGCCAGGCCGCGGTTGGTGAACCGACGGACGTCGTGCACGGTGTCGAGCAGCTGGCCGACCCCGCGGTGCGACAGCGTCTCGCACTGCAGCGGGATGAGCACCGAGTCGGCGGCCGAGAGCGCGCCGACGGTGAGGACCCCGAGCGACGGCGGGCAGTCCAGCAGCACCCAGTCGTAGGCGTCGTTCAGCGGCTCGAGCGCGACGCGCAACGCGTGCTCGCGGCCGGTGCGCGTGAGCAAAGCCGCCTCCGCACCGGCGAGCTCGATCGTCGCGGGCAGCAGGTCGGGCCCGTCGTCGGTCTTGAGGATCACGCCGGCGGCGTCGCCGTTGCCGAGCAGCACGTCGTGCACGGACGTCTTCAGGTCCTCGGGGTCGATGCCCAGCGAGAACGTCAGGCACGCCTGCGGGTCGAGGTCGACCAGAAGGACGCGCTGGTCCAGCTCGGTCAGTGCGGCGCCGAGCGAGGCCACGGTGGTCGTCTTGGCGACGCCACCCTTCTGGTTGGCGATCGCGATGGTCGTCGTCACGCCGCTTATGCTCCCACCATGCCGACAGCGCTCATCACAGGCCCCACGGCAGGGATCGGCCGCGCCTTCGCCGACGCGTACGCCGGCCGCGGGTCCGACCTGGTGCTGGTGTCGCGTGACGCCGAACGGCTCGAGCGGGTCGCCGACGAGGTGGGCGCGGCGTACGGCGTCGAGTGCGAGGTGTTCCCGGCCGACCTGGCCGACCTCGACGACGTGGCCAGGGTCGAGGCCCGGATCGCCGACGCGGAGCGCCCGGTCGAGGCCGTGGTCAACAACGCCGGGTACGGCATCGCGCGCTGGTTCCAGGACACGTCGGTCGAGGAGGAGCAGCGCAGTCTCGACGTACTCGTGCGTGCGCCGCTGCGCCTCAGCCACGCGGCGGTGCAGGCGATGCTGCCCCGCGGGAGCGGCGAGATCCTCAACGTCTCCAGCGTCGCGGGGTTCCTGCCGCGAGGCACGTACGGCGCGCACAAGGCGTGGGTCACGAGCTTCACCGAGTGGCTCAACCTCACCTACCGGACCAAGGGGATCAAGGCGACCGCACTGTGCCCGGGTTTCGTGCGCACGGAGTTCCACACCCGCGGGGACATGGACATGAGCAGCGTCCCGCGATGGATGTGGCTCGACGCCGAGTCGCTCGTGGCACAGGCGATGCGCGACCTGGCCGCCGGCAAGGCGATCTCCATCCCCAGCAAGCGCTACGCCGTGCTGGCGCGCGTCAGCCGCCTGGCGCCCCGCCGCATCGTCGCCCGGATGGCGCGGATGGGCCGCTGAGTCACGCTCAGCCCGATGCCGCGTCCGCGGCGATGACCACGCAGCAGCGACCGGCCCCGGGATCGAGCCGGGAGCGCAGCGGGGGGCGGTCCGCGTCGGCCGGCACCGCGTCCAGGAGCGCCTCGAGCACTCCGTCGAGCAGGTGCAGGTTCATGCCGCACACGAGGTCGGTGTGCCGCTCGGCCAGGGCGTGGAACGGGCAGTTGGCCAGGACGACGTCCGTGCCGTCGAGGCGTGGCTCGTAGCCCCGCGACTCCAGTGCCGTGAGCAGGGCGCGTTCGAGGTTCTCCCGGCCGGCGGCACCTTCGGCGGCATCCGCGGCGGCGGCTGCCGCGTCCGCGCCGATCTCCTGGCCGGCCTCCCTGGCGTGTCGTTCGAGTACGTCGCGAGGTGGCGAGCCGGTGCCCTCGGCCTCCTCGAGCGCGGCCGCGAGCAGCTGCCCGGCCAGGTCGTAGCGACGGCCCGGCAGGGACACCGAGACCTCACGCTCGGAGCGCCGGTACAGCTTCGAGGGCCGGCCCGCGCCGGGTCCGCTCCTGCCGGTGCGGCGTTCGTAGACCACGTCGAGCAGGCCCTCGTCGGCCAGCCGGTCGAGATGGAACGCCGCGGTCGAGCGGGGCACGTCCACGGCGGCGGCGGCCTCGTCGCGGCCGACCGGACCCGGCTGGCGCGCGACGTGGTCGTACAGCCGCCGCCGGGTCGGCTCGTCGAGCGCGGCGACTGCGGTGACCTCGAGGTCCTGGGGCTCCTGGGGCGCTGCCATGTCCCGATTCTAAAACCAATCTCTCTTGACAGAAACCCCGAAGGCTTTCTAACGTCAAGTTACATTGTCTTTAGAGAGGAGTCTCCCGATGGCAACCCAGACCAGGCCGGCCCGAACGGCCACCCTGACCGACCCGGCCTACCAGGCCTTCGTCGCGCTGCGGACCGTGTTCACCGTCGCGCCGATTCTGTTCGGGCTGGACAAGTTCACGAACCTGCTCGTCGACTGGCCCACCTATCTCGCCCCCTGGGTCGACGGTCTCGCGCCGGGCAGCCCGCAGACCGCGATGTACGTCGTGGGCGTGGTCGAGATCATCGCCGGGGTCGTGGTCGCACTCGCACCGCGCTTCGGTGGCTGGCTGGTGGCCGCGTGGCTGTTCGGCATCATCGTGAACCTGCTGACGATCCCGGGCTTCTACGACGTCGCGTTGCGCGACTTCGGCCTGCTGGTCGGCGCGGTCGCGCTGGCACGGCTGGCCGTGGCGTACTCCCCCACCCGGACGTAGAGCACCCCGCTCTTGCGCCGAGATTGCGCGAATGGCCCCCGCTGCAGCAGCAGGCTCAGGCAGTGCCCGGGCCATTGGCGCAATCTCGGCGCGAAGGACTGGGGCCAAGGACTGGGGCCAAGGACTGGGGCCAAGGACTGGGGCCAAGGACTGGGTCAGGGGAGCACGGGCAGCGGCGTCTCGCGACCCGAGGCCGAGGCCGACTTCTCCGCCGCGGCGAGCAGCTTCTCGAACTGCTCGGGGTCGGTGGTGTTGA
>DATMEB010000144.1:0-12023 GCA_035557095.1 Nocardioidaceae bacterium | reverse complement strand
TCGGCGGCGAGCCGGTCGAAGACATCGTTGGCGGACTGGCCCTGGCGCATCGCGAGGGCGGTGCCGACGGCCGCCTGCTTGATGGCCTCGTGCCCGGCCTCGCGGCCGACCCCTCGGCGTACGGCGGCCATCAGGACCTTGGTGGTCGCGAGGAAGGGCAGGTACCGGTCGAGCTCGCGCTGGATCACGGCGGGGAAGGCGCCGAACTCGTCGAGCACGGTGAGGAAGGTCTGGAAGAGCCCGTCGGCGGCGAAGAAGGCGTCGGGGAGCGCCACCCGACGGACCACCGAGCAGGACACGTCACCCTCGTTCCACTGGTCGCCAGCGAGCTCGCCGACCATCGAGAGGTAGCCGCGCGTGATGACCGCGAGCCCGTTCACGCGCTCGCACGAGCGGGTGTTCATCTTGTGCGGCATCGCGCTCGACCCGACCTGGCCCTCGGCGAAGCCCTCGGTGACGAGCTCGTGGCCGGCCATCAACCGGATCGTCGTGGCCAGGTTGGATGGCGCCGCGACCAGCTGGACGACGGCGGACAGGACGTCGAAGTCGAGGCTGCGCGGGTAGACCTGCCCGACGCTGGTGAGGACGCGGTCGAACCCGAGATGGCTCGCGACCCGCCGCTCGAGCTCGGCGAGCCGGTCGGCGTCGCCCTCGAGCAGGTCGAGCATGTCCTGCGAGGTGCCCATCGGGCCCTTGATGCCGCGCAGCGGGTAGCGCGCCAGCAGCTCCTCGACCCGTTCGACGGCGATCAGCAGCTCGTCGGCGATCGTGGCGAAACGCTTCCCGAGCGTGGTGGCCTGGGCCGCGACGTTGTGGGAGCGCCCGGCCATCACGGTGGTCTCGTGCTCGGCGGCGAGCCGGGCCAGCCGGGCGGCGGCCGCGACGGCGCGGTCGCGGATCAGCCCGAGGGACTGGCGGACCTGGAGCTGCTCGACGTTCTCGGTCAGGTCGCGGCTGGTCATGCCCTTGTGGATGTGCTCGTGCCCGGCGAGCGCCGCGAACTCCTCGATCCGCGCCTTCACGTCGTGGCGCGTCACCCGCTCGCGCTCGGCGATCGAGTCGAGGTCGACGTCGTCGACGACCTTCTCGTACGCCTCGACGACCCCGTCGGGAACCTCGACACCGAGGTCGCGCTGCGCTCTGAGGACGGCGACCCACAACTGCCGTTCGAGCACCACCTTGTGCTCGGGCGACCAGATGCGGGCGAGCTCCTCGGAGGCGTAGCGGTGGGCGAGGACGTCGGGGATCCGGTATGCGTCGGCCACGTACCTCATTCTCCCGTATGCCGCTGGACCCCCGCGAGGTCGGTGCCGACGGGCTCGGTCGAGCAGGGCAGGGTGACCACGAACCTGGTGCCGCCGGGCGCAGGCTGTACTGAGTCGACAGCGATCGTGCCCGACGCCGCGGACACGATCCGGCTCACGACGTACAGGCCGAGCCCGACGCCCTTGGTGGACCCCACGTTCTCGCCGCGGCGGAACGGATGGAACAGCTCCGCCTGCTTCTCCGCGTCGATCCCGCTGCCCTGGTCGGCGACCGTGAGCTCGACGCCGGTCGGTACCCGGCGGGTGGTCACGGTGACGATCGACCCGGCCGGGGAGTACTTGAACGCGTTCTCGACCAGGTTGCGCACCACCTGCTGCACGCGCTGGTGGTCCAGCTCGCACCAGATCGCGTCGACGCCCTCGACGTCGACCAGGTGGTCGTCGCGCGAGCGCTGGGCCGACGAGACCGCCAGCGTCACCGTGCTCTCCAGGTCGCCCCAGGCCGGGACGAGGTCGAGGCCCTGCTCGTCGCCGCGACCGGTGACCAACAGATCGTCGACGACGACCAGCAGGTGCTCCGCCTGGCGGCGGGTCGCGCCGAGCATGCGGTCGACGCGCTCCTCACTCAGCCGGTGCCGCTGTTCCTGCAGCACCTGCGCGGAGGTGCCGATCGCGGCTAGCGAGCCACGAATCTCGTGCGAGGTCACCGCCATCAACCTGTCGCGGATCCGGTGTGCGCGGTCGAGCGCGGCGGCCTGCTCGCGGTACTGCATGCTCTGCTGCTGCCAGACCTCGACCAGCAGCCCGTTGACCCCGCCGACGAGGGCGAGCATCGCCACGACGAGGAAGTGCGCCGAGGCGCTCGTCGACTCGCCGAGCATCGCGTTCCGAATGACGCTGTGCACGACGAAGAGCACCTCGCTGACCAGCGCGACCACCACGGCGCCTCGCCATCCGTAGCGCACGGCCCCGTCGATCGGTAACACGATCAGCAGCGCCCAGGTGACGTTCGGGTTCTCGAAGGCGAACACCATCACGAACGCGGCCACGATCACCACGTCGAAGACCAGCGCCAGGAACTTCAACTGCGCCTGCCGGTCGCGGTCGGGGTCGCGCCGGCTGACCAGCCAGATGGCCAGGGTGCCGAGCGCGAACACGACCACGATGCCCCAGGCAGCGAGCTGCACCCACCCGTTCGGGTAGTTCGGCGCCAGCGCCACCGCGACCACGGCGACGAGCAGTCCCACACCTCGTATCGCCGAGATCGTCCGCTCGGTCCCGGCGCTCTCGGAGCCCCCCATGAATTCGGCCAAGTCCGGTATCCCTCCCCGCACGTCGGGGCTCGCACCCCGCCTGGTCAGCGTCGCACCGCGCCCCCTGGCCGCGACGTGTCCCTGCCATTGTTCCGCGTTCCGCGCTCGTCTGCTTGGTCGGTGACTGTCCGCAACGAGGTCGACACCCCGGCCGGCAGCAGCACCACGAACTCGGTGCCCTCCGAGGAGGTGCGCAGCTCCAGGACGCCGTCCATCGCGGCCACGATCTGCTGGACGACGTACAGGCCCAGCCCGGCACTGTCGCTGTGGCTGGCCGCGCCGCGGCGGCGGCTGAACGGCTCGAAGATGCGCTCCCGGTCCGTGGCGGGGATGCCGGGTCCCTCGTCGCCCACCCGCAGCTCGACGTGTTCGCCCCGATGGGAGGCGATCACGACCACGCGGCTCCCGTTCGGGGCGTACTTGTAGGCGTTCTCGACCAGGTTGCGCACGACCTGCTGGAAGCGCTCGTGGTCGATCTCGCACGAGATCGGCTCGACCGCCACCGTGAGCATGTGGCCGTCGCGGTGCCGGTTGGCCGCGGCGAGCGCGACATGGACCGATGACTGCAGGTCGTCCCAGCGCCGGCGCACCTGGATCGAGTCGTTCTGCGCCTGGGCCACCGCGAACAGGTCGTCGACCAGCCGGCTGAGATGGATGCCGTGGCGGTCCACCTCGGCGAGCAGCTTGTCCGAGCGCTCCTTGCCGAGCCGGTCGAGGTTGGCACGGACGGTGTCGGCGGCCAGCATCATCGCCGCCAGCGAGCCGCGGAACTCGTGCGAGGACATCGCGAGCAGGCGCTCCCGGACCCGGTTGGCGTCCGACAGCGCGAGCGCCTGCTGCTGGGCCATGTGGGCCTGCCGCTCGAGGGTGACCGTGAAGACCGCGAGGATGCCGGCGGCTCCGGCCAGTGAGGCGAGCACGTACAGGTAGGCGACCGGGGGCGTGCCGACGCCGGTCACGGCCTCGTGCTCCTGGGCCTGCAAGGTGAACAGCAGCGCGGACAGCACCCATCCGACCACAGCGCCGCGTACGCCGAAGCGCAGTGCAGCGTCAGCGATCAGCGTGAACACCATCGCCCAGGCGATGTTGGGCTGAAGGTGGGAGAACGCGAGCACGTAGCCGGCGATGACCACGGCGTTCAGCACGAAGCCGGCAACCAGGACCGCGCGCTCGTCACCGGGACGCATGTTGTGCCGCCAGACCACGAGCGCGATGGTCCCGGCCAGCAGAACACCCTGGATGCCCCAGATCAGCTGCTGACGTTCCTCGCCGGGGAACGTGGCGAGCAGGATCGTCGGTACCCCCGCGACCAGGCCGAAGACGCGAAGGTAGGTGACGACCTGCTCGACACGCAGTGGCTGCAATGCCGAAGCAGACATTGCCCCTCCCCCCGGCTAGAACCCGACACGCCGGACTCGCCGCAGCGAGCCTAACCGCTGCGCGCCGTCACCGCGAGAGTTAAGGGGTCACCGGGACAGCTGCGCGGCCTCGACCGCCGCATCGGCCGCGATGTCGGTGCGGTACTGCGCGCCGCCGAACGAGATCGCGGTGACGCCCCGGTAGGCACGCTGCCGGGCGTTCATCAGGTCGTCGCCGACGGCGGTGACCGCCAGGACCCGGCCACCGGCGGTGATGAGGCTGTCGCCGTCGCGGGCGGTGCCCGCCTCGATGACGTCGACGCCGTCCATCTCGGCGACCGCCTCGAGCCCGCTGATCGGGTCTCCCTTGCGGGGGGAGCCGGGGTAACCCTCGGCAGCCATCACTACGGCCACGGCTGCTCCGGAGTGCCAGCGCGGCGGCTCGATCTCGCCGAGCCGGCCGGTCGCTGCGGCGTGCAGGAGCCGGAACAGCGACGAGCGCAGCAGTGCCATCAGCGGCTGCGTCTCGGGGTCGCCGAAGCGGGCGTTGAACTCCACCACCCGGACTCCCCGGGTGGTGAGCGCGAGGCCGGCGTAGAGCAGGCCCTGGAACGGCGTACCGCGCCGGCGCATCTCGTCGACGGTCGGCTGCAGCACCCGTCGGCAGACGTCCTCGACCAGGGCGGGCGGTGCCCAGGGCAGCGGGGTGTAGGCCCCCATGCCCCCGGTGTTGGGTCCGGCGTCGCCGTCGTGCGCCCGCTTGAAGTCCTGCGCCGGCTGCAGCGGGATGATGCTCTCGCCGTCGGTCACCGCGAACAGCGACACCTCCGGCCCGTCGAGGAACTCCTCGATCACCACCCGGTCGCAGCCGGCCGCGTGCTCGAGCGCGACCTGACGGTCGTCGGTGACCACGACTCCCTTGCCGGCGGCCAGGCCGTCGTCCTTGACGACGTACGGCGCGCCGAACGCGTCGAGCGCCTCGGCCGCCTCCTCGGCCGACTCGCACACCCGAGCCATCGCGGTGGGCACCTCGGCGGCGGCCATCACGTGCTTGGCGAACGCCTTGGACCCCTCCAGCTGTGCCGCCTCCCGGCTCGGGCCGAAGCAGGCCACACCGCGTGCGCGTACGGCGTCGGCCACGCCGGCGACCAGCGGCGCCTCCGGGCCGATCACGACCAGGTCGACGTCGAGCCGTTCGGCCAGACCGGCCACCGCCGGGCCGTCGCACGGGTCGACGTCGTGCAGGGTGGCGGCGGTGCCGATGCCGGGGTTGCCCGGCGCGGCATGCACCTCGTCGACCTCGGGGTCACGCGACAGCGCAAGCACCAGGGCGTGCTCGCGCCCACCGGTACCGATCACGAGGGCCTTCACGGGCGTGAGCCTAACGACCGCCGGACGAGGGTGGGGCGCCGGTCACACCAGGTCGCGGACGACCACGGTCTGCTCGCGACCCGGTCCGACCCCGATCGCGGAGATGGGCTTGCCGGCCATCTCCTCCAGCGCCTTGACGTAGACCTGGGCGGCCTTGGGCAGGTCGTCGAGCGTGCGGCAGCCGCTGATGTCCTCCTGCCAGCCGTCGAGGTGCTCGTAGACCGGGCGGGCGTGGTGGAACTCCGACTGCGTCATCGGCAGCTCGTCGTGGCGCACGCCGTCGATGTCGTAGGCGACGCAGACCGGGATGCGCTCGAGGCCGGTGAGCACGTCGAGCTTGGTGAGCACGAAGTCGGTGACTCCGTTGATCCGGGCGGCGTAGCGCGAGATCGGGGCGTCGTACCAGCCGCAGCGCCGAGGCCGGCCCGTCGTGGTGCCGAACTCCCCGCCGGCCTCGCGCAGCCGGTCACCGGCCTCGTCGGTCAGCTCGGTCGGGAACGGACCCTCGCCCACGCGGGTGGTATAGGCCTTGACGACCGCCAGGACCCGGTCCACCCGGTTGGGCGGGACGCCCGAGCCGGTGCACGCACCGGCCGCGGTCGCACTCGACGAGGTCACGAACGGGTAGGTGCCGTGGTCGACGTCGAGCATCGTGGCCTGGCCCGCCTCGAACAGCACCATGTCGCCGCGGTCGAGCGCCCGTGACAGCTCGAGGCTGGTGTCGCGGACCAGGGGGCGGAGTCGGTCGGTGTACGACAGCAGCTCCTCGACGACCTCCTCGACGGCGATCTTGCGGCGGTTGTAGACCTTGGCGAGCAGGTGGTTCTTCTGCTCCAGCGCGCCCTCGACCTTCTGCCGCAGGATGTTCTCGTCGAACAGGTCCTGCACGCGCACACCGACGCGGTTGATCTTGTCGGCGTACGCCGGACCGATGCCGCGGCCGGTCGTGCCGATGCGGCGCTTGCCGAGGAACCGCTCGGTCACCTTGTCGACGGTGCGGTGGTAGGACGCGATCAGGTGCGCGTTGGACGACACCAGCAATGTCGAGCAGTCGACGCCGCGGGCGGTCAGGCCCTCGATCTCGTCGAACAGCACGGACAGGTCGATGACCACACCGTTGCTGATCACCGGGATGCAGCCGGGCGTCAGGATGCCCGACGGCAGCAAGTGCAGGGCGTACTTCTCTCCGCCCACGACCACGGTGTGGCCGGCGTTGTTGCCGCCGTTGAACTTCACGACGTAGTCGACGTGGGCACCGAGTGCGTCGGTGGCCTTGCCCTTGCCCTCGTCGCCCCACTGGGCGCCGACCAGCACGATGGCGGGCATCTCGCAGCCTTCCTCTCGACGCCATGTCCACGGAGCCTTCAGAGGGCACCGCGCCACACAACAAGGCCCCGGCAATGCGCAACAGCACCCGGGGCTCCTGCGGCTAAACGATAGCCGATCGACCACGAGTAGGCTCACTGCCTGTGGACCCCGTGCTGCTGATCACCAACGCTGAAGCCGGCAGCACCGACGCCGACCCCCTCGACGATGCGCTCGCAGTGCTGCGCAAGTACACCGACGTGGAGGTCGCGCGCACCTCGAACCCAGGCGAGCTCGACGGCGTCCTCCAGCGCCGTGGCGGGCGCCGGATCGTGGTCGCCGGCGGCGACGGCAGCATGCACGCGGTCGTGGCCGCGCTGCACCGGCGCAACGAGCTGACCAAGGGTGCGCTGGCGCTGATCCCGCTCGGCACCGGCAACGACTTCGCCCGCGGCACGGGGATCCCGCTCGACGTCGTCGAGGCGGCCGAGGTGGCCGTCGAGGGCGAGGTACGCCCGGTGGACCTGCTGGTGAACTGCGCCGGCCAGGTGGTCGTCAACGCGGTGCACTTCGGCATCGGTGCGGAGGCCGGCCGCCAGGCCAGCTCGTGGAAGCGGTGGATGGGCCGGCTGGGGTACCCCGTCGGCGCGCTGATCGCCGGGTTCACCCATCACGGGATCCGGCTGCGCGTGGTGGCCGACGGCGAGGTGCTGGCCGACCTGGACCGGCCGCTGATCCAGGTCGCGATCGGCAACGGCTCCAACGTCGGCGGTGGCAGTGAGCTCGCGCCCGACGCCTCCGTCGAGGACGGCAAGGCCGACGTGGTGGTGTCGTTCGCGACCACCCCGTGGGCGAAGATCGGCTACACCGCGCGCCTGGCCACCGGCTCGCACGACGAACGGGCCGACGTCGTGACGGCGCGGGCGAGCCGGATCTCGATCAGCGGCCAGGACTTCTACTGCAACGCCGACGGGGAGATCTACGGACCCGAGGTCAACCACGAGTGGCACGTGGAGCCGGCGTCGTTCGAGATGGCGCTCCCGGCGCGCTGACCAGGTCGTACCGCCGGGCGGGTCCCGGCCGTGTTGGTAAACGGTCGGCCGTCGCGAGCGTCGCATCCACGGGATTCCTCGCAAAGCGCAGGCGCGCAGGCATACCGGGGTTGTACGCCGAGCGGCTGCAACGCAGCGAGGCGCCCGTGGGGCGGCGCGCAGCAGGCCATGCCGTCTACCAAGACGCCCTGGGGCCGGGGCGAAGTTCATAATTTGCTGTCTGGCGCCTGCGGATTGCATGCATCATGGTGAGCAACGCCGACGCGGCGTCGAAACCGCAGCAGGGGACGGTTTCGGCGTCGCGTTGTGGCGTTCGGGGGGCGCCTCTCGTCCGCGTGCGCGGGCTGCCGACGAGTCAGCGCATGAGTACGTCGGCCGCCTCGGCGCTGGAGTCACGCAGGAACGTCGTGCACCGGTCCTGCTCCACGGTGTCGCCGATGGCAGCCGACGCCCGCGCCAGCGCGGCGAGTGCGCGCAGGAAGCCACGGTTGGGTTCGTGCGACCACGGCACCGGTCCGTGACCCTTCCACCCATTGCGCCGCAACGCGTCGAGGCCGCGGTGGTATCCGGTCCGGGCGTACGCGTAGCTCTCGACGTCGCGGCCGCCGGCCAGCGCCTGCTCGGCGAGCACTGCCCACGCCAGGCTCGACTCCGGATGGCCGCGGGCGACGTCGGTGGCGTCGTCACCCTTGTCGATGCGCTCGGCGGCGGGATCGACCGGAAGCAGCGTCTCGGGCGGGCCGCCCAGCAGGTTGTCGTGCGTCATGGGCCCATCCTCTCGTGCCACGGAGCGCCGGCCGTAGGCACCCGTCGGCCTGACGATCGGCGCTACCCGGCTTCGGGGCCGGGCGCGGGCCCGCTGGTGCGCGGTTGCGACGTGGCGGGTTCGACGTCGGCCTCGCCGTCGGCGTCCTCCTCCCGGCCGGGTGTTCGCAGGTTCCACTTGCGGATCACGAACCGGAACAGCACGTAGTAGACCGCCGCATACGCCAGCCCGATCGGGATCAGCCACAGAGGCTTCTCGGCGATGTTGAAGTTGAGCGCGTAGTCGATTGCCCCGGCGGAGAACCCGAACCCGTCGCGGATACCCAGTGCATTGACCAATGCCAGCGACGTCCCCGTGAGCACGGCGTGGATGACGTAGAGCGGCCACGCCACGAACAGGAACGCGAACTCCAGTGGCTCCGTCACCCCGGTGATGAACGACGTCAGCGCGGCCGTGATCATCAGGCCACCCACGACCTTGCGCTGCGACGGCTTGGCCTCGTGCGCGATCGCCAGCGCGGCCGCCGGCAGCGCGAACATCATGATCGGGAAGAAACCGGTCATGAACGCACCGGCGCTGTCGTCTCCGGCGATGAAGCGGGCGATGTCTCCATGGACAGCGGCACCGCCGCCCGGCGGCTGGTAGGAGCCGAGCTGGAACCACGGGATGTTGTTCAGGATGTGGTGCAGACCCAGCGGGATGAGCAGCCGGTTCGCGGTGCCGTAGACGAAACCGCCGAGGACACTGTTCTCGGTCACCCATTCGCCCAGGTTCGTCAGACCGGCGTCGAACGCCGGGTAGACGAAGGCGGTCAGGACCGCCCAGATCAACGCGACGAACGCGGTGACCATCGGGACGAACCGGCGCCCCCCGAAGAAGGCCAGGTACGGAGGCAGCTTGATCCGGTAGTAGCGCTGCCAGAGGATCCCGGATGTCAGGCCGATGAGGATTCCGCCGAACACCCCGTAGTCGATGGGATCGCTGCCCTCAGGCAGTACGAACGGCGACATCGCTTCACCGACCGCGGTGAAGACGAGGTACCCCACCACGGCGGCCAGAGCGGTGGAGCCATCGGCCCGGCGAGCCCAGCCGATCGCCACACCGACCGCGAACAGGAAGCCCAGGTTCTCGAAAAGCGTGTTGCCCGCCGCGCCGATCACGGCAGCGACCTCGTCCCACCCGAGCCCGTCGGGACCGAGGATGTCGTCTGCACCCAGACGCGCCAACAGCGCCGCGACCGGCAGGGACGCGATCGGCAGGAGCAGGCTTCGGCCCAGTCGTTGGGCGGCGGCGAGCCCCTTGATGTTGCGGCCGCTCTCGGCGGTCTCTGCGGTGGAACTCATGGTCGTCTTCCTCCTTGGGCGAGGGACTGGTCCAGACGTTGACCCCGGTCCAGCGACATGTGCACCTGGTAGCGGTCGCCCCGGTACCAGGACAGGTTGTGCTCGACGGCCACGTACCCGGCCGACGACGTACGGCGGAACGCGAGCAGCGGCGCACCTCCGGCGACGCCGAGCAGCTCGGCCTGGCGGGCGTCGGCGGACTCGGCCCACACCGACTGCTGCGCCGAGTCGACGACGAGGTCGTAGGACTGCGCGAACAGGGTGTAGATCGACGCGCTCAGGTCGTGGTCGTCGAGCCCGGGCAGCAGCCGTTCCGGGAACCAGCCGAGCTCCAGCGCCATCGGCTCACCGGCCGCGATCCGCAGCCGCTCCAGCCGCCAGACCCGGTCGCTGCGCCCCAGCCCGAGCGCGGCCGCGGCCCGCTTCGACGGCGAGGTCAGCGCGACGTCGACGACCCGCGTCGTGTGCTCCAGCCCGCGGCGACGCATCTCCTCGGTGAACGACGCGAGATGCAGCTGCGAGTCGACCCGCGCCGCGGCGACGAACGTGCCCTTGCCGTGCACGCGGTACAGCACGCCGTCCCTGACCAGCTGGCCGATCGCCTCGCGGACCGTCGCCCGGCTGACGGCGTACCGCGACATCAGCGCACGCTCCGAGCCGATCGGCGCGTCCGCCGCGAGCTCGTCGCGGGCGGCGGTCTCGAGGATCTCGCGCAGCTGCACGTGCTTGGGCACCGGGCCGTCGACCAGCGGACGGGCACGCCGGCGCGCGGTGGTGGCCATGGCTGCGATCGTCTCCTCGACTGGGTCCCTGGGGCGCCCGGTGTGACGGTGTAGACCTGCTCGACAGTGCAGGACCGGACTGGTACGGTCCAGTTCGATTCAGGAGAATGACCTACGCCGCAGCGCGTGTCAAGCGAGCGAGGAGGACGCCGTGCACCTGCTCACCGCGCCCCGCCTCGTCGCCGACGGGCGGCAGCTCGCGCCCGGCTGGCTGCTGGCCGACGAGACCGTGCGGGAGTACGGCGAGGGCGAGCCGCCGTCGCGGGTGTGGGAGGCGGCCGACGACGTCGAGGTGCTGACCGAGGGAGTGCTGGCACCCGGACTGGTCGACATGCAGATCAACGGCGCGTTCGGGGTCGACTTCGCCTCCGGCGATGACGACGACTGGCTCGACGTCGCCCGGCGGCTGCCGAGCACCGGTGCCACCGCGTTCGTGCCGACCTTCATCACCGCGCCCCTGTCCGACCTCGCGGCCGGGCTGGAGGGCTACCGCGCCCGCCGGTCGGCCCTCGCGGCGGCACCGGACGCGGCGCGCGTCCTCGGCATACACCTGGAGGGGCCGTTCCTGGCCGAGTCGCGGCGGGGCGCACATCGCGCCGACCTGCTCTGCGACCCGCGAACCGAGCACGTCGACCTGCTCCTCGAGGCCGGCGGCGACGCGCTGACCTACGTCACGCTGGCGCCGGAGCGCAGCGGCGCGCTCGACGCGATCAGGCGCCTGACAGCGGCCGGCGTCCGCGTCGCAGTCGGGCACACCGACGCCGACGAGGCGATCGTACGGGCGGCCGCCGATGCCGGTGCCACGCTGGTCACCCACCTCTACAACGCCCAGCGGCCGCTGCGGCACCGCGACCCCGGCACGGTCGGCGCCGGTCTCACCGACGACCGGCTGACCTGCGGGCTGATCGTCGACCTGCACCACGTGGCCGCGACCGCGGTGCAGATCGCGTTCCGCTGCCGACCGGGACGGGTGGCGCTGGTGACCGACGCGGTCGCGGCGATGGGCATGCCCGAGGGCGAGTACGAGCTCGGCGGCGAGCGGCTCGACGTACACCCGGGCGAGCCCCCTCGCCGAGCCGACGGCACCATCGCCGGGTCCGCCGCGCGCATGGACGAGGCGGTCGCCAACGCCGTGCACCGCTGCGGCGTCGACCTGGTCACGGCGGTCGAGGCGGCCACGCGTGTGCCGGCAGCGGCCGTCGGCCACGACGGCCTCGGCGTGATCGGTGTCGGTGCGTCCGCAGACCTGGTGTGGCTGGGCGACGACCTGCGTGCACGGGCGACCTGGGTCGGCGGCACGCAGGTGTGGTCGCGGCCGGCAGAGCCGCGCCCGGCCGCGACCGGGGCCGCCAGATGAGTTCGGAGACCCGTGCGGCGGGCACGAGCATGATGGCTCGCGAGATCGCCGAGCAGCCCGCGGCGATCGAGCACACACTTGCGGCGCTGATGCCACTGCGACCGGACCTGC
>DATMEB010000143.1:0-9794 GCA_035557095.1 Nocardioidaceae bacterium | reverse complement strand
ACGGCGGTGTTCGCGGCCGAGGCCACCGGCAAGCTCACCCGCACTCCCGGCCTCGCCGTGCTCACGGCCGGGCCGGGTGTCACCAACGGGGTGAGCCCGATCGCGCAGGCGCACTTCGCGGGGTCGCCGATGGTCGTGGTCGGCGGACGTGCACCGGCGGGGCGCTGGGGCACCGGGTCGCTCCAAGAGCTCGACCACCCGCCGATCCTGTCCACGATCTCGAAGCTCTCCGACACCGTGCACCAGGTCGGCGACATCGCCGACCGGGTCGACGACGCGTTCGTCGCCGCCGGCTCCCCGCACCGGGGCCCGACGTTCCTCGACGTCCCGATGGACCAGTTCTTCGACCGGGCCGAGGTGTCCCGGCCGACCGGCCACCAGAAGATGCAGAGCGGCCGGCCCGACCCCGACGCCCTCTCCTCGATCGGTGACCTGCTCGCCGCCGCCGAGCGCCCGGTCCTCGTGCTCGGCACCGACGTGTGGTCCGACGGCGCCGAGACCGCGGCCCTGCGGCTGGTGGAGGACCTCGGCCTGCCCGCGATCACCAACGGGATGGGCCGCGGCATCGTCCCCGGCGGGCACCCGCTGCTCGTGACCAAGGCTCGCAGCACCGCGTTCGGCCAGGCCGACCTCGTCGTAGTGGTCGGCACGCCGCTGGACTTCCGCCTCGGCTACGGCGTCTTCGGCGGCAAGGACGGCGCCGCGCCGGCGAAGGTCGTGCACATCGCCGACTCGACCGCGCAGGTCTCCGGGCACGCCGAGCTGGCGGCCTCGGCCGCCGGTGACCTGACCCATGCGCTCGAGGGTGTGCAGGCGGCGGTGGAGCGCGCGCGTCGGCGCCCGGACTGGTCGGCCTGGACCGCGAAACTGCAGGACGCGGTCGCCGCGGCCGTCTCACGCGACACCGAGCTGCTCACCAGCGAGTCCGACCCGGTGCACCCGGCGCGCATCTACGGCGAGCTCAACCAGCGGCTGGCCGACGACGCCGTGGTGATCGGCGACGGTGGCGACTTCGTGTCCTTCGCCGGCAAGTACGTCGAGCCGCGCCGGCCCGGCAACTGGCTCGACCCGGGGCCGTACGGCTGTCTGGGCGCCGGTATGGGCGCAGCCATGGCCGCGAGGATCGCACGACCCTCGTCACAGGTGGTGGTGCTGTACGGCGACGGCGCCGCCGGGATGTCGCTGATGGATGTCGACACGCTGGTGCGCCACGACCTGCCGGTGGTGATGGTGGTCGGCAACAACTCCTGCTGGGCGTTGGAGAAGGGCCCGATGCAGATGCTGTACGGCTACGACGTGGCCGCCGACCTCGGCCGCGAGACGCCGTACGACGACGTGGTCCGGGCACTCGGCGGCGCCGGCGAGACCGTCACCAAGCCCGGTGACATCGGTCCGGCACTCGACCGCGCCTTCGATGCCGGAGTGCCGTACCTGCTCAACGTCGTCACCGACCCGGAGGCGGCCTACCCCCGAGCCACCCACGGCATCTGATCAGGTCGGCAGGAACCGGTCGCGGTCGACGACCATGCGCACGACCTCACCCTGGCCGACCACGCCGCCGTCGTCGTGTGCGGCGCTCACGTCGAAGCGCATCGACCGGCCGTCGACCGCCGTGAGCTCGGCACGGACGCTCACCGCCGCGTCCACGGGGCTCGGCCGCAGGTGCTCGATGTCGACCCGGGTGCCGACACTCGTGCTGGCGTCGTCGAGGTCGTCGGCGATCGCCGACCTGGTGGCGTACTCGGCCCACGCGACCAGCCGGGGCGTGCCCAGCACCGGCAGGTCGCCGCTGCCCAGCGTCTCGGCCGTGTCGCGTTCGCGTACGGTGTACGACGTCGTGGCCGCGGTTCCCGTCACAGGCATCTTGGTGTGTGTCATCGGCCCGAACAACGTCCGCAGGGCCGACGGCATTTCTGCTCTGGGGCCATCTGAGAGAATCGCCACGAGCAGCACCGGCCGCCCCGGGAGCACCTGAGGCCCAGCGAGCAGTGCACCCCCCGAGAAACACGAGAAGTAGGAGAGCCACGATGAGCAAGCGAGGACGCAAGCGCCGCGGCCGCAAGAAGAACGCCGCCAACCACGGCAAGCGGCCCAACGCCTGACCCGGCGACCCAGACATAGAGCGACCCCGGCTGGCACCAGCCGGGGTCGTTCACGTTCGAGGGGGTGGAACGAGGGTGCGGGGTGCGGCCGGGCTCAGCGGCCGAAGCCGGGATCGGTGCGGGTGTCGGTGATCTCGACGTGCACCGAACGGATCTCCAGGAGCACGCGCTCACGCAGGCTCGGCGGAGCGGGCTCGACGCATGACCTGGCGACCAGGGACTTCACCACCTGCTCGAGGTTGTACTTCGCCAGGCACGGAGCGCACTCGTCGAGGTGGTGCTTGATCTCGGCGTAGCTCGCGTCGCCCATCTCGCGGTCGAGGAAGAGGAAGAGGTTCTCCAGGACCTCCGCGCAGTCCTTGTCGTGGGGCTGTCCGCAGCTCATGACCCATCTCCCGACTTGTCACGCGCACCTGCGGCCGCCATCCCGCGGTCCCTGGCGTAGTCGCTGAGCAGGTCACGCAGCATGCGCCGACCCCGGTGCAGCCGCGACATCACGGTGCCGACCGGAGTCTCCATGATCTCGGCGATCTCCTTGTACGCGAACCCCTCGACGTCGGCGAGGTAGACCGCCATCCGGAAGTCCTCGGGCAGCTGCTGCAGAGCGTCCTTGACGTCGCTGTCCGGAAGCCGCTCCAACGCCTCGGCCTCGGCCGACTTCAGGCCGCTGGAGGTGTGTGTCTCGGCCCGGGCGAGCTGCCAGTCCTCGACCTCCTCGGTCATCTGCTGTTGTGGCTCGCGCTGCTTCTTGCGATAGGAGTTGATGAAGGTGTTGGTGAGAATCCGGTACAGCCAGGCCTTGAGGTTGGTGCCCGGCTTGAACTGGTGGAACGCGGCGAAGGCCTTGGCGAAGGCCTCCTGCACGAGGTCCTCGGCGTCCTGCGGGTTGCGGGTCATCCGCAGCGCCGCGCCGTACAGCTGGTCAAGGTAGGGCAGTGCGTCGCGCTCGAAGCGCTCCGCTCGCTCTTGCGGACTCTCGGCCGCGGGATCCGTGGTCATCGCCGACCAGCCTACCCGGGTAGGGTCACCGGGGTCAGCGCCGACGGCCTCCTCCCGCGCGGGCAGGGTGCACAGCACGCTACTGACCTCCTGACTCCGACATGGGCTGATGCCTGCCAGAACACGGCTGAGCGCGCAGTCATTCCCCCAGGCGGCCGCCCAGGCGGCCCCCGTCATCCCCGGTCCTTCACTCGGGCGAGGCGCCCGCCGCCGGTCAGGCGATCTCGCGGGTGATCCACTCCAGGACGGCCTCGACCAGCACGCTCAGCGCCTCCTCCTGGGAGAGGTCGGCGCGCTTGAGCGTGGCGAACCCGTGGTCGGCGCCCGGGATCACCGCGAGGTCGACGGTCGCCGGGAACGCCTCGGGCGTGCCGAAGGAGTCCCGGTCGCCCTGCACCACCAGCGTGGACACGCCGGCGGCCGTCAGCTCGTCGACGCGCGAGTTGTGCGGGTTGTTCGGCGGTGTCAGCGGGAAGGCCAGCGCCAGGCAGCCGGAGGCACCAAGGTGCCTGGCGGTGCGACACGCCACGCGCGCCCCGGCGCTACGTCCGCCCACGACCAGCGGGGTCTGCGGCCGCAGCGTGTTGACCACGGTCAGCCAGGACTCGTCGAGGATGCGCGTCGAGGCGGCGATCTTGCGGCCCGCGAGCCGCCAGGGCTGCTCGACCCGGAACACCGACACGCCCTGGGCGGGGAGCACCTTCGCGAGCACCGCGAGGTCGCGGGCGGTCACTCCCCCGCCGGCGCCGTGGCCGAGCACGAGTGTGGCGACCGGTCGCTTCGAGCGGTCGACATGCAGCCGGGCGTCGCCGTGAGGCGTAGGCACCACGCGTGTGGTCGTCACACTTCTAGATCATGCAGGACCATCGGGCTCCGCCACGAGGGGTTCGAGCAGTTCGGCGCCGTTGTTCTTGACGTCGTTGACCGTCGTGGAGACGGGGTAGGCCTCGAGCCGGCCAGGTGCCGCCGGCACCAGGAGCCCGCTGAGATCGGCCGGGTCGGAGACCCGCGGGTCGAGCCAGGTCTGGTAGTCGCGGGGCTCGACGAGCATCGGCATCCGGTCGTGGATGTGTCCGAGGGAGTCCTCCGCCCGGGTCGTGATCACCGTGCACGTCCAGCGGAAGGCCTGGTCGTCGTCGCGGTCGCGCTCCGGGTCGCGCCAGATCTCGTACAGCCCCGCCATCGCGAGCACCGAACCGTCGGTCGGGCGGATGAAGAACGGCTGCTTGAGCGGCTTGCCACGTTTGGTCTTCTGGTCGGTGGCGTACCACTCGTAGTAGCCGTCGGCGGGCAGCAGGCAACGACGCCCTGCGAACGCCTTGCGGTACGCCGGCTTCTCCGCGACGGTCTCCACCCGGGCGTTGATCATCCGGTTGCCGATCGAGGGATCCTTCGCCCACGAGGGAACCAGTCCCCACGACAGCGTGCGGAGGCGACGGACTGGCGCGGCGGAGCGGTCCTTGCTCGGCGGCCGCGAGAGCACGGCGTAGACGCTCTTGGTCGGCGCGACGTTGTAGTCGGCCTCGAGCTTCTCGCGCACGTCGACCTGCTGCACCTCGAACTCCTCGACGAGGTCGTCGGGGCTCCGGCTGGAGGCGTATCGACCGCACATGCGTTCAGCCTCGCACAGGGCACCGACACGCCACGACACACATGGCGCGGACGACCCCTTGGCATGCATAACCACGGGCCAACGGGTATGAAAGACCCATGACTGTTGTGCGACTGCTCGCCCGCCCGATGCTCGCTTCGATGTTCGTGGTCGGAGGCGTCAACGCCTTCAAGAACGCGGACAAGATGGCCCCGAGGGCCAAGCCGGTCTACGACAAGGTCGTCCCCGCGGCGAAGAAGGCGGTCCCGCAGGTACCCGTGCCGAGCGACACCGAGACGCTGGTCAAGGCCAACGCCGTCGCCCAGGTGGCCGGCGGCCTCCTGCTGGCCACGGGGAAGGCACCACGGCTCTCGGCCAACGTGCTGGCCCTGACCCTGGTACCCACCACGCTGGCCGGCCACCGCTTCTGGGAGGAGACCGACCCCCACGCGAAGGCCAACCAGAAGGTGCACTTCTTCAAGAACGTCTCGATGCTCGGCGGCCTGCTGCTCGCCGGCGTCGACACCGAGGGCAAGCCGGGCATCGCCTGGCGGGTCAGGCACAGCGCCAAGGCCGCACGCCGCGAGGCCAAGCACGCCAAGCGCGCCGCCAAGCGGGAGACCAAGCGGGCGGGAGCCTCGGCGAAGTCTCTGCTCTGACCTCGGCATCGGGCGCGGCGACTCGCCCCGGTGCGCGAGGGGCCAGCGACTAGGCTCGGGGCCGATGAGCAAGACACCGTCCGCGTCCGCCGACGCCTGGCCGGCCCCGCACGCCGGCGCACCGGTGCACGCCACGGTGACCCTGCCGGGTTCGAAGTCGATCACCAACCGCGCACTGGTGCTCGCCGCACTCGCGGACGGGCCGTCGGTCATTCGCCGCCCCCTGCGTGCTCGTGACACCGATCTGATGGCGCAGGCCTTGCGCAGCCTCGGCACGGCGGTCTCCGAGGTCGACGACGACGGTGCCGGCGCGTGGCAGGTGCGGCCGCACGCGATGCTTGGACCGGCAGACGTCGACTGCGGGCTCGCCGGCACGGTGATGCGGTTCGTGCCCCCGGTAGCCGCGCTCGCCGAGGGAAGGGTGCGTCTCGACGGCGACCCCCGCGCCCGCGAGCGCCCGATGGGCCAGATCATCGCGGCGCTGCGCGACCTCGGGGCGGAGGTCGACGACGCCGGCCGCGGCGCCCTCCCGTTCGAGGTGCACGGCGGCGGCCGGCTGCGCGGCGGGGTGGTGACCATCGACGCGTCCGCATCCAGCCAGTTCGTGTCCGCCCTGCTGCTGGCCGGAGCACGCTTCGACCGGGGCCTCGACGTACGCCACGACGGCGGCGGGACCGGAGTGCCGTCGCAGCCGCACATCGAGATGACCGTGCGCATGCTGCGCGACCGCGGCGTCTCGGTGCGCACCGAGCAGGACCGCTGGGTCGTCGCACCCGGCGTCGTGAAGCCGCTCGACGTCGACGTCGAACCCGACCTGTCCAACGCCGCACCGTTCCTCGCGGCCGCGGTGGCGACGGCCGGCGAGGTCGTCGTACCCCACTGGCCGCAGCCCACCGACCAGGCCGGCGACCGGCTGCGTGCTCTGCTGCCGATGCTCGGTGCGACGGTCGAGCGCGACGGCACCGCGCTGGTCGTACGCGGCCCGCAGCGCCTGGAAGGTGCCGACGTCGACCTGCACGACGTCGGCGAGCTCACCCCGGCCCTTGCCGCGTTGTGCGCACTGGCCGCGTCACCCTCGCGGCTGCGCGGGATCGCGCATCTGCGCGGGCACGAGACCGACCGGCTGACGGCCATCGCGACCGAGATCAACGCACTCGGCGGTGACGTACGCGAGACCGACGACGGCCTGGAGATCCGCCCCGCCAAGTTGCGGCCCGGGCTGTTCCACACCTACGCCGACCACCGGATGGCGCACGCGGGTGTGATCCTCGGTCTCGTCGTGCCGGGTGTCGAGGTCGAGGACATCGCCACGACGTCGAAGACCTACCCGGGGTTCGCGGCCGACTGGGAGTCGTTGCTCGCATGAGTCCGGAGCGCTACGACGAGAACGACTACGAGTCGTACGACCGTCCCGGCCGCCGGAAGCGCCCGCGCACCAAGGACCGCCCCAGCTACGACGACGCCGTGCCTGCGCGTGTGGTCACGATCGACCGCGGCCGGTACAGCTGCATGCTCGACGACGGCACGTCCCTGCTGGCGATGAAGTCGCGACCGCTCGGCCGCAAGGGTGTGGTGGTCGGCGACCGGGTGCGGCTGGTCGGTGACACGTCCGGTGCCGACGGCACGCTCGCGCGGATCGTCGAGGTCGACGACCGTGAGACCGTGCTGCGGCGCACCGCCGACGACGACGACCCGTACGAGCGTGTGGTGGTGGCCAACGCCGACCAGCTGGTGATCGTGACCGCGCTCGCCGACCCCGAGCCGCGCCACGGCCTCATCGACCGTGCGCTCGCCGCGGCCTACGACGCCGACATCGACCCGCTGTTGTGCCTCACCAAGGCCGACCTGGCCTCGCCGGAGCCCGTGCTGGCGACGTACCGGCCGCTCGGCGTGGCGTACGTGGTGACCCGGCGCGACGGCGACCTGACGGCGCTGCGCGACCAGCTGCGCGACCGCTCGAGCGTGCTGCTGGGTCACTCCGGCGTCGGCAAGTCGACACTGGTCAACGCGCTGGTGCCGGGGGCCGCACGGTCGATCGGGGTGGTCAACGAGGTGACCGGCCGCGGACGCCACACGTCCACGTCGGCGTACGCGATGCGGCTGCCCTTCGGCGGCTGGGTGGTGGACACGCCCGGGATCCGTTCGTTCGGCCTCGCGCACGTCGACCCCGACCACCTGATCGAGGCGTTCACCGACCTCGCCGAGCTGACGGTCGACTGCCCGCGTGGGTGCACACACGGCGCACGCGAGCCCGAGTGCGCACTCGACGACGCCGCGCGCGACGGCCGGGCTGACCCGGCGCGGGTGGAGTCCTTCCGCCGGCTGCTGGCCAGCCGTGAGGCGCCGGTGAACTAGGCGTCTAGATCTGGCCTTCCCACACGGCACGTGAACCCGCGTCGCCGGTGAGGGCGACCTGTACGAGGACCAGCACCGATACCGCGACCAGCAGGACGCCGAGCGTGATCTGTACGGGCTGGGCGATTCCGTCGCGCGCACCCGCACCCGACGCGAGCAACGACGGCCCGCCCATCACCAGCCCTGCGACGACCGCCAGGACCGCGAACACGAGCACGAAGTACAGCAGGAGCTGACCACGCGACTCGTGCGTTCCGATGAGCTGGTCGGGCAGGTCCAGCTCGTCCTTGAGCGCCTTGCCGGCCTGCACGGTGACGAACGTGACCACGGGTGTGGCCACAGCCATAAGGACCAGCGGCCAGCGGAGCAACCAGCGCCAGGAGCTGAGCACGCTGAACGCGATGGCGAGCAGGGCGGTGGCCGGGATCAGTGCCAGCGCGGCGTGGATGACGAAGACATGCATCGGGAGGCCCAGGAACTCTTCGAACATGGTCCGGCTCCGTTCAGTGGGGCGCTAAGCCATTGCAATGTACTCATACGTCCGAACTGCCGTCTTTGGATTGGCCAAGTCCGAACCCGCGTGTCGGCCGGTCGACCACGCACGGTGTACGCCACCGCATCCCCCGCGCACGGAGCCGAACACCGTACCCTCCTCCCATGCGCACGACCCACACCGACGATCTGCGGCTGGCGCACGTCCTGGCCGACGACGCGGACTCGCTGACGATGGACCGCTTCAAGTCGCTCGATCTGCACGTGACCAGGAAGCCCGACCTCACACCGGTGACCGACGCCGACCAGGCCGTCGAGACGGCCGTGCGTCGGACGCTCGGACGTGCACGACCCAGGGACGCGGTGCTGGGCGAGGAGCAGGGGTCGTCCGGGTGGGGGCCGCGCCGGTGGGTGATCGACCCGATCGACGGAACCAAGAACTTCGTCCGCGGCGTGCCCGTCTGGGCGACGCTGATCGCGCTGATGATCGAGGACGAGGTCGTCGTCGGCTGCGTCTCCGCCCCCGCCCTCGGGCGTCGCTGGTGGGCGGCAAAGGACGACGGTGCTCGCACCGGCCGGTCGCTGATGAGCTCGCAGCCGTGCCACGTCTCCGACGTGTCCGACCTCAACGACGCGTCGCTGTCTTACTCGTCGCTGTCGGGCTGGGAGCAGCGCGACCGGCTCGACGACCTGCTGAACCTGGGTCGACGGTGCTGGCGCACCCGCGCGTACGGCGACTTCTGGTCGCACATGCTCGTGGCCGAGGGCGGCGTCGACATCGCCGCGGAGCCCGAGCTGGAGATCTACGACATGGCCGCGCTGACGGTGATCGTCGAGGAGGCCGGCGGCCGGTTCAGCGGTCTCGACGGACGGGCGGGCCCGCACAGTGGCAACGGTCTCAGCACCAACGGCACGCTGCACGACCAGGCCCTGACGTTCCTCGGTGCGCTGCCCGAGGACGACGGCGACCCCGACAACCCGCGACGCGACGGCGGCTCGGTGCACGACCTGTCGTCACGGCGTCGCTCTCCCGCGGAGTCCGACCCACCGCAGCCGACCAGGTGAGTCGCGCACGGCGACCAGGGCGTGTCCCGTGGACCTCGTCCGTCGCGAGCGTCGTCTGGCGGCATCTCCGGTTCCCTCGCAGTTCGCCCACTCGATGCGCTCGCGCGCTCTCGCATCGGTCACGGGTGCACCGCACGGCGGAGGAGCGACGGCGATGCGCGGCATCGTCGAGCGACGACGCTGGGCGACTCCCGGTTGGCGCGGAGTGCCCGCCAGGCGGCGCGCCGCAGGACAGTAGGTTCACGGGACACGCCGTAGTCCGTGGGTGGGACCTATCGCCGCCTGTCTCCCGGCATTAGCCTGTGCACTCAGGGTGAACACGTGCTTGATCGGAGGACAGAGGATGCGGATCAGCGACGTGCTGCGGGCCAAGGGTGTCGAGGTTGTCACGATCGGCCCGGACGCCACCGTGCGCGAGCTGGTGGACCTGCTGGCTGAGCACAACATCGGCGCCGTCGTGGTCGCCTCCGACCCCACCGAGGTACAGGGGATCGTGTCCGAGCGCGACGTCGTCCGTGGACTGGCCACCGG
>DATMEB010000142.1:0-24671 GCA_035557095.1 Nocardioidaceae bacterium | reverse complement strand
ACGAGCTCCATGTCGTCACGGCCGATGATCGCGTGCAGCGAGCGGCGCCCGATGTTGCCGGTGGTCCACTGGATGACGCGCAGCGGTTGCATGCGCGGCAGACTAGCCCCCGACCTAGAACACGTTCTAGTGACAGGCTGTGCACGTGACCATCTCAGCTCAGGACCTGCTCCACCTCCGCGCCTGTGTGGCGCTGGCACGCGAAGCGTTCGAGGCCGGCGACGATCCGTTCGGCTCGATCCTGGTCGACGCGTCCGGCGCGGTGCTGCGCACCGACCGCAATCGCGCCGGCTCGGGCGACGAGACGCAACACCCCGAGTTCGAGCTGGCCCGGTGGTCTGCGGCGCTTTCACCGGAGGAGCGGGCCGGCTGCACCGTCTACACCTCCGGCGAGCACTGCCCGATGTGCTCGGCCGCGCACGCGTGGATGGGTCTCGGCAGGATCGTGTATGCGGTGTCGACGGCCCAGCTCGTGCAGTGGCGCACCGAGTGGGGCATGCCGGCCTCCCCGGTGACGCCGCTCCCGATCGACGCCGTGGCGCCCGAGGTGCCCACGACCGGGCCGGTCGACGAGCTCGTCGACGAGCTCAAGGCCCTGCACCGACGGCACATCGGCTGACCAGCCAGAACAGCTAGCGCGTCCGACTCGGTGAAGACGACGGGGCGGCGTCCGGTGCGTGCTCGCTGAGCCAGTTGGCGGCCCTGCGCGCGGAGGCCCGCGACAACCATGCGTCCTGCACGACCTCGGCGAGCTCGGCCCGGGACAGCTCTTCGATGCGGCTGGACCGCAGCAGCACCGACAGGTGCCCGTCGAAGTGCGCCGTGGTGAAGAACGGCGTCGCCTCGTCCTGCACCAGGGCCTGCTTGTCCTCCTCGGACGCCACCCAGAACACGATCACGTCGCGGTAGCGCTCGCCGGTGTCGGGGTCGGTCGCGTCCGGCCGGGGGTTGCGGAAGAAGATGAACGACTTGCCGCCCACCTGGTAGACGGGGTTGTCCTGCGTGCCGTAGTCGACCGTGACGTGCGGCATGGCCAGCGCGAGCTTGTGCACGTCCTCGACCGCGGCTGGACCGCTCCGCTGCGCCATACCTGGAGAGTACGTGCCACGGGAGGTCTGTGAGAGTCTCACGCATGGCCCGCATCGGAACGCTGGACTGGATGCACGTCTTCGTCGACGTGCCTCCCGACGCCGCGAGCGCGACCCGCACCTTCTGGTCCCGGGCGCTGGGCTGGGAGACCGGACCGCAGTGGACCCAGCACCCGGAGTTCCGGAGCCTCATCCCGAGCACCGGTGACCGCTACGTGCACGTGCAGGAGATCGACGGCGAGCCACGCGTCCACCTCGACGTCGTCGTCGAGGACCTCGACACCGCCTGCGACGCGCTGCGGGACCTCGGCGCCGAGGCGGCACCGCGTACCGCGGAGTGGCAGGTCATGCGTTCACCCGGCGGTCTCCCGTTCTGCCTGTGCCGGGAGCCGGCGGCGGGCGTACGGCCCGCGGGTACCCAGCACAAGGGCGGGCACAGCAGCCGGCTGGTGCAGGTGTGCATCGACGCCCCGGCCGGCCTCTTCGACCGCGAGGTCGCCTTCTGGCGTGCGGCGACCGGGTGGGACTACCGCACGTCGGCTCACAACCCCGAGCTCGCCGATCTCCGCGGGCCGGTGACGGCGCCGCTGCGGCTGCTCCTGCAGCGGCTGGGAGCAGACGACCCGGGGACGACCACCCGGGCGCACATCGACCTCGGTTCCGACGACCTCGACGCCGAGGCCGACCGGCTGGTGTCGTTCGGCGCCCGGAAGGTGGCGCCGGGCAAGGGCTACGTCGACAGGACGCGCGGGTGGGTGGTGATGGCCGACCCCACGGGTCTGCCCTTCTGCGTGACGTCCAAGCCGCCGGACTGAGCGCCCGCCTCACCGGTCTTCGGCGCCGCTCGCGGCGGCAGTCGGGACCCCGCTCCACCCGCGCCCCGCCGCGCATGGTCCCATGCATGGCGGTGCGCCCCGGGAGGCGCACGCCTGACGACGACCGCAGCAAAGTGGCGCCAGCGTCCTCAGGACGGCTCCGGACACGCGAGGTGACAACGTTGATCGTCCTCCACACGGCAATCGCCATCCTCGCGGTGGTGCTCCTGATCATCGTGGTGCGGGTCGACCCCGTCATCTCCCTGGTCCTCGGCTCGATCTATCTGGGGCTCGCAGCCGGGATCGGGTTCGAGAACACGATCGTCACGATCGCCGAGGGGTTCGGCGCCATCATGGCCGAGGTCGGGCTGCTGATCGGCTTCGGCGTGCTCATAGGCGCGTTGTTGTACGCCATGGGAGCACTGCAGAAACTCGTGGAGCTGCTGCTCCGGGCCTTCGGACCGAGACGACTGCCGTACGCCCTGAGCGCCGCCCTGAGCACGATCTTCCCGTCGATCTACGTCGACGTACAGCTGGTGCTTGCGGCTCCCCTGGCCCGGTCCGCCGCCCCGCAGCTCGGCCGCAACGGGCTCCCCATGCTCAGCGGCGCGCTGACCGCGGGCATCCTGGTCGGCTACGTGTTCGTCGTGCCGGGACTCGGCACCGTCTCGATCGCCGGGCTGCTCGACGTGCCCCTGGGCACGATGCTGATCTACGGCCTGCTGATCGGCCCTGCGACCGCGGTGATCACCACCTTGATCTTCGGCCGGCTGCTCAAGATGGGGTTCTGGAACGCCGACAAGGACGAGACCGACCTCGAGTCGCTGCAGGAGGCCGAGGAGGCGGTCACGCACGAGACGGAGCGCCCCACGGAGGCAACCGCGGAGGGGACGGCGTCGGGAAACGGCTCGGACCAGGCGGTGCTCGTCAAGTCGCCGCCGCTGTACATCTCGCTCCTGCCCGTCCTCGTGCCACTGGTGCTGATCGCGTTCGGCGCCGTGGCGGAGGCGGCTGGCGCAACGTCGCCGGTGATCACGTTCTTCGGGGACCCCAACCTGGCTCTCTTCGTTGGCCTCCTCGGCGCGTACGCGCTCGCGCGGCGCACGCTCGGCAGCGAGCGCACCGACGAGTCGCTGAACAAGGGGTTCAACACCACCGGGCAGATCCTGCTGGTCACCGGCGTCGGCGGCTCCCTCGGAGCGGTGATCGAGGCGACCGGCCTCGACCAGGTCCTCGGCGACCTGTTCTCCGCCGAGGCGGGTACGCCGGTGCTCGTGAGCATCCTGCTGGCCTGGCTGATCGCCGCGGTCCTGCACCTGGCGATCGGCTCGATCTCGGTCGCCGCGATCACGGCCGCGGGCATCCTCGGCCCGATCATGGGCCAGCTCGCAGTGCCGGACGCGATCATCGGCCTTGCCATCGGCGCCGGCGCCCTGTTCGCCCTGCAGGTCAACAGCAACTTCTTCTGGATGTTCCAGACGCTGCTGGGCGTGTCCACGCGGGGCGCGCTCAAGGCCCTGACCTTCGTGACCGCACTCGCATCCGTGGTGTCGCTGCCGCTGATCGCGTTGCTCAGCGCCTTTGTCTAGGACACCGCGTCTAAGGCACCGCGCCTGAGGCAGCGCGCAGCCGCCCACACCACGTCCGTTCCGCACCCCCGAGAGAGCGAGTATGCAGCCCTTACGCGGAGTCACCGTCGTGTCCCTCGAGCAGGCGATCGCCGCGCCGTACGCGAGCCGGCACCTGGCCGACCTCGGAGCGCGGGTGATCAAGGTGGAGCGTCCCGGCACCGGCGACTTTGCCCGCGGGTACGACACCCGGGTCGACGGCATGAGTTCGCACTTCGTCTGGACCAACCGCAGCAAGGAGTCGCTCACGCTCGACATCAAGGACTCCCGCGGCATCGCGGTGCTGCGTGACCTCCTGTCGAGCGCTGACGTGTTCATCCAGAACCTCGCCCCCGGCGCGGCCGCACGCGCAGGTCTCTCGGCCGAGGAGCTGCAGGCCGGCAACCCTGGGCTGATCGTGTGCAACATCTCCGGCTACGGCACGCCCGGCCCGTACGAGACGATGAAGGCCTACGACCTCATGGTGCAGAGCGAGGCCGGGCTGCTGTCCGTCACCGGCACGCAGGACGAGATGGCGAAGGTGGGCATCTCCGTCTCCGACATCGCCGCGGGGATGTACGCGTACAGCTCGATCCTCGCGGCTCTCATCGAACGGGGCCGGACGGGCCGGGGCGCGGTCCTCGACGTCTCGATGCTCGAGGCCACGGTGGAGTGGATGGGGTTCCCGCTGTACTACGCCTACGACGGTGCGGAGGCGCCCCGACGCGCAGGTGCGGCACACGCCACGATCTACCCGTACGGCCCGTTCGTCACCGGCGACGACAAGGTCGTGATGATGGCCATCCAGAACGAACGGGAGTGGCAGGCGTTCTGCGCCCGGTTCCTCGACGACCCCGAGGTGGCCCGGCGCCCGGAGTTCGCGACCAACTCGGCGCGCAACCACCATCGCGAGGAGCTGGCCGTGCTCGTCGCCGGCCGGTTCGCCGAGCTCACCAGCGAGGAGGCGATGGCCGCGCTCGCGGCGATCCCGATCGCGCATGCGCGCGTGAACACGATGCAGGAGGTCTGGAACCACCCGCAGCTCGCGGCGCGCGAGCGCTGGCACCAGGTCCCGACCCCGGCGGGCGTGGCTCCCGCGCTCGCGCCGCCGGCGTTCACCACGAGCGAGCCGCGGATGGACCCGGTCCCGGCGGTGGGTGAGCACACGCGCGCCATCCTCGCCGAGCTCGGCCTGTCCGACGAGGACGTGGACACGCTGGTCGCCGAGGGCGTCGCCTGACCCTGCCTCGGGCCGGCTCAGCCGGGCTCGCTGGATGTCTCCTGACCGGGTTCCCCGCTGAACCGGTAGCCGGCGTCGCCGCGCAGCCGGCCCGGAGCCAGCCTGCGGCCGCAGAGGACGAGCAGCAGGTCCTGGCCGGTGCCGTACAGCGGCTCACCCGATCCGAACGTCCAGTCCATGTCGGTGGCGTGCAGCTCGACACCGTCGAGGTCGACCCCGAAGTACTTGACGTGCTTGGGGCCGGCGCCGTCCAGGACCGTGCGCAGCCGGTCCGCGGGAACCTGCCGGTCCAGGCCGAGCCCGACCGTGATGTCGAGCCCGTGGATCACGTCGTGGCTGAGCGCACCGGCCGGTCCGCCACCCGGCGGCGTCCAGGGGTGCTCGGCGTTGTCGTTCAGGCAGGCGGTGAGCTCCTCGGCCGAGAGGGCGGCCGCGTCGCGGCGGGCGCTGCGATCGGCCGCCCGGTTGAAGCTGCCTCGTGCCTTGAGGATCTCCAGCAGCACGCGGACACCGGAGTAGCGGAACGGCATCGTCATGTGCGCCACCACCTCACGCACCCGCCAGCCCGCGCACAGCGTCGGCGAGTCCCAGGCCGTCACGGGCAGGCCCTGCAGCACGGCCGCCAGGTCGCGCCGCTCCGATGCCACCTGTTCGCGCACCTCTACCTCGGTCACCGCATGCCTTTCGCCGGAGTCCACTGGTCCCATTCCTCTGACCCCGTGGCCCGCCCGAACTCATCGGTACACCGCGGCACAAGACGGTGATGGTCCCTACTTGGCCGCCACGGGCCGCTCGAGCCGGTCGGCGAGTCCGTGCGACGTCGCGGCGACGCGACGCAGCACCCCGGCGAGCATCCGTAGCGAACGCGACCGGTCCGGCCGGCTCCGTGGTGCCGGTGCGTCCGGGATGACGGGGGCGTGTGGCAGGGCCGACTGGGCGTGCTCTCGGGTGACTCGGGTGGCGATCTCGCTGGCGATGGGAAGCATCTCGGTCTCCTCTCGCGTTCCCGTCGTCGAATGAACGACACCAGTTATATCGTTAGTAGGTGTTCACGTCAACACCTGTTAAGGTCTTTACCGGGGTCGTTCAGGGGAGGTCAGATGGCCGTCGAGGCATCACCGGATGCGGTGCTCGTGCAGGACTTCGCGAACACGCGAGACCTGCGCAGGTTCATCCCGCGGGGGCACCCGTACCGCGACGGCTCCGGCGACGAGCTCGGCTCGGTGATGTCGCTGCGCGGATGGCTCACCGACCGGCGCCTGCTCGCCGAGGGCAGCAGGCTCACCGAGTCCGATCGCGCGCGTGTGCTCGAGCTGCGCACGGCTCTTCGCGCCGCGCTGGACCCGCGCCAGGAGAGCGCCGACGACAACCCGCTGTACGCACTGCCGCTGCGCGTCGAAATCGACTCGACCGACGGGCCGCGGGTGGCCGTCTCCGGCAACGGGGTGGACCAGGCGATCGGCGAGATCTGCGCTGCGGCCCTGCGTACGGCGCTCAGCGGCGAGTGGTGGCGCCTTCGGGCCTGTTCGGCCGACGACTGCCAATGGGTGTTCTACGACCAGTCCAAGCCGGGTCGTGGGCGCTACTGCGCCCCGGGCTCGTGCGGCAACCGGGTCAAGACCCGCGCCTACCGCCGGCGCAAGGCCGACGCCTGATTGCGTCGAGGTGACTCAGGCGGGCGTTCTACGCCACCGCCGGCTGCCCGTGGTCGTCCGCGAGCAGATCCTGGTCGGCGGCCGTGCCCGCGAGCAGCCCCGCCGACGTCGCGGTGAGCACGGACGCCAGCGGCATCGGCAGCGCTGCCAGGTGCGCCAGATCCCCTGCCGCGTAGATGCCCTGCCGGCTCGTGCGGCCTAGCTCGTCGATCCGGATGCATCCCGACGGGAGCATCTCCAGCGACAGCTGTTCGGCGAAGGGCGCCGCCTGGGCGAACGCGGTGGAGACGAACAGACCCGCGACCTCCGCGTCGGCTCCGGTCGCCAGCCCGACGGTCGCGCCCGTCGAGCTGCGGCGGACCCCGGCCACCTTTTCGGGGCGTACGTCGACACCGCCCCGCGCGAGCTGCGCGCCGGTTGCCTCGTCCAGCTCCGCCCCGTCGGCGAACACCGTGACCCTGGCGGCGATCCGCTCGAGGAGCAGCGCGACCCTGGCCGCGTGCGGCCCGTTGCCGAGGATGCCGACGTGCCCTCCGCTGAGCTCGTGACCGTGGCAGTACGGGCAGTGCGCGACGACGTCGCCCCAGAGGTCGGACAGGCCGGGGATGTCGGGGAGTGTGTCTCGCAGGCCGGTGGCCAGCACGACCCTGCGCGCCAGCACCGTGCCGGTGTCGTCCAGCGTGACGCGCCAGCCTCCGCCGTCGTCGGCCACCTCGGTGGCCCTGCGCTCGCGCACCTCCACGGTGGCGTAGGGCTGTAGGTCGCGCCGCGCGGCAGCGCGGAACTCCTCCGGCGACCTGCCGTCGTGGGTCACGAAGTTGTGCATCTCCTTGGCCGCGGCGTTGCGGTACCGACCCGAGTCGAGCAACAGCACCGAGCGGTGCATCCGGCCGAGCGTGAGGGCTGCCTGCAGACCGGCGGGCCCACCGCCGACCACGACCACGTCGTAGGAATGAGGGTTCATTTGCGTTCTCCGATGCTGAGATCTTGTGTCAACACCGAGCATGTGACTTCATGTTGACATGAAGTCAACAACCCGGCCTCTGCCGACGTGGTCGATCGGCGAGCTCGCCGCCAGGTACGGCCTGGCCACACACGTACTCCGGCACTGGGAGGACCAGGGGCTGCTCACTCCGGAGCGGGACTCGGCCGGGCGACGGTGGTACGGCGGTGACGACGTGGTCCGGGTCGCGGTCATCATGCGCAGCAAGGCAGCGGGGATGTCGCTCCACCAGATCCGGCTGCTGCTCGACGCGAGCGCCGAGGGACGCCGGGAGGTACTGGAGGCGCATCTCGACGACCTGGATCGCCGAATGGCGGAGATGGCGCGCTCACGCGACATGACCGTGCACGCGCTCGACTGCCGCGCCCATGACATCGCCACCTGTCCGAACTTCCGGACCCATGTCGCCGACGTCCTCGACGGCACGACGCGGACCCTGGACCGGTTGCTGGCACCCGGCGGCAATCCGCGCGACTGACGCGAGGCCGCGCGCAGTATCGGCGCGCAACCGGCCTCAGACAGTCGTCGTCGGTCGCCCCCGTGCGACAGCGGCCTGATCCTCGGTGATCTGCCGGACGATGCGCAGCCAGCACACCAGCGCCGCGACGGCGACGACCGCGGCGGCGGCCTCGACGGGCGCGAGGAGACCGAACCTGAACGTGTCGGATCCCGCAGGCATCACGATCCAGCCGCCGATCCACCCGATGTGCTGCGAGACCAGCCACGTGCCCCACCACCAGCCGACCACCGTGCTGCGCCTGCGCTCCCCGGCGACAGTCGCCAGGCGCACGTCTCGCACGTACTGGTAGGGAAACCAGTAGCTGACGACGGGCACGAGCCACCCGAACCAGGCCCACCCCGCCGACCGCTTGTGCCTGCGCCCGGGGTTCAGCGCCTCCGCGTTGACGCGTGCACGCGACAGCCACAACGAGGTCACGACCCACGCCGCGACGAACAGCCCGAGGGTCGGCAGGCCCATCACGTCGAACGGCGTGACGACCTGATCGGGTGTCGTGCCCCGCGCGGCCGCATCCTCGAGCTGCTCGGCGGCGAACCACGCCAGCGGCACGTCGACGACCTCGATGAGGGCGCCCAGCCCGGCCAGCACACTCGCGGCGACGGCCAGCCCCTTGGCCGACTGGTACATCCTCGGCGCCGGGTCGGAGGCGGCGTGGCCGTGTGCGGGAAACGGCTGCGTCATCTGTGTCCCCCTGCTCCGACTGCGTGAGTCTAGACCGGTCTCGCCTCGCGGGCGTCCACGACCGTGACGACTGCCGGCCGTACTGTCGGGACGTGACGATCGAGCAGCTGGAGAGCGACCCGCATCCGGTGCTGCACGACCTGCGGTCCACGGGTCCGGCGGCGTGGATGGACTCCCTCGGCGCGTGGGTGGTGACCGGCCGCGCGCTGGCCGAGCGGGTGCTGAAGGACGCGTCGACGTTCACGGTCGACGACCCCCGGTTCTCCACCGCACGGGTCGTCGGTCCGAGCATGCTCTCCACCGACGGGGCGGCGCACGTGCACCACCGTGACCCGTTCGTGCGGGAGTTTCGCCCCGCGCACGCCCATGCCCGCTTCAGCGCGCTGGTCGAGCAGAAGGCTGCTGACCTGGTCGAGGCGATCCGCGGCACCGGCCACGCCGAGATCCGGTCGACCGTCGCCGGCCCGCTGGCGGTGTTCACGATGGCCGAGGCGCTGGGACTCGGCGACACCGACGCCGCGCTGGTGCGCGAGTGGTACGACGGCATCGTCGCGGCTGTCGACGACATCACCGCACTGCGTGGCCCGAGCCCCCGCGGCGCCGAGGCGTTCTCCGCCCTGCGCCGACACGTGGAGCTGGCCACCACCAGTCACCGGCACTCCGCGGTCATCGTGGCCGCGGCGCGGCGACTCTCGCTGGACGAGGTGGTGTCGAACACCGCGGTGCTGCTGTTCGGCGGCATCGACACGACCGAGGGCATGATCGCCAACCTCGTACGCCATCTTCTCCTGCACCCCGACCAGCTGGCCCGGCTGCGGGCAGACCGCAGCCTGCTCGACAGCGCCATCGAGGAGTCCGTACGTCTCGAGCCGGCGGCGGCAAGCGTCGACCGCTACGCGACCGGCGACACCAGCCTCGACGGCGCGCGGGTCCGCCGGGGAGACCCGGTCATCGTGTCCCTGGCCGGAGCGAACCGTGATCCCGCGGTGTTCACCGACCCCGACGCGTTCGACCTGCGCCGTGCGAACGTCGGCAGGCACCTGTCGTTCGCCCACGGCCCGCACTTCTGCATCGGTGCCCACCTGGCTCGGCTCGAGACGCGGGCCGCCCTGACCGCGATCCTCGACCGGCTGCCGGGACTGCGTCTGGACCCTCGCCACGACCATGCTCCCCGAGGGCTCATCTTCCGCAAGCCACCCGAGCTGCACTTGCGTTGGAGTGCAGGCAACACGTACTAGCTCAGACGCGCGAACATCGTCTCCTCGCTGAGGCGCTCGCCCACCGACAGGTCGTACTGCACCAGCCGGTAGTCGTGCAGGAGGCGGACGGCTCGCCGTGACAGCTGCTCCGCCCGGACCCGGCGGTCCCGACCGTCGATCAGCAACCCACTGGCCATGGCCGGGACCTCCCGACGCAGCTGGTGGAGCAAGGCGTAGTACGGCGACACCTCGGCGCCGACGTGCGCGAGTACGAGGTCGATGAAGTGGTTCGGGCTGGTGGTGGGCTGTGCACGATCGGCACCTCGGAAGTTGGACCACACGAAGAACGGCGTCTGGTGCAGGACTCGGGCGCTGTTCGCCTCGAAGAGCGAGTCGGGATAGAACCCCGGCAGGTGGTCGCCGTAGAAGACCACGACGGTCCTCTCCTCGGAACGACGCAGGCTACGGATCAGGCGTCTCAGCGCGTGGTCGGTGTACGCCAGCCCGCGCGCGTAGTGCCCTAGCTCGGTCAACGTGTCACCGTCGTCGTCCGTGGCCACGATGGGATCGTCGTACCGCCCGGAGTACGGCATGTGGTTCTGCATCGAGACCAGGTTCACGAACAGCGGGTCGGTCTCGGCCTCGATCTGCCGCTGCACCTCACCGAACGCGGCGGCGTCGGAGATGAACCCGTCGTGCCCGAGGCTGCTCTGGTCGTGCATCCTGCGGTCGTAGACGAAGTCGTCGAACCCGAAGGTGCGGTAGACGTCGCGGCGCCGGTACATCTCGGTGGTGAACGGATGGATCGCGACCGCACGGTAGCCGCGCTGCTTGAACCACTGCACCGCGGACGGGAAGGTGTCGTAGCTGGGGACGAGCCCGTTGTAGGGCACCTGCATCTGTGGCGGGAACTGCGACATCGACATGCCGGTAAGGGCCTCGAACTCCATGTTGGCGGTGCCGCCGCCGATTCCCTTGGCCAGCATCGCGCCCGACGTCGTGGAGGACATCACTCTGCGGGTGGAGCGGATCGGGTCCTCGGCCAGGTGCACGCCGTCGAGCGCCTGCGGGTCGCTGAACGACTCGCTGAGAACCATGACCACGTTGACGTCGTCCAGGGCACGGGGGTCTCGCGTCCGGTTGATGCGCTCGGCTGCGCGCCGGTAGGTCGTGGCGATGCGCGCCATCTCCGCGGTGTTGTAGCCGCCGGGCCTCGTCATCGCCGGCGCCTCGAGGTTGTAGAGGAAGCCACCCACGAACCCGTTGCCGAGGTAGTTCCGCTGCTGGCTCCACGGCATCCACGATGCGCCGAGTGCCTCGTAGGTGCCGCGTGCGGCGTTGCCCGGGGAGTTGAAGTCGGAGATGTAGCTCAGACTCAGCAGGCACACGCCGACGGTGACCACGCGAAGGGCCGCTCGTGTCCGACCGGTCCACCGGTGGCGCTCCTCACGCCTGCCGGCTCCGAAGCGCCGACGGGCCGCGAGCGAGACGGTGAAGGCGACTGCCGCCACGAGCGCGCCGGCGACCACCAGGAGGACGACCCGTTGGCCGAGCATCTCCTTGAGGAAGCCGACGTCGCCGGCGAACCTCCAGTCGCTCGGGTACAGCGGCTCACGTCGCACCCGGACCTTCTCGTAGTCGACCACGGCGACCAAGGCAGTCGCGGTCGCCGCCACCGCGACGGTCACCCACAGCCGGCCGACCACCGCGTGCACCAGCCCGACCAGCAGCCAGAGCACGAGCGTCCCGAGCAGGAACATCAGCACGAACGCCGGGGTCTTGTGCCGCCAGGGAAGGTCCCCGACACCGGCCAGCCGCACCAGCTCGAGCGCCAGGTTGCACAACAGTGCCGTCACGGCGGTTCCCGCGAGGCTCGGTACGACGGTTTCGAGTCGGCGCCTCCATCGGCGCGGCGTCGGCTCGGTCACGTGGTCTCCGGAGGCTCGGTACGGAACTATCGCCCAAGAGTCCCAAAAAGGACGCAGCAATGAGAATGAATTTCCGCGCTGCTGCGCCGATTTTCTTCGCTAGGCGGGTGCCAGCTGCCTGGCCGGAAGTCCGAGGCGTCCCTTGGTGGCGATGATGATCACCAGCGCTGCCCCGCCGTACCCGATGGTGTTGGCGATGTAGGCGGTCAGGATGCCGGCGCTGGTCATCTCCCCCAGCTGGGGGAACATCGGGAACAGGACCGCGTTCGGGAACGCGTCCATCGACGCGTGCACCAGGATCGCGAACAGGATGCTGCCCTGGGTGCGGTTGTAGATCCAGGTGTAGATGACCGAGATCGCGGTGATCCAGACCGTGAACATCACCATGTTCTGCCAGGTGGGCACGGTCCACTGCCCGCTGGACCAGATCGTGGCGTGCCAGACGCCCCAGAGGACGCCGACGATGAGGGTGCCGACGACCGGGCCGAAGCGGTCCTCCAGGCGGGGCAGCGCGAAGCCGCGCCAGCCCGGCTCCTCGCCGAGCGGGCCGCCGATGATGAGCGCGGGCCAGATGAAGAACAGCACGTAGCTGAAGAACGACGGGACTGGGTCGATCGGCGTGAACGAGGCCAGCACGCCCGGCACCAGCAGCGCACCGATGGTGGCGATCGCGGGTACGCCGACCAGCGCCCAGACGTACCAGCGCACACCGACGCGCCAGATCAGGAAGCGCTTGAAGAAGTGGACCACGCCCGCTTTGCCCTGCGCGGCGCCGGTCACGATCACCGCTGCGAGCATCGGGCCGAGGAAGGTCGCGGCAGCGATGTAGACGAGGATGTCGAACGGGCTGGCGTAGGAGAACACACCCCAGGCATCGGCCGACAGGTTGTGGACGAGGAACACCGCCCACGCACCGGCGAACGCCAACACGAAGTAGCTTGTCAGCGGATAGCGGCCGATGACATTGCTCTGCCGGTCCGCGATCGGCGTCCCGGTACTCGCGACAGCGGTCACGACCTGTCCTTCCCCCCTCGGTGGCCGCTCCCGAGCACGGGTGCGACTTCACCTGCCCAGACAGCAGGCTAGATCGCAAAGGGGAGGTGGGTGGCCATAACGGCAAGAATCCCCACCCCACAGCGCCGGGACTGCCTGTGCTGGGTCGGCGCTCCGGTGCAGCGCTTGTGTGATTCTGCTCCACCCACGGATGACGTGACCTAGCGTGGAATTCGGGGGTAAGTGGGATGTTCTGTCAGCACTGCGGCGCAAAAGCCGAACAGGGGAATTACTGCACGAGCTGCGGTTCCAGGCTCGAGGGTCACTCGCCCAGTGGATCGGCGGGTGGATCGGACGATGGCTCGCGCCGGCAGCCTCCGGCGCACAGGTCGCGGAGCTTCGTGACGGGGGTGGCACTCGCGGGGGTCTCGGCAGGAGTCATCATCGGCCTCCTCGTGGCGATCCTGGTCACCACGATGCGGAACGACACCGCCGAGGTGGCCGCTGGTTCGGGGACCGAACAGCTGGCCACCCGTGCGCCTGCCGCGCCTACGCCACGAGACTCGGCCCAGGACAACAAGCCCGACAGTCCCCAGGCATCACCGGACCAGGGACGGCGCAGCAGCACCGACAGCGGACCAGGTGATGTACGTGAGCTCCCAGCCGGGCTCTTCTGCCGTGACCTCGATGCCCGCGGCTACTCGTACAGCGCTGCCGTGGACTACTGGAGAGCTCATGGCCAACCCGACCAGATGGACGAGGACCTCAACGGCATCCCCTGCGAGACCGTCTACCCGGCCAGCAGCGTCGTCGCGTACTGGGGCGCCGACCTTCCCGAGCCCCAAGGCATCGACGCCCTCCCCGGCGGCCTCTTCTGCCGCGACCTCGACGCCCAAGGCTTCAACTACAGCGACGCCGTCGACTACTGGTTCCTGCACGGCGCACCCGACCAGATGGACGAGGACCTCAACGGCATCCCCTGCGAGACCGTCTACCCTCCGGCGGACGTCAGCGCCTACTGGTGACGCCCAAGGTCTACCGGGGGTCGCGGCCGGCGAAGGCGACCAGCCGGTCGTAGACCGGCGCGTCCTCGGCTATCGACACGGCCGGGCCGAACGCCTTGCCACGGTTCTCGGAGGTCAGTGCTGCACTCATGAAGTCGAGGCCCCGCTGTGCGACCTCGGGGTCGAAGTCCGTCGACTGACCTGTGGCACGGGCCAGGTCCCAGGCGTGCACTGCGAACTCGGCGGTCTGCCAGTCCACGCCCTGCGGCGTCGCGGCCTCACCGGACTCGTTCCACATGCCCAGGAGCTCGTCGGCCGCCTTACGGAACTCGGCTGTCCAGTCCTCGGGCAGCGGCGGTTCGGCGGACCAGTCCGGCTCCCCGCCGGTCGACATCAGCATGATGTTGTGCGGATCGGCCACGACGTGCGCCACCAGTCGCGCGACATCCCAGTCGCTGCAGGGGGTGTCGGCTGAGAGCTCGTCGGAGCGGATGGCCGAAAGCACGTTCGCGGTCTGGTCGAGGGCGCGGGACAGCACGTCGATGGACTGCTGCGCGGGTGTCGTCATGGCTGGCTCCTCTCGCGGTCAGACTATGCGACCGCGTGCCGGGCCGCCCCGGGATTCCGAGCGCGCTTACGCCGACCCTGACCGGGCACTCGGCTGCCGTGGTGGGTCGCTCAGCCGAGGCCGAGGACGCGCAGGGCCCGCGCCGCCATGCGCGACTCCCCCAGCGCGTTGGGGTGGACGACCACCGGGTTGGTTCCCTGCAGCACCGGTTCGACCCATCGAACACCGATGTCCTTGCACGCGTCGTGGCCGTTCGAGACCCTGCTCATGTTCACGTAGGTGGATCCGGTCGCTGCGGCAGCTCGTCGGACGGCGTCATTCAACGTCGCCTGGATGCCTCGCAGGTACGGCACGTCGCCCTCGGCGATCGGCATCTTGTCGAAGCAGCCGACACGCGGGGGAACGATCCACGGGTAGCCCAGAATCGCGACCCTCGCCTGCGGGGCCTTGGCGCGTACGCCGTTCAGCGATCTCACCAGTGCCGGGTAGGTCTTGGTACGGATCTCGCGGGCGAACGAGGCGCCGTACCGGTCCTTGCACGGGCTTCCCCTGCCTGCGGTCGAGAGCCCTGCCGTCCCGCAGCGGATGATGGAGTTGATGAAGGTGCCGTTGTCGTTGCCACCGATCGTCATGGTGACGAGCTGGGTCCCGCGCCGGACTGCGTTCAGCTGGGGCTCGACGCCTGGGTACTGCGACGCGAAGTAGTCCTTCGTCTGTGCTGCACCGCAGGTCACGTCGGTGAGGCTGGCGTTGGTGCGTGCGGCGATCACGTGGGGGTAGTTCCTGGTCGAGCGAAGGCACGCGGGCGGTGCGGTGAGGTCCGGCGGCAGCACACCGGACGCCGCGCTGTAGGAGTCCCCCAGCGCGACGTAGCGCAGCGGGCTCACCGCCGCCCCGGACGGCAGGCCTGCCACCACCGTGGCGCACACGATCGCGACGGCGGTCAGAACGACAGTGAGCGGGCGAGACATGGCTGCTCCCACGGGAGACGACATCTTCAGCAACGACCCGCCCCCGGTTGCGTTACGCAGCCTGTCGTGACCGCGAGCACCGGCGGGTCAGTCCTTGTGGCCCTCGCCGGTCGCTGCCAGAGCGACTCCGACACCGATCATGGCCACGCCACCGGTTGCACCGAGCGCCTCGATCCGGCGGGGCGAACGGGCGAACCACAGTCGCGCCGTCCCGGCGGCGAACGCCCACAGGCTGTCCGAGACCACCGCGATGAGCCCCACCAGCGCACCCAGGAGCAGCATCTGCAGCGGAACCTGGCCGGCACCACGATCCACGAACTGTGGGAGCGCAGCAGCCAGGAACACGATCATCTTCGGGTTGGTGACACCGACGACGAACCCCTCGTGCAGCACCCTGCGGGTCTGCGCCGGCGCAGCGAGCCCGTCGCCGCCGGCCGCGAGCCAGCGACGATGCCGGATGGCCTGCACTCCCAGGTAGACCAGGTAGGCGGCGCCGGCGTACTTGAGCACCGTGTAGACCACGGCGGACGCCTCGATGACCGCGCCCACACCGAGGGCAACGGCCAGCACCTGCACGTACAGGCCCGCTGCGTTCCCGACCACCGTGAACAGGGCACCGCGTCGTCCCAGCGTGAGCGCACGGCCCACGGTGAACAGCACGCTCGGACCCGGGACGACGATCAGGATGAACGCCGTCACCGCGAAGACAAGCAGGTCACCGGCTGCTGGCACGTGGCAAAGCATATGGCGTGGCCGGGACGCGCGCCTCCGCTGGGACGGGCGCGCTTTCAGTGGCTGCCGCGCAGGTCGTCGTCGGTGACGCTCGGTGGTTCGACCTGCTGGATGTCTGTGCGGCGGCGCAAGTTCCACACCGACGGGGTGAGCAGCGCTGCGGCGCCGATGACGACGTAACCGGCTGAGGCGGCGAGTACGACCGGGCCCGGGTCGAAGGCCTCCGCCGCCGCGCCGGCGACGACCTGGCCGACCGGAATGGCCACGAACGAGCCGAGCATGTCGTAGGAGAACACCCGGGAGAGCCGGTCGGCGGGGATATGTTCCTGCATCGCCGTCTCCCAAGTGATGGTGAACAGGTCGAACCCGATGCCGCCGACGAAGGCGGCCAGGAGCAGCACCGTCAGGGTGGGTGAGAGCCCGAGGGTGGCGATGGGGATCGCGATGAGCAGCGCACCGCTCATGCCTGCCCGCAGCGGGTGCTCCCAGGAGACACGCAGCAGCACCAGCGTGCCCACGAGCATGCCCACGGCCATCGAGGCGAGCGCGAAGCCCCAGCCCTGGGGTCCGATGGTGTCCGCGGCGATCACCGGCCCCAGGGTCATCCAGGCGCCGGCGTAGACCGCGTTGAGTGCGGAGAAGGCGAGGACCACGACCCACAGCCAGGTACGGGAGGTGAACTCGCCCCAGCCTTCGCGCAGGTCCTGAAGCGTCGAGGAGCCTGGCAGCCGTTCGGTGGCCGGCAGATGCAGTCGGGCGAAGAAGGCTCCCGCGAGCACGAACGTGGCGGCGTCCACCGCGAGCCCCCATCCGGCCCCGGCGGTGGCGACGATGACCCCACCCAGCGCCGGGCCGAGCATGATGGCGCCGGTGCGACCGGCCGAGCTCAGCGCGTTGGCCTGCTGCCACTGCCGGCGTGGCACGACCAGCGGCACGATGCCCGCCAGGGCCGGCATGGTGAATGCCGAGACCGCTCCGTGGACGGCTTCGACGACCGCGAGCAGGGCCACGGTCGCGGCTCCGCTGATCAGCAGTCCGGCCGCCACTGCCTGCACGATCCCGGACAGCACGCAGGCGAGCACCAGCAGTCGCTGGCGGGAGTAGCGGTCGGAGACCACGCCCCCGAACAACAGCAGCAGCACCTGCGGCACCCCGCGCGCGGCCAGCACCAGTCCCAGGTCGCCGGCATCGCCGCCGATGCCCAGCACTGCGAACGCCACCGCCACCGGCGCCAGGGTGTTGCCGAACAGGCTGACGGTGCGACCGGCCCAGTAGGCGCGGAAGCCTCGCTGGGACAGCGGCGCCAGGGAGCTGCGCCAGGTCACGCTTCGGGCTCGGTCTGCATCTCGAACAACATCACCGTCGCCGACACGTGCACGGTCCCTCCCTGACGGGGAGGCCGTGCGGCCAGGTGCAGTTGTCGCGCTGCCTCCGCGACCTGGTCCCGTGCCTCCTCCCAAGCCTCCGGGGACACCCACAGCTCGGCGTCGGTGGTTGCTCCGGGCCGATCCGGGCGGCGCTGGCGTGCGCGCCGCAGCAGCTCGGTCGCCAGCGCCTCTGCCAGCAGCGGCTGCTCACCGGCGTGGTTCGAACCGGCCAGCGGTGCGTCCATGTCGTAGCGGTAACGCTTGGCCATCCCACCGCGGACCCGCTCCTGCCCGGCAGCGCTCACCAACCCCGCCGCCACCAACGTGCGCAGGTGGTACGAGGCGTTGGCCTGCGTCAGCTCCAGCTCACGCGCCAGCTCAGCTGCGCTCATCGCGGTCCCGGTCAGCAACGACAGCATCCGCAGCCGAACCGGGTGTGCCACTGCCCGCAGGCCCGATACCCCCAAAGACATGTTGGGGACTCTACCCCGCGCTAAGGCACCGCCGCGCGCGAGGTGTGCGGTCAGTCGCGTGCCGGCTGCGTTCGTCAGGAGTAGTCCGCCCACAGCCGCTGGCTGGTGCTGTCGACGGTCATGGCGCCCCCGTAGGGCAGGATCGACTGCGGCCTGGTGTGGCCGAACGGCACGCCGACGACCACGGCAGCCTCCACGTTGTAGGACCGCACGGTCTCGACCGCGACGTCGCGCTGTTCTGCCCGACGGGCGGCACGCTGTCGAGGGCTCGGGCCCACGTCGAAGCTGGACGTCGGAGGTCGCGCTACCAGGACGGCGTCCACTGCCGCCAGTAGCCCGCGCTCCCCCAGTGACCGCAGGATCCAGCCGAACTCACGGGCAGGTATCAGCTCCTCCGAGGCCTCGAGCAGCAGGACGCCGCCCTGCACGACTGCCGGGTTCGCCGGGAAGCGCCCGGCGGTGAGCATCCACTGCACGGCCTCGACACAACCACCCCACGTGCGGCCGGTCACCGACCTCGCCGGACCGGCCCAGGTCCATGGCTCCGTCGGCTCCCGGTCGCCGTACTCGGTCAGCGCCGCCGGGTCCCTCCAGTCCCGGCCGATGTCCTCGGACTCGCCCGGTTCGGTGATCTCGAGGCGCTCCCCGGTCAGCAGGGCCGCACGCAGTGACCTGGCGTGCACCTCGTCGACGCCAGGTCCCGGGCCGAGATGGACCTGCGTGGAGCCGCCGTAGAACCCTGCCACGTTGTTGTTCCACAGCCAGTTGAGCACGTTGGTGTTGTCGCTGTAGCCAAGGAACGGCTTGGGGTCGTCCCGAACGGCCCCACGATCGAGGTACGGGATCACCGTGATCTGGTCCTCGCCACCGATCGTGGCAAGCACGGCTCGAATCTCCGGGTCGGCGAACGCAGCGTTGAGGTCGTCCGCTCGATCTCGTGCCGAGGCGCCCAGCCGACGCGTCGTGGGGTACTCGACCGGCTCCAGGCCGGTCACCTCCACGAGCCGCTCCATTGCCTGCTCGTGCACCTCGGGAGCACAACCGGGTGCGGCGAACGACGGGGACAGCACGGCCACCTTGGCCCCGGGTGCGGCCTTGGCGGGGGAGGCGAGTGGTCGAGTCACGTGTTTGTGAGGATGACGAGTCGCTGGGTGGCTCGGGTCATCGCGACATAGCGGTCGACGGCTCCTTCGATGCCGTCGCCGAACGTCTCCGGGTCGATGAGGACGACCAGGTCGAACTCGAGCCCCTTCGACAGCTCGGGCGTCAGCCACCGTACGCGGGACGTCGCAGGCAACGTGCCGCCTTCGACCTCATTCATGCCGATGACGCAGGCGATTCCTTCGGCATGCTCGTCGAGCCAGGAGCTGAGGATCGAGTCCAGGTCCGACACGGAGCCGTGCCCGACAGGGACACCGCTGCTGCGGATGGAGGTCGGCACGTTTGCGTCCGGGAGCACCGCCTGGATGACCGGCTCGGCTTCGGCCATGACCTCTTCCGGCGTCCGGTAGTTGATGCGAAGCGTTGCCAGGTTGATGTTGTCGAGCCCGATCCGCTCGAGTCGCTGCTGCCAGGACTCCGTGAACCCGTGTCGTGCCTGGGCGCGGTCTCCCACGATGGTGAGGCTCCGCGACGGGCAGCGGAGCAGCAGCATCTGCCACTCCGCGTCGGTCAGCTCCTGCGCCTCGTCGACGACGATGTGCGAGAACGGACCGGCAAGCAGGTCCGGGCCGGTGCTGGGAAGCGCGGCCTCGTCGGCGAGAGTGGCCTGCAGGTCGTCCCCCCGCAGCATCGACATCAGGAGCATCTCGGAGTCGTCCGTGGCGATCAGGTGGTCGACGACCCTGTCCATCTCCTCACGTTCGGCGGCGAGGGTTGCCTCGCGGCGACGCCGCTGCCGCGACGCCTCCGGGTCGCCGAGCCGTTGCCGTGCCGCGTCCAGCAGCGGCAGGTCGCAGACCGTCCAGGCCTGGGGGTCCTCGCGCTGCAGCTTTCGGACCTCGTGGGGGTCGAGCCGGGGAGCGCACATGCGCAGGTACGCCGGAACCGTCCACAGGTCCCCGACGAGGTCGGTGTACTCGAGCAGCGGCCACGCCCTGGTCAGGGTGCCGACCAGGTCCCTGTTCTGCAGGAGAGATCTGCGGAGCAGGTCAGCCGAGACCTCTTCGTCATCGTGCTTGTCCGTCAGGATCGTGAGCAGCTCGTCCCAGACCTGGTCGCGCGCCTCGTTGTGCGGCGTGCCGGGGTCCGGCGCCGCGAACGCCTCCGCCCAGTCGTCGGCACTGAGCCAGATGTCGCCCCAGGGTGTCTCGACCTCCATCCCCTTCTTGGGCGGCTCCTCGTAGAGCCTGACGGCCGGCTCGATCGCCTGCACCATGCCCGCGGAGGACTTCAGGCGGGCCACGTCGGGGTCGGGCTCGCTCGCCGCAGCGGCACCCTCGGGAACGAGGTCTCCCAGAGTGCAGGTCTGCACGCCCTCCTCCCCGAGGCTGGGGAGTACGTCGGAGACGTAGGCCAGGTAGGGCTGGTGCGGACCGACGAACAGCACGCCGCCCCGGCGATGACCCAGGCGCGGATCGGAGTACAGGAGGTAGGCGGTGCGGTGCAGAGCGACGACGGTCTTCCCGGTGCCCGGCCCGCCGTCGACGACGAGCGCGCCGCGGGAGCCCGCGCGGATGATCGCATCCTGGTCGGCCTGGATGGTGCCGAGCACGTCACGCATCCGGGGCGAGCGGCTGCTGCCCAGGCTGGCGATGAACGCCGACTGGTCGTCGAGCGCGGCGGCGTGTCCGTCGAACCCGTCCGCGGTGAACACCTCGTCCCAGTAGTCGCTGATCCGGCCACGGGTCCAGCGATATCTGCGACGGCTGGTCAGACCCATCGGGTTGGCGTGGGTCGCTCCGAAGAACGGCTCAGCTGCCGGGGAGCGCCAGTCGACCAGGAGCCGGCGACCTGTGCTGTCGGTGATGCCGAGCCGGCCGACGTACACGGGCTCCGGTTCGTCCGCACGGACCATGTGCCCGAGGCACAGGTCCAGGCCGAACCGGCGCAGGGTGCGCAGGCGAGCGGTCAGCCGGTGCACCTCCTGGTCCCGGTCCAGCGCCTCCTGACCGGCGCCGCCGGGTGCCAGACGCGCGGCATCGAGACGGTCCGACAGGTCGGCGATCGACTGCTCGAGGGCATTCGCGATGGCCGCGAAGTGCTGCTCGTCGCCGGCGATCAGCGCCGGGTCGGCCTTGGGCTCGAGGTGGTCGGAAAGGTCGAACGCGCTGGTGGTCAGGTTGTCCACGTCAGCAGCTCCGATCGAACGGCCGCGGCGCGCAGTCCGACGGCGCACTCACCCGCACCTCCGCACCGTGGCCCCGCCACCACGCGGCGGGCCCCACCCCCTCCGGCGGTGCGACACCGCCGCGCAGGTCATAGATCGAACACAACAGCCGCATCTCACAGCTCCCCCGCCCGTAGGTTTCTGGCTACGGCCGAGATTGTGCGGCCTGGCAGGGGTCTTGCCGCAAGCCCCCCTGTGCGCTATACATTGAAAATGGAAGGGAGTGGGACTACTCCCTTCCATTTCTGTGTCTGCAGCCGGGCCGATCAGGGCAGCATCAGTCAGCCAAGGAGTGCCGACCATGATCCTCCCGAAGGTCCGGGACCCTCGGTTCGTGACGCTCCGCCGCGGCGGGACACTCACTGACTCGGATCATCATCTTCTCGCCCTATGGGCGGCATCGTGCGCCGAGCACGTCCTTGACCTCTTCGAGTCGGCTCAGCCCCAGGACACACGACCGCGTCAGGCGATCGAGCATGCCCGCGCCTGGGTGCGTGGCGAGGTGACGATGACCCAGGCTCGCGCCGCGGGCGGCCATGCCATGGGCACGGCCAGAGACCTGCGCGGGGCAGCACGGCATGCCGCCTACGCCGCCGGCCAGGCGGGCGCCGTCGCACACGTGGCCGCGCATGAGCTCGGTGCGGCGGCCTATGCGATCAAGGCCGCACGTGCGGTCGCGCCGCAAGGCGAGGGCGAGGCCGCAGGACGACTCGAGTGCCAATGGCAGCGCGCCCAGCTCCCGGAGGCAGTTCGAGAGCTCGTCCTTGACGACCAGCGGCTGCGGAACGACATCTGCTGGTCGGTGTTCGCCTGCTGAGCAGGTCGTGGCGGCAGCACCGCGCCTCGTAGTCGTCGACGACGATGCCCAACATGCGCAGCGGCTTCCCGTGGGCCGCGCTGGTCAGCATGCGATGGACACGACCGGCATGTGACGGCAAGGTGTGCCTATGGCCCTGAGGACGAAGAGTCACTGGTTGGGGATGGCACTGGACGCGCCTGACGCGCGTGAGCTCGCCCAGTTCTACCAACGACTGCTCGGCTGGACGATCTTCAGTGACGAGCCGGATTGGGTGACTCTCGCACCGTCCGAGAAGGCCGGGTACAACCTTGCCTTCCAGACGGAGAAGAACTACGTCCGCCCGAAGTGGCCGAGCGAACCGGGAGAGCCGTTGATGATGATGCACCTCGACCTCGAGGTCGACGACCTCGACGAGGCAGTGGGTCATGCGGTGGACGCTGGTGCGGAGCTCGCCCAATTCCAGCCGCAGGAAGACGTGCGGGTGATGCTGGATCCCGCCGGGCATCCGTTCTGCCTGTACCTAGAAAGCGACTGACCTCTGGTTGCTCGATGCCTTGTCCGGCGGACATGCCGCGCGCTGACGAGCGATTGGCTCCGGGCGTCGTAGATCCCTTCGCACAGCGGCCAACCCCCATGCACCGGACGGTCAATGGAGGGTGGGCCGATAGATGAGCTCTTGGGTGTTGCCGTCGAGTGTCCGGCTCTCGATCAGCTCGAGGTCGAAGTCGGCCGCATCCCGGAAGATCGGGTCCTCCCCGGTCTCACCGCAGATCACCGGGAAGACTGTCACCTGAACACGGTCGACCAGACCGGCGGCCATCAGCGCCCGGTTCAACGACAGGCTGCCGTGCGAGCGCAACGGAACGTCGGACTCCTCCTTGAGCCGGGCGACGACGTCGACGGCGTGGCCGCGCACGAGGGTCGCGTCCGGCCAGTCGAGGGGTTCTTCCAGTGTGCTCGACACGACGGTCGCCGGCAGGTTCCTCATCCGCATGACCCATGGGTCACGCACCTCGGACCCCTCGGTGCTGGAGGCCAGCATCTGCGCGTGCGCGCGATACGTGTTGGCCCCGAAGACCATCCGCTGCTCCTGGTCGTACAAGGCGAGGCGGTGGTCGAGAAACTCGGGACCTTGCTTACCCCAGTAGCCGCCCCAGTCGCCGCTGTGGGCGCCGAAGCCGTCGAGGCTGGAAAACACGTCGAAGGTGTAGGTGGCTGTCATGTCTGTCTCCTCGAGTGCGGTTGATCGGTGTGAGTACAGACTCCGGACCACTGCGAGACTCATCGACGTCGAACTCGCCACAGATCTCGTTGTGCAGGCGCGATAGTCGTTGCCGGTGCCTGGGTGCTCCGTGACCGCAGCCAGTCCGGGCATCCAGGTGCGCCTCGTACACATCAACGAGGCGAACGTCCGCGCTCGCCGACTCCTAGACCTTGATCACGCGAGTGCCGCCGGCGATCTGGTCGTGCTTGCCCTGCCTAGCGGGATTGTCGTTGGCTGTCCAAGCGATCACGATCCAAGCGATCAGTTCCGGTGAACCGATCCAGGGCAGCTGGATGATCGAGAGAAGGGTGAATGCCTCTCGTCTGGCGGCCTGTCCCAGCTCGGGTCGATCCCCCGTCGGACCGAGCACCCGAAGGCGAAGGAGTCGTTTGCCGACGGTTGTTCCCACGTACGTGTCGAGCAGTACGAAGTACGCGTAGGACAGCACGAACTGGGGGGCCAGCCATCCGGTGCCGACGTCGAGGCCGTAGACGACCCCGACGTTGGGAATGGCCAGGAGCAGGCTGTCGATCAGCCGAGCGCCGAGGCGCGGGAGCAGCTCACCGGGCGTCTGGCTTTCGGTGTCACGATCCTCGGCGGCCGCCATGCGCGCATGTTCGTCAGGCTCTGGCGCATGCTCCGCGGCCTGGGAACGGTCCTTCGGTTCACCGCTCATCATTCTCCCGGGTCGTCCAGCGCATGCGGCGATGGTGCCCGGGTGCGGCCTCAGCGAACCCTGCTTCGTGCCAGTGCAGAGCCCTGGTCGTCATGGCCAGATCACGACCGGGTGTGGCTGCGTCTCAGCGCCGTACCCGATAGCGCAGATGCAGAACCCGGTCACCCCGGATGACGACGTCGGGGTCCTCGAGCAGGTGCTGTACGTCGACCGGCCCGAAGTACGGCTTACCGGAGCCGAACACCACCGGCACGACATCCATCGCCACCTCGTCCACCAGGCCCAGCGCGAGGGCCTGCCCACCGACGTTGCCCGCCGTCACCGCAACGGTGCGCTCGCCCGCGAGCTCCTTGGCCTTCGCGACGCCCTGGGCCACGTCGTCGACGAAGTGGTACGACGCCTCCGGGTGCCACCCCTCCGGCTTGGGCCGATGCGACACCACGACCACATGCTCGCCCGCCGGCGGCCTTCCCTCCCAGCCGTTGGTCATGTCGAACAGGTGCCGTCCGATGACCATCGACCCGATCGCGTCCCAGGTCGGCTGCACGTAGTCGAGCGATGCCTTCGACACCCCGAACCCACCGGGTGACGGATCGTCCATCTCGCCCGCCGCCAACGCGTGGTCACCGTTGAAGTACCACTCGAAGAGCGGACCGACGTCGTCGTTCTCGTCGGCGATGTAGCCGTCCACCGAGACCACGTTGTGCATCGCCACCAGGCTCATCATGTCTCCCTTGATCGGCGCGGCACTGACACCGCG
>DATMEB010000141.1:0-5929 GCA_035557095.1 Nocardioidaceae bacterium | reverse complement strand
GTCCAGCGCGCGAGTGCCTCGACGCCGGCGATCCGGCCGGTTTCGAGCTCGACGACCGGCTGATAGGCCAGGCCGAGATCCTCGGACGCGACCGCGGACCGCAGTGACTCGACCAGCTCGAGCCGCTGGACCCGGCTGCGGCCCAGCGCGAGCTCGTACTGCACGTACTGGTCCTTGCCCAGCGCCTTCGCCTCGTACATCGCCATGTCGGCGTTGCGCAGCAGGTGCTCGGCCGAGTGCCCGCTGTCACCCAGGGCGACCCCGATGCTGGTGCTGAGCGGCAGCTGGTGCCCGGCCACGTGCGCACCAGGCCGGAGCGCGGTCAGGATGCGTTCACAGGCGGCGTCGACCTGGCCGGGCTGGACGTCCTCGAGCAGGATCGCGAACTCGTCGCCGCCGAGCCGGGCGACCGTGTCGCTGTCACGGACGCAGCCGCTGAGCCGCGTGGCGACGTCGACCAGCACCGCGTCGCCGGAGGCGTGGCCGAAGCGGTCGTTGACCCGCTTGAAGCCGTCGAGGTCGCAGAACAGCAGGGCGATGCGACGACCCGAGCGGCGCGAGATCAGCAACGCGTGCTCGACGCGGTCGAGCAGCAGCCCGCGGTTCGGCAGCGCGGTCAGCAGGTCGTGCCTCGCCAGGTGCGTCATCTCCTCGGTCAGGTGCAGCCGGGCGAACGCGTCGGACGACACCGCGGCCATCGCCTCCATCGCCTGCTGGTCGGCCGCGCTGGTGGAACGAGCCCGGTGGAGCACCGGGGCGACGATCCAGCGCTCCTGCTGGCCGTCGCGAAGCTGCGCGCCGATCTCGTGCGGCCCTGGCGGCGTCGCGCGCACCTCGACGTGCTTGAGCCGGAGCAGCCGGCGGGCGTCCTCGATCAGTCCGTCGATGATCTCCCGCGGGTCCGAGAGCGTCTGGGTGCGCACCGCGGCCTCGAAGAGCACGCCGAGCCGACGCGCGTTCTCCCGGCCGCGGGTGACGGCTCTCGTGGCGATGAGCAGCGTGACCAGGGGTACGGCGAGCAGCCCGGCGGTCCACCAGGGTGCGGAGCGGACGACTACGGCGGCGAGGTAGCCGAGCGAGTCGAACGGGACGAAGCACGCGACGGCGATCGCGGTTCCCGGCTGCACGAGCTGCCGCCGGATCGACGAGCGCTCCTCCAGCCCGACCGAGATCGCGGTCAGCAGGAAGTCGGTGGCGAAGTAGCCGGCGGCCCCGAGGGCGACCGCGACCAGCTCACGGGGTGTGCCGAGCGCGTCGCCGCGCAGACCCGTGATGATGACGGCCGCGACGGCTCCGCCGAGGACGCCCAGCCCCGCGTTGAACCGCTTGGACTCCGGGCGCTTGTCGTTGGTCAGCTGGGTGATGACCACACCCGCCGACCACAGGGTCAGCGCCTCCGCCGCCGGCAGCGTGCAGATGAGGAACATCAGCACGCACGAGTCGAAACCGACCTCGATGCCGCCGTCGCCGCGGTCCAGCAGCAGCGGGAACCGCGCGATCAGCACGATCAGCGGAATGCTCAGCAGGTGCAGCCACGGCACCGTCCACCCGTCCTGGAGCAGGCGGAGGACGGCACCCGCGAGGACCAGCAACCCCAGGGCGACGACCAGACCGTCGAAGACGCGGCTGACCACAGGGACCTGCATGGCGGTCCGTTGGCCCATATCGCGCTCCGGGATCGGGGATGTCACCCCCAGTATTGGGCAGTTCACCTACCCGTAACGGCGGAATTCAGTACTTGCCCCAAATTCCGGGGGGCGACTCCAGCAGCGTCGGCGCACCCCCTCGCAGGCCCCCTGCACAAGGGCTCTCGGGCGCCCTGGGTCACGGGCTCAACCCCCGGTCAGAACCACCCTCGCGGCCTGCCTCGCCTCCTGCGGGTCGTCGCAGGTGAGGGCGGCGTCGGCGGCCGACGAGCAGGTCGCCAGGTCGACCTCGGCGAGCCGGGCGCCCACGCCCGCAGCCGCGGAGGCCGCCGCCGACAGCGAGGTCACGCCAAGCCCGACCAGCACGCATGCCAGCAACGGGTCGGCGGCCGCCTCGCCGCACACGCCGACGGGCTTGTCCTGCGCCCGGCCGGCCTCACCGACCTGCTGGACCAGCGAGAGCAGGGCCGGCTGCCAGGGGTCGGTGAGCGTGGACAGCCGCGACGACATGCGGTCGGCGGCCATCGTGTACTGGCTGAGGTCGTTGGTGCCGATCGAGACGAAGTCGAGGTGCCGGAGCAGCCGGCCTGCGTGCAACGCGGCGGACGGCACCTCGACCATCGCCCCGGCGGTGAGCCCGCGGGCACGGACCCGCTCGGCGAACCAGCGGGCCTCCGCGACCGTGGCGACCATCGGAGCCATCACCCAGACCTCGGCCGTGCTTCGCCCGGCGCCCTCGGCGATCGCGTCGAGCTGACGGTCGAGCAGGCCGGGCTCGGCCATGCCGACGCGCAACCCGCGTACGCCGAGGGCGGGGTTGGGCTCGTCGGGCGTGCTGGCGAACTCCAGCGGCTTGTCGGAGCCGGCGTCCAGTGTGCGTACGACGACCTTGCGACCGCCGAAGGCGTCGAACACCTCGGCGTACACCGAGGCCTGCTCGTCGACCGAGGGCTCGCTGGCCCGGCCGAGGAAGCACAGCTCGGTGCGGAACAGCCCGACCCCCTCGACAGGGGCCTCGGCCGCAACGCGCGCCCCGGCGCCGTCCTGCACGTTGGCGAGGATGCCCACGGGCTTGTCGTCTCGGGTGCGCCCGGGACCGGCCCACGCCGAGGTGCGGGCCTGCTCGGCCGCGGCGGCCTCGGCCCGGGCGGTCGCCCGCGTCGCATCCGGCGAGATCTCGAGCTCTCCGGTCGTGCCGTCGACGAGCACCACCGCGCCGGCGGGCACCTCGTCGAGCCCGTCGACCGCCACCACGCACGGGATCGCGAGCTGGCGGGCGATGATCGCGGTATGGCTGGTGGGGCCGCCGAGCGTGGTCGCGATCGCGAGGATCCGGCGGGGGTCGAGCCCGGCAGTGTCGGCCGGCGCGAGGTCATCGGAGAACAGCACCGACGGCTTGTCCGGCGTGGGTACGCCGGGTTCGGCCTGGCCGGTCAGGTGGGCGACGACGCGCGCCCCGATGTCGCGAAGGTCGGTGACCCGCTCGGCCATCAGCCCGCCGGCTGAGCGGAACATCGTCTCGAGCTGGTCGATCGCCCGCACCGTGGCCACATCGGCGCTCGCGCCGACGTCGGTCTGCTGCTGGACCAGCGCCTGCAGGCCGCGGTCGCGGGCCAGGGTGGCGGTCGCGGCGAGCACCTCCGCGGCGGGACCGGACGCCTGCGCGGTGCGGTTCTCCAGGCGCACCGCAACCGCCTCGGCGGCGTCGACGAACCGTTGCAGCTGCTGCGGCCGGTCGGCCTCCTCGATCTCGTCGGTGGCCGTGGTGTCGGGCAGCGCGGGCGCACCGCTGGGGCGTACGACCGGGCCGTAGCCGACCCCGGGAACCACGGCGGTGCCGTGCAGACGGCCGCCCGGGTGTGCGCTCGGGTCGGCGCCCCATCCCTGCGTGCTCGATGTGGTCGTCACTGTGCCTCCCTGTCGGCGCTCGCACGCTTTCGTGCCTTAAGTCTGGCCGGGCGCCCGCACCACCGGTACCCGGGCCCCGCGTTGCCACGACTGTAGGGACGCGGAACTTGACACGTCAACGAATCGGGCGTAAAACAATGCTTAGCCAAGTCAAAACACAGACAAACACAGAACACGGAGGCCGGGCCATGTACGCCGAGGAGCGCCACCAGGCGATCGCGGCCCTGATGCGCGAGACGGGCCGGGTCTCCGTCGCGGACGTGGCCGAGCGATTCGAGGTGACAGCCGAGACCGCGCGCCGTGACCTCGCCGTCCTCGAGCGCACCGGCCTCCTGCGGCGGGTGCACGGGGGAGCCGTCGCCACCAGCGCGCTGACGATGATCGAGTCCGGTGTCGCCGAGCGCGACAGCACCCGGGCTGCGCAGAAGTCCGAGATCGCCAAGGCGGCGGTGGCGCTGCTGCCGCTGACCGGGGGCGCGGTGTTGCTCGACGCGGGCACGACGACGGCACGCCTGGCGTCGCTGATGCCGGTCGACCGCGAGCTGTTCGTGGCCACGAACTCGCTCGGCATCGCCGGCCGACTGGCCGGCCTGGGGGGCCTCGACCTGCGGCTCATCGGCGGCCGGGTCCGGGGCGTGACCCAGGCGTGCGTCGGAGACGAGACCGTGCGGGCGCTGGCCGACCTGCGGTTCGACGTCGCCTTCCTCGGGGCCAACGCGGTCAGCGCCACCCACGGGCTGACCACGCCCGACCCCGACGAGGCCGCGGTCAAGCGCGCGATGACCCGCTCGGCGCGGCACGTCGTCGTGCTCGCCGACTCCAGCAAGCTCGGCGACGAGCACCTGGTGCGGTTCGCCGCGATCGAGGAGGTCGACACCCTGGTCACCGACGACGAGGCCGACGAGGACCAGCTCGCCGAGCTGCGCGAGCACGGCCTCGAGGTCGTGGTCGCATGATCGTGACGCTGACGGCCAACCCCAGCCTCGACCGCACCGTTGCCCTGGACCATGCGCTGGTCCCGGGTGCGGTGCACCGCACCGTGGGCTGCACCGACGAGCCTGGCGGCAAGGGCGTCAACGTCGCTCGGGCGGTGACCGCCGCCGGCGAGCACGCCGTCGCCGTGCTGCCGGCCCGGCAGGAGGACCCGCTGCTGGTCGAGATGCGCCGGCGGGGCCTCGTGCACCACGCGGTGCACGTCGACGGGCTGGTGCGCGCCAACCTCGCCGTCACCGACCCGGACGGCACGACCACCAAGCTGAACCTGCCCGGTCACGCGATGACCGAGGCCGCACGCGACCAGCTCGCGTCGGTTCTGCTCAAGGAGTCGGCAGACGCCCGCTGGGTGGTTCTGTCCGGGTCGCTGCCACCGGGCGTGCGCGACGACTGGTACGCCACACTCGTCGAGGCACTGCACGACCAGGGCTGCCTGGTGGCGGTCGACACCTCCGGGGAGCCGCTGCGCGCGGTTCTGACCGGGGCGCCGCAGGCGCGTCCGGACCTGGTCAAGCCCAACGCCGAGGAGCTCTCCGACGCGCTCGGAGTCGCACCCCGCGAGGGCGGTGACCCGCGTGCGACCGCCGTACGCGCTGCGACCCTGGTCGCCCAGGGCACGCCATCGGTGCTGGTCACGCTCGGCGCCGACGGCGCCGTGCTCGTCACCGCCGACGGAGCCTGGCACGCCACTCCCGCGCACACAGACCTGCGCAGCACGGTGGGCGCCGGTGATGCCGCGCTCGCCGGCTACCTGCTCGCCGAGCTCGAGGCGGCGTCTCCGCCCGAGCGCCTGCGCAGAGCCGTCGCCTACGGCAGCGCCGCCGCCGGGCTACCGGGCTCCGCGATGCCCCACCCGGACCAGGTGGAGCCGCAGGCCGTGACCGTCACCGAGATCCGTCTCTAGAGGAACCCCCATGACCGCACTGCTCACCCCCGCCCTGGTGGCCCTCGACGCCGACCTCGGCACCACCAAGGACGACGTGATCTCCCGGCTCGCCGGGCTGGTGGCCGAGGCCGGGCGCGCCACCGACGCCTCCGGGCTGACCGCCGACGCACTCACACGCGAAGGGCAGTCGGCCACCGGCCTGCCCGGCGGCATCGCGATCCCGCACTGCCGCTCGGAGTCGGTGACCACGGCCTCGCTCGCGTTCGCGCGGCTCGAGCCGAGAGTCGACTTCGGCGCTCCCGACGGCCCGGCCGACCTGGTGTTCCTGATCGCCGCGCCCGCCGGCGGCGAGAGCGACCACCTGAACCTGCTCACCGCCCTGGCTCGGGCGCTGGTGCGCGCCGAGTTCACCGACTCGCTGCGGGCTGCGCGCTCCGCGGACGAGGTCGTCGCGCTGGTCGACGAGGCCGTCGGCGGGGGTACGGCGTCCGCACCG
>DATMEB010000140.1:0-13947 GCA_035557095.1 Nocardioidaceae bacterium | reverse complement strand
CGTCTCGGGTGGCCAAGTCGTCGCGCTCACATCGATCGACGCGAGCCGCAGGCGAGAGCCTCCGCCGTCGTTCGATTTTGGACGCTACGGAGCGGTATATGCCATGTCAACGACATCTGCGGGCCCGGCGGGTCACAGTGCTGTATCAGATTTCCGCAGGTCACGAGCCGGCCCGAGTCACAACCCGATCTCGGACCGCGCCGCGGCCAGCCCGCGTTCGGCCGCCGCGCGCACCTCGGCAGAGCCCTCGTCCAGCCCGCGGTCGACGAGGACGGACCAGGCGAGATCGTCGTCGCTGTGCGGGGACCGCCGCCCCGACACCGTGACCCCGCGCTTGCCGGCAACCGGCTCGAACATCGTCACCACGATCGACGCCGTGATGCGCTCGCGGGTCAGCTCGAGCAGCCGCTCCGGCGACGACAAGGCCGCGCGGTACGTCGGTTCTGGCTGGCCGAACTCTGCCGTCTCGACGACGACAAGTCGCTCGCTGTCCCGGTCCCAGGTGGCACGCTCGATCGACTCCCACGGGAGCCGCCGCCAGCCGTCGTGCTCGGGTACGAGCAGCGCCAGCGCTGTGCCGGCGTACCACCGGCCGGCATCGTCCTCGGCGCTCGCAAGCACCTGCTCACCGGGAAGCAGCGGCAGCGACCGAACGACATCGGCGGGCAGGTTGCCGCGGTGACGACGAGACAGAGGACGCACGTCCTCATGATGACGTACGCCGGAGCGCGTCAGCGAAGGTACTCGACCAGCATCTCCGCGCGTGGGTCGCGACGCAGCTTCTCCAGCGCCTTGACCTCGATCTGCCGTACGCGCTCGCGGGTCACGCCGAACAGCGCGCCAAGCTCCTCGAGCGTGCGCGGCTGGCCGTCGTGCAGCCCGAAGCGCAGCGCGATGATCGAGCGCTCACGCTCCCCCAGGCACGCCAGTGCGGTCGCGACGTCACCTCGGATGAAGTCGTCGGACACGCTCTCCAGGACGCTGGTGGCGTCGTCGTCGGACACCAGGTCGGCGAGGACACCGTCGGCACCGTCACCCACCGCGCTGTCCAGGGACACCGGGTCCGCAGCCCACAGCAGCAGGTCGCGTGCGCGCTCGACGGTGACGTCGAGCTCCTCGGCGAGCTCGTCGAGGGTCGGCAGACGCCCGAGCTCCTGGAACATCCGCCGCTGCTGACGTACGGCGCGCTGCACGGCCTCGACAACGTGCACCGGGATGCGGATCGTGCGGCCCTGGTCGGCTATCGCGCGCGAGATGGACTGCCGGATCCACCAGGTGGCGTACGTGGAGAACTTGAACCCGCGCTGGTAGTCGAACTTCTCGACCGCCCGCATCAGCCCGAGGTTGCCCTCCTGGACCAGGTCCAGCATCGACAGACCGTGCCCGGTGTAGCGCTTGGCCATCGCCACGACCAGCCGCAGGTTGGACTGGATCAGAGTTTGCCGGGCATCCTCGCCGAGCGCGACCAGCAGGCGCAGGTCCTCCTCGTCCTCCGGCGCGACACCCTCCATCAGCGCCTCGTCGGCCAGCAGCCCGGCCTCGATCCGAAGCGCGATCGAGACCTCCTGCTCTGCGGTGAGCAGCGGAATTCGCCCGATCTCGTGCAGGTACACGCGCATCAGGTCGCTGGACAGACCCGTCTCGCCCGCGGCTACGGTCGACTTGTGCCCGTTGGCGCCGTTAGCACGGGATCTGCCGCTACCGTTGGACGGGACACGAGCAACCTGTGGTCGCGGGACGGTCGGCTGCGTGCGTGCCGACCGGCGCCTTGACCCTTCGATGCTCGGCGGTCCCTGAAGAGCTGCCGACATCCGAACTCCCTCACCCTCAGTGCCCCCTGTGAATCAGTGTGTCGTGCCGCATCCGAGGTCCGCGCAGCGTTTTACCTAAACATGGTGAAACTCCGGCCGGGGACAGCCGGGGCAAACCGTCAGGTCAGGGCGAAATCGGTACGAGTGACCGCAAGTGAGGCGTCAGAGCCCGCCGCCGATGATGCGCTCGCGCAGCTCGCGGCATCGCTGCTCGAGCACCATGAGCTGCCCGAACATGCGGTTGTACTCCGTGGTCTCCTCGACCGGGTTGGTCCGCTGCAGCCTCGACTTCAGCTGCTCGATGCGGCGCAGCATGGCCAGCTCCTGCGGTCGCGCCAGCCACGCCGCGGCCACCCGGGCGTCGGGCTCCCCGCGTACGCGCAGCGGTGCCACCGCGAGCGCCGACAGAGCGGACTGCACGTGCTCGTCCTCGGCCTTGTCACGCAGCCGGTTGACCCAGTCACCCGACGTGGCCGAGGCGGGTCCGCCTGCGGCCTCGACCGCACGGCGTACGCCGGACAGGGTCGGGTGGGTGAAGTCGTCGTCGTCGAGCTCGTCGAACGCTTCGACCGCGAGAGCGGGGTGCTGCACGACGACCTGCAGGGCCTCACGTTCCGCGCTGAACCTCGGGTCGCCGAGGTCGGGGCGTTCCGGCTCGGAGCGCCGGGCCGGCCGCCCCTCCTGCTGCGGCACCGTGGTCTCAGCGTGCTCTGCCCGGTCGGGACGCTGCGGCCGGCGGCGACGGCCCTCCTCGCGGCGTACCTCCGCGCGGACCTCGTCGACGTCGAGACCGACCATCCCGGCGAGCTCACGGGCGAACGCGTCGATCTTCGACCGGTCGCGCACGCTGCTGACGAGCCCGGCGGCCTCGCGCATCGCGTCGACCCGGGAGTCGGCGCGGTCCAGGTCGTAGCGCGTGAGGATGTTGCGCAGCACGAAGCGGTACAGCGGGACGCGGCGGGCGACCAGCTCGCGGACCGCGGCGTCACCCTGCTCGAGCCTCAGGTCGCACGGGTCGAGCCCGCCCGGCTCGACCGCGACGTAGGTCTGCGCGACGAACTGCTGGTCGCCCTGGAAGGCGCGCAGCGCGGCGCGCTGCCCGGCCTCGTCGCCGTCGAAGGTGAAGATCATCTCGCCGCGGAACTGCTCGTGGTCAAGCAGCAGTCGCCGCAGCACCCGGCCGTGGTCCTCGCCGAAGGACGTTCCACAGGTGGCCACCGCGGTGCCGACCCCGGAGAGATGGCACGCCATCACGTCGGTGTAGCCCTCCACGACCACCGCCTGCTTGCGCCGCGCGATCTCCTTGCGGGCGAGGTCTACGCCGTAGAGCAGATGGCTCTTCTTGTAGATCGGGCTCTCCGGCGTGTTGAGGTACTTCGCCTCGATGCGGTCGTCCTCGAACAGCCGCCGGGCGCCGAAGCCGACGACCTCGCCGCTGATCTCGCGGATCGGCCACAGCAGCCGGCCACGGAACCGGTCGTACGGACCACGCCCGGAGCGGCCGACCAGTCCGCCGGTGACCAGCTCGTCCTCGCTGAACCCCTTCTGCCGCAGGTGCCGGAAGAGGGCGTCCCCGCCGCGCGGCGCGAACCCGACCCCGAACGTCTGCGCCGCCTCCTGGTCGAACCCGCGGTCGCTGAGGAACTGCCGGCCGGTCTTGGCCTCCGGCGCCTCGACCAGCTGCGCGGCGTAGAACTCCGCGGCCAGCCGGTGCGCCTCCAGCAGCCGGGGGCGCTGGGCGGGGTCGCGGCGCGGTGTGCCCGGGTGGTCGGGCTCGGTGTAGCGCAGGTGTACGCCGGTTCGGCCGGCCAGGCGCTCGACCGCGTCGGTGAACGCCAGCCCCTCCACCTTCATCACGAAGTCGAAGACGTCGCCGCCCTCGCCGCAACCGAAGCAGTGATAGAAGCTGCGCGCGGGCGTGACGTGAAACGACGGGGTCTTCTCGTCGTGGAACGGGCACAGCCCCTTGAGCGAGCCTCCGCCGGCGCGGCGCAGCGTCACGTGCGTGGAGACGACCTCGTCGATGCGGGCGCGTTCACGCACCAGCGCGATGTCGTCCTCGTTGATCCTGCCGGCCACCCGGCGAGTCTACGCAGGGCCGGCGGGCTGCGGGACGGGTCGGGCCGGGGACACCGGCTCTCGGCAGGATCAGGTGATGCCGACGTCGGTCAGGGGTACGTCGGCGTCGGCCAGTCGCCCCACGTCGACCCGGCGACCGGCGCGGATGTGCTCCTGGACGGCGTCGATGGAGTCCCAGACGTTCATGTGCATCCCGGCCAGCATCCGCTCGCCGTCGAGCCAGAACGCCATGAACTCGCGGCCGGCGACGTCACCGCGGGTGACCACGGTGGCGTCGACGCCACGGGGGACGTAGCCGGCGTACTCCATGCCGGTGTCGTACTGGTCGGAGAAGAAGAACGGCACGACGTCGTAGACGACGTCCTGGCCGAGCATCGCACGCCCCGCGACCAGCCCGCCGTCCTGCGCGTTGGCCCAGTGCTCGACCCGAAGCCGCTGCCCGAATAGCGGGTTGAACCAGCGCGCGATGTCGCCGGCGGCGTACACGTCGGGGTCGGTGGCGCGCAGCGACTGGTCGCACAGGACGCCGTTGTCGACCTCGAGGCCGGCCTCCTCGGCGAGCCCGGTGTTGGGGATCACCCCCACGCCGACGATGACCATGCCGGCGGCCACGACGTCACCGCCGGAGGTGCGCACGCCGGTGACGTGACCGTCCTCGGTCACGAGCTCCGAGACCCCCTCGCCGACGCGCAGGTCGACCCCGTTGCCGGTGTGCAGGTCGGCGTAGACCTGCCCGACCTCCGGGCCGAGCACGTTGTACAACGGCGTCTGCTGCGGCTCGACGATGGTCACCGCGCACCCGTAGCCACGCGCCGCGGCGGCGGTCTCCATGCCGATCCAGCCGGCTCCGACCACGACCACGTCGGGGCGGTCCTCGAACCGCTTCTGCAGCCGCTGGGAGTCCTGCAGTGTGCGCAGGTAGTGGACGCCCGCGGCGTCCGCGCCGGGAATGTCGATCGTGCGCACGCGCGACCCGGTGGCCAGCAGCAGCTTGTCGTAGTGCAGCTTGTCCTGCAGGTGCACGTAGACGTTGTGCGCGGACAGGTCGATCCGCCACACCTCGTTGCCGAGCCGGAGGTCGATGTCGTTGTCGGAGTACCACGACTGCGGATGCAGGGTCGCGGAGTCGTAGGACTCGTCGCCGGTCAGCGCGCCCTTGGACAGCGGTGGTCGCTCGTAGGGCAGGTCGTGCCCGGCCTCGAGCATCACGATCGAGCCGCTGAAGCCCTCCGTACGCAGGGCCTCCGCGGCCTTGGCCCCCGCGAGGCTGCCACCGACGATCACGAACCGCTGCTCGCTCATGCCTCTCCTCGTTCCATCTCGTCTAGGAACCCACCAGCTGCTGGTGCCACGCCAACGCGGACGCGTCGGTCAGCGACGCCACCTGGTCGACGATCACACGTAACCGCGCAGCCTCGCCGGACGCAAGGTCGTGGTCGGCCCGGAAAACCGGCTCCAGCGCCTCGCCCCCCGTCTTCTGCAACGCCCGCACGAGCTCCTCGATCACGTCGCGCTGACGCACCTGCAGGGTGACGCGGTCGCCGGTGCGCATCACGTAGTGCGCAGCCAGGCCCTTGAGTACGGCGATCTCCTCGCGCGTGCGCAGCGGGACCTCGAGGTCCGCGGAGTACCGGGTCAGCGGCACGTCGCCGTGCGCGGCGAGGGTGTGCTCCTCGACCTCGCTGCAGAACCGCCCGATGAGCTCGCTGGTGAGGTTCTTCAGTGCCGCCTGGTCGGCCCGGGTGCCGGAGTACCGCCGGTCGGGCCAGCCGGGCGTCGCCCGCAACCGGTCGATCGCCGCCTCCAGCGCCTCGGGCGCGGCGCCGGGGAGGTACCAGTCGACGACGGCCGCGACCACCGCGCGCCGCTCCGACGCGTCGCCGAGCAGGGTGAGGTCCATCCGGGCGGCGGCGACCGCGTCCTCGACGTCGTGCACGGAGTAGGCGATGTCGTCGGCGAGGTCCATCGCCTGCGCCTCCAGGCACGTACGGCCAGGCGGCGCGCCGGCGCGCAGCCACGCGAACGCCTCGGCGTCGTCGGCGTAGACCCCGAACTTGCGGATCTGCCGCGGGGAGCCGTCGGCGTGCGCACCGACGGGCTCCGGCGCGTCCGCACGCGCCCAGGGGTACTTAGTGGCGGCGTCCAGTGATGCCCGGGTGAGGTTGAGCCCGGCGCTGCTGCCGTCGGGCCGCAGCCGCTTGGGCTCGAGCCGGGTGAGGATGCGCAACGTCTGCGCGTTGCCCTCGAAGCCGCCCACACCGGCGGCGACGTCGTTGAGCGCGCGCTCGCCGTTGTGACCGAACGGGGGGTGGCCCAGGTCGTGGGCCAGGCATGCCGTCTCGACGACGTCGGGGTCGCAGCCCAGCGCCCGCGCCAGCTCGCGGCCGATCTGCGCGACCTCGAGCGTGTGCGTGAGCCGGTTGCGCACGAAGTCGTCGCTACCGGGTCGCACCACTTGCGTCTTCGCCGCCAGCCGGCGCAGCGCCGCGGAGTGCACGACACGCGCGTGGTCGCGCTGGAACGGGCCGCGAGGCGGCCCGCTGCGCGACTCCTTGGCCGGCTCCGCAGCCAGCCGCGCTACGTCGTCGGCGCCGTAGCCGGCAGCCGTCAGCGCTTCGCCCATGGGCCCGATCATCGCAGCAATCGCCCGCGACCGGCGGCAGCCGACAGGGAGGCGGGTGACGGCGGCAGTCACCCCGGACGGTTAAGTGGTCCCATGAGCGCGACAGGGAGCGTGCGGGCACTGGTGCTGGTGTTCGCGCTGAACGGGTTCCTGATGGCGCAGGTCTTCTCCCGGGTCCCCGCGCTGCGCGACCAGGTCGGCGCCTCCACGGCGCGGCTCGGGCTCGCGCTGGTCGCGGTCGGCATCGGCTCGATCGTGGCGATGCCCTGGACCGCGCGGCTGACCACCCGGTTCGGCAGCGCGACGGTGGTGCTGGTCAGCGGGCTGCTGAACATCTGCGCCTGGGCCGCGCTCGCTTTCGTCCGGACACCCGACGCGCTCACCGTCGCCCTGTTCACCGTCGGCCTCTGCATGGGTGTGTGGGACGTGTCGATGAACGTGCAGGGAAACACGCTCGAACATCGCCGCCGCCGCGTGCTGATGCCCAAGCTGCACGCCGGGTTCTCGGCGGGCACCGTCCTCGGCGCTCTCACCGGCGCCGCGGCGGCCGGCGCGGACCTGCCGGTGAGTGTGCAGTTCCCCACCGTCTGCGCGCTGGCCGTCGTGGTGCTGCTGCTGTCTGTACGCCGGTTCGCACCCGACGCCGCCGACGCACCGTCCGAGGGCACCAGCCGTGCCGAGGCGCGACGGCAGGGCCGGTCGCGCATGACCGGGGTGGAGATCCTGCTCGGCCTGCTGACGTTCTCCACGGCCCTCGGCGAGGGTGCGGCCAACGACTGGCTCGCGCTGGTGCTGGTCGACGAGCGCGGGGCGCAGCAGGCCGTGGGTGCGCTCACGTTCGCCGCGTTCAACGTGGCGATGACCGTCGGCCGTCTCGGCGGCGGCGCGCTGATCCGTCGCCTCGGGCGCACGCCGGTGCTGCGGATGTCCGGGGCCACCGCGGTCAGCGGTGTGCTGCTGGTGGCCCTCGTGCCGAGCCTCGTCGCGGCGGTCGCCGGCGGCATGCTGTGGGGTCTCGGCCTCGCGGTGGTGTTCCCGGCAGCGATGTCCGCGGCCGGGGAGATTCCCGGACGCGGACCGCACGCGATCGGCGTGGTGTCGACGATCGGGTACGCGGGCTTCCTCGCGGGCGCACCGACGATCGGGCTCTTCGCCGAACGGGTCGGGCTCGACCTCGCGCTGCTGGTCGTGGCCGCGGTGTGCTCGCTGGTGTTCCTGCTCGCCGGAGCGGCCCGCGAGCGCAGCGGGCCTATGCTTGGTCGATGAAGACACTCCTGGTGATCATCGTCATCATCGCCGTCGCGTTCGTCGTGCTCAGCTTCATCCGCAGGAAGCGCTGAACCGGCCGGTCACAGCACCGCGGCCCGCCCTGCCTCCAGCCGCGCGACCGGCACCCGGAACGGCGAGCACGAGACGTAGTCGAGCCCGACCTCGTGGAAGAAGTGCACGCTGTCGGGGTCGCCTCCGTGCTCCCCGCAGATCCCCAGCTTGAGCCCCGGCTGTGCGGCACGTCCGGCCTCGGTGGTCATCCGGACGAGCTCACCCACCCCGACGCGGTCGATCGACTCGAACGGCGAGACGCCGAAGATCCCTTTGTCCATGTACGCGCTGAAGAACGACGCCTCGACGTCGTCGCGTGAGAAGCCCCAGGTCATCTGGGTGAGGTCGTTGGTGCCGAACGAGAAGAAGTCGGCAGCCAGTGCGATCTCGCCGGCCGTCACCGCCGCACGCGGCAGCTCGATCATCGTGCCGATCGCGCAGTGGACGTCGACGCCGGTTTCCTCCGACACGGCGTTGAGCACCCGGAGCACCTCGTCACGGGCCAGCTCGAGCTCCTGCACGGTCGCGACCAGCGGCACCATGACCTCCGGGCGAGGGTCCTTGCCGGCCTGCTTCAGGGAGACGCACGCGTCGGCGATCGCCTTGACCTGCATGCCGAACAGCCCGTCCACGATCAGCCCGAGCCGCACTCCGCGCAGCCCCAGCATCGGGTTCTGCTCATGCAGCCGGTGCACCGCGTCGAGCAGCGTGATCGCGCGGCCCGCGTCCTGGCCGCGTTCCTTGGCCAGCGCGACCTCGACCGCGAGGTCGGTCATGTCGGGCAGGAACTCGTGCAGCGGCGGGTCGATCAGCCGGATCGTGACCGGGAGGCCGTCCATCGCCTCCAGCAACTGCTCGAAGTCGCCGCGCTGGTCCTTGGCCAACTCGTCGAGAGCCCGCTGCTTCTCGTCGGCGGACTCCGCCAGGATCAGATGTTCGACGTGCTGGCGGCGCGGCCCCAGGAACATGTGCTCGGTGCGGCACAGCCCGCAGCCCTCGGCCCCGAACCGTCGTGCTCGGGCGTTGTCGTCGGCGGTGTCGGCGTTGGTGCGGATGCCGAGACTCCGCCGCTTGTCGGCGTGCCGCATGATCCGGTCGACCGCGCGTACGAGCTCGTCGGCCTCGCTGTCGTCGGCGGACAGCTCGCCCTCGAAGTAGCGGACCACCGGAGAGGGCTCCACCGGCACCTCGCCGGCGTAGACGTCGCCGCTCGTGCCGTCGATGGAGACCGTGTCGCCCTCGGTGAGCTCGACGCCGCCGGGACCGCGCAGACGGCGCCCGGCGAGGTCGACCTCGAGCTCCTCGGCACCGCACACGCAGGTCTTGCCCATCCCGCGCGCCACCACTGCGGCATGAGACGTCTTGCCGCCGCGGCTGGTGAGTACGCCGCGCGCGGCGATCATGCCGGCCAGGTCGTCGGGGTTGGTTTCCCGGCGTACGAGGATCACCGAGCGGCCCTCCTCGGCCCACTCGACCGCGCGCGCCGAGTCGAACACCAGCTGACCGGACGCCGCGCCCGGTGAGGCGCCGATCGCGGACGTGACCACCTCGCGGTCGGCGTCCTCCACGAACCAGGGGAACATCAGCTGCGCCAGCTGCGACCCGTGTACGCGGCGCAGCGTCTCGTCGGCGTCGATCAGCCCCTCGTCGAGCAGCTGACAGGCCACCACGAACGCCGCGGCCGCGGTGCGCTTGCCCACGCGCGTCTGCAGCATCCACAGCTTGCCGCGCTCGATCGTGAACTCGATGTCGCACAGGTCGAGGTAGTGCCGCTCGAGCCTGGCCATGATGTCGAGCAGCGCGTCGTAGGAGGCCTTGTCGAGCCGCTCGAGGTCGGTGAGCGGCAAGGTGTTGCGGATGCCGGCGACGACGTCCTCACCCTGGGCGTTCTGCAGGTAGTCGCCGTAGATGCCCTGCCCGCCCGACCCGGGGTCGCGGGTGAAGGCCACACCGGTCCCCGAGTCCATCCCCATGTTGCCGAACACCATCGCGACGATGTTGACGGCCGTACCCAGGTCGCCCGGGATGCGCTCCTGGCGCCGGTACAGCACGGCGCGGTCGGCGTTCCACGACGAGAAGACCGCGCGGACCGCGAGGTCCATCTGCTCCTTCGGGTCCTGCGGGAAGTCGCGACCGGACTCCTTGGCGACGACGTCCTTGAACGTCTCGACCAGCGCCTGCAGGTCCTCGGCGGTGAGGTCGAGGTCGTCGTCGCTGCCGCGGGCCCGCTTGCTCTCCTCGATCGCGAGGTCGAACGGCTCGGCGTCGATCCCGAGCACGGTCTTGCCGAACATCTGGACCAGCCGGCGGTAGGAGTCCCACGCGAACCGCTCGCTCTCGGCCTGGCGGGCCAGCCCGTGCACGGACTCGTCGTTGAGCCCGACGTTGAGCACGGTCTCCATCATCCCAGGCATGGAGAACCTCGCGCCGCTGCGCACGGAAACCAGCAGCGGGTCCAACGGGTCGCCGAGGTGCTTGCCCATCGCGCTCTCCAGCGACTTCAGGTGCTCGGCGACCTCCTCGTCGAGGCCCGCCGGCATGTCGTCGTGCTCGAGGTAGGCCTGGCACGCCTCGGTCGTGATCGTGAACCCCGGAGGCACGGGCAGCCCCAGGTTGCTCATCTCGGCGAGGTTCGCGCCCTTGCCGCCGAGGAGGTCCTTCATGTCCTTGCTGCCCTCGGCGAAGTCGAACACGTACTTCGGCATTAACGAAACACCCCTGAAACTCGCGGCACCGTGCGTGGTCGGGACGATATACCCCTGCTCAGCCCCCGGAGATGCCCGACTCCGCGGCGGCGTCGATGCCCCGGGACTCGCGGTCCTCGAGCCAGCCGTCGGGCAGCGCAACCCGCCTCGGTGCCCCCTGCCGGCCCCGCGGCGTCCCGAGCTCCGCTACCGGGAAGGGCTCGGCGGGGTCGAGGCGCGCGAGGAGTGCGTCGAGGTCGGCCAGCGTGCTGACCAGGCCCAGCTCGCGGCGCACCTCCCCGCCGGCGCGGAACCCCTTGAGGTACCACGCGATGTGCTTGCGGAACTCCTTGCAGCCGCGCTCCTCCCCCATGTACTGCACGAGCAGCTCGCAGTGCCGCCGCATCACCCCGGCGACCTCGCCCAGCGCCGGCAGCGCGGTCGCCTGCCGGCCGGCGAACGCGTCCGCGAGGTCGCGGAACAGCCAGGGCCTGCCCAGGCACCCGCGACCGACCACGATGCCCGCGCACCCGGTCTGCTCGACCATCCGCAGCGCGTCGGCGGCCTCCCAGATGTCACCGTTGCCGAGCACCGGGATGTCGACGTGCTCGACGAGCGCTGCGATGGCGTCCCAGTCGGCCTCGCCCGAGTAGTACTGCGCGGCGGTGCGGCCGTGCAGCGCGATGGCCGCGCATCCGGCCTCCTGGGCGATGCGCCCGGCCTCGAGGTACGTGAGGTGGTCGTCGTCGATCCCCTTGCGGGTCTTCATCGTCACGGGCACGTCGTACGGCTCGGCCGCGCGGACCGCCGCGGCGAGGATGTCGCCGAGCAGCCGCGACTTCCACGGCAGGGCGGAGCCGCCGCCCTTGCGGGTCACCTTGGGAACGGGGCAGCCGAAGTTGAGGTCGACGTGGTGCACGCCGTACTCGCCGCACAGGATCTCGACGGCCTTGCCGACGTAGACCGGGTCGATGCCGTAGAGCTGCACCGAGCGCACCCGCTCGGTCGGGTCGAACTGCAGCATCGCCAGCGTCGACCGGTCGCGCTCGACGACACCGCGCGAGGTGATCATCTCGCAGACGTACAGGCCCGCGCCCTGCTCGTTGCACAGCCGGCGGTAGGCCGCGTTGGTCACGCCGGCCATGGGCGCCAGCACGACCGGAGGCGCCACAGTCAGCCGGCCGAGCCGCAACGAGGTGGGAACGGACACCGCCACATTGTCGCAAGCGGCCACCCCCGCAGGCGAACGGCCACTGCCCGGCCGGGTCGGGTCAGCCCACCGGCCAGCTGATGGGCGGCCGGTCGTCGTCGAAGCGGTACTGCACGGCCTCGAGCGTGCTGCCCCGCGGAACCAGGTAGACCAGGCAGGTGCGCATGGACCGGCCGCGCCGGAAGCCCTTCGGCGCGCGCTGTGCCTGGCACCTCCGGAACGAGCCGATCACCTCGGCGGGCGGGCGCACGGTGCCGCTGGAGTCGAGGCCCCACAGGGTGATCCGCGCGCGCGACAGGTTGCCGCTGCCGGTGTTGGCGACGCGCACGTCGGCGTAGTACGGCGTCGACCGCCGACCCTCGGCGTCGAGCACGAAGTCGGACAGGTGGCGGATCCGGCCCTCGGTGACCTCGGTGACGGCCAGCCGCACCCGCGAGCGCCTGCCCGGCCCGGTACGCAGCGTGAACGACGCCGGCTCGCCGGGCGCGAGCTCGACCGGCTCCGCGGACGGCGTCGGGGTCGGCGTCTCGGTCGGACTCGGGGCCGGCGCGGACCCGCCGGTCTCCTGCGTGCAGGCGGTCGCCGACGCCAGGGCGACAGCGAGTACGGCGACTCCGAGGTGGTGCCGCAGGGGCCGGGCTCTCATGGGCCCGGATCGTAGTCTTCGACCACGCCCGTCCGTTCCGCCACGCGCCGGCTGGCCTTATCGTTGGCCGCCACGTCCAGGAGGCCTGATGACACCGCAGCACCGGGGGGCCCACTCCAACGCACGCTCGCGTCCGTGGCCGCTGCGCGCCCTGTACGGCCTGGTGGGCGCCGGGGTGATCACCGGGTCGTTCTTCGGCGTACGCGCGATCGCCAGCGGCGAGGCCTCACCGGCCGGTGACGAGAGCTTCACCGGCGTGGTCACCGAGTTCGCCGACGACGGGGCCGTGCTGTGCGTACGCCGCCAGGGCGCCTCCGACGCGGCCTTCTGCGACCTGTTCTACGTCCGACCAGGCACGCCTGACCTCGCGGTCGGCGATGAGGTCGTTGTGAACACGATCACCACCCGGGGCGAGGACGGTGCCCCGGTCGCCGGGATGATCGTCGACCCCCTGCCCTGACCCGTCCCGTGTGGCACGGGTCACCCAATCTCCGCGCCGGTTTCGCCCGTATCCAGCCCCCGTGGATCGCCCGTGGTTTGGGCCGGTCGTCACCGGCCGCTACGGTCGAATGAGTTGAAGCGTCAAGTTGGCGCATGACCGAAAGGAGTCCCGATGCGTTTCGCGATCGCGCGCGACGTCACCCTGCTGGCTGCCCGAGTCGGGATCGGGGTGGTCTTCGTCGCCCACGGCTGGCAGAAGTTCGCCACCTGGGGCATGGACGGCACCGCCACCTCCTTCGCGCAGATGGGCGTGCCGATGCCGGAGGTCAGCGCCTGGTTCACCGCAACCGTCGAGCTCGTCGGCGGTGCCGCGCTGGTGCTCGGCGCGGCCGTCCCGGTGTTCGGCGTGCTGCTCGCGTTCGTCATGGCCGGTGCGCTGGTGATCGTGCACGCCGGCAGCGGGATCTTCGTCGACCAGGGCGGCTTCGAGCTGGTGCTCGCCCTCGGTGCCGGCGCGCTCGTGCTGGCCGCGGTCGGAGCCGGCCGGTGGAGCCTCGACGCACTGGTGGCGCCGCGGCTCGCACAGGTCCCGGAGCGCACGCCCGAGCGCACCCCAGAGCGCGTCTGACTCTGTCCAGCCCACCCTCGCGCCGAGACCGCGAACGGCTCGCGTTCGCGGTCTCGGCGCCGAGGGGCCGGGACCTCCCGCTCAGCAGCCGATGAGGCGCTGGGCGAGGTAGGACTGGATCTGGTCGATGGCGATCCGCTCCTGCCCCATGCTGTCACGCTCGCGGACCGTCACGGCCTGGTCGTCGAGGGTGTCGAAGTCGACCGTCACGCAGAACGGTGTGCCGATCTCGTCGTGCCGCCGGTAGCGCCGGCCGATCGCGCCCGCGTCGTCGAACTCCACGTTCCACGAGCCCCTCAGGTCGGCCGCGAGCTGCTTGGCCTTCGGCGTCAGATCGGCGTTGCGTGAGAGCGGGAGCACGGCGGCCTTGACCGGCGACAGCCGCGGATCGAGGCGCAGCACCGTGCGCTTGTCGACACCGCCCTTGGCGTTGGGCGCCTCGTCCTCGCTGTACGCATCGACGAGGAACGCCATCATCGAACGGTTGACACCCGCCGCCGGCTCG
>DATMEB010000139.1:0-20912 GCA_035557095.1 Nocardioidaceae bacterium | reverse complement strand
AAAGATCGTCACCTGCACGCGGTCGACCAGGCCGGCGGCCATCAACGCCCGGTTCAGCGACAGGCTGCCGTGCGAGCGCAGCGGCACCCCGGACTCCTCCTTGAGCCGGGCGACGACGTCGACGGCGGCACCGCCCATGATTGTCGCGTCCGGCCAGTCGACTGGGCCTTCCAGCGATGACGACACGACCGTTGTCGGCATGTTCCTCATCTGGCTGTTCACAGAGTCGAGCTCTTTCAACTCCCCGCCCCTCGGACCCATTAGCTGCACGAACTGCCGAAAGGTGTTGGCCCCGAGGACCATGCGCTGCTCCTTGCCGTACAAGGCGAGGCGGCGGTCGAGAAACTCTCGACCATGCTTACCCCAGTAGCCATCCCAGTCGCCGCCGGGACCGTACGAGCCGTAGCCGTCGAGAGTCGAGAAGACGTCGAACGTGTAGGTAGCGGTCATGGCCGCTTCTGACGCATCAAGGTCGAGCTCCCGCTCTGGTGGTGCCGGAGCTGCTCGTCGAGGCAGCCTCTGGTTCAAGGGCTGGTTTGCGGTTTCGACGAAACGGAGCGCGGCGATCAGGGAGATCAAGGCCACCCCGACCAGGTAGTAGGCAGGTGCTAGCTGGCTTCCAGTGGCCCGGACCAACCAGGTGAGCAGCAGGGCTCACCTAGATGCAGGGAGAGGGACACGGTGATGGGGTGGGTTCCCCTCTCGTCCGCCCCGCCAGTTTGTGCGTCGGCTTTCGGGTGAACGGCCGGGCTGCGTACGTCCAGTAGAACCGGAACTGGTTGGTCCAACAGGCTCGATACTGGTGTGTGTAGCCGCCCGCATGGCCGTCCCAGAATTTTCCGTGCGTGTCAACAATCCTGTGGACGCGGTCGCGCTTCATCCCGAGGTCGACCCGGCGGTTTTCCGCTCGGCTGATGCAACCCTGATAGCCCGCCTCTGCCGGCGCCGCCAGGATCAGACTCCCGGCCAATAGGGCCAGGGTGGCCAGGATCGTGCTCAGAGTCTTCATGGTCCCCCACAGGACGAGACACAAGCGGCACCTACTCCTAGGCTGCGACGTGGTACCAGGTGCCGTCTTCGCTTTCGCGCTTGTTTACTTCCTCGCAGGACTGAGCATCCTCATCCGTCGCGGTGGGAGCGTGCAGATCTGCGGATGACTGAAGTCCACCACGAGCCCGTCAGCCCGGGGCGGCGTCGGCTCCGGGTCGGCTCACTTGACGTACTCATGGGGTCGATGGAGGCTCACAAGGACGAACTGGTGCATCAGGGAGGGACAGAGCCGTGGCGAAGGTCGTGTGGTTCGACATTCCGGTCAGCGACCTGGGCCGGGCGATCGACTTCTATCATGCGCTGACCACGCAGGAGCTGACCCGCCTCTCGGTCGGCGAGGACAAGGAAACTGCCCTCTTCGCCGGTGGGGACGGGGGTTCGGATGGCTGCCTGTTCGCCGCGCCAGAAGACCAGCCATCCCACTACGGCTCGCGCGTCTACTTCGACGCCAACCCGAGCATCGATGAATGGCTGTCGCGGGTAGAGCCGGCCGGCGGCCGCATCCTGGTCGGCAGGACATCCGTCGGAGGCGACCGAGGCTACTTCGCCTACATCGAGGACACCGAAGGCAACCGGGTCGGCCTCCACGCCAACGCCTGACAGGTGCGTCTCCTAGAAGCACGCTCGCTCGTGTCTTGCGCTGCTCACTCCGCGAGCTTCAGCATGCTGATCGCATTCTCCTTCAGCACCAGCTCTCTCACGTCGGCCTTGAGGTCCAGCTTTTCGAAGTCCTTCAGCCAGCGGTCCGGGGTGATCACGGGAAAGTCTGAGCCGAACATGACCTTGTTGCGCAGGAAGGAGTTCGCTGCCCGTACCAGCTGCGGGGGAAGTACTTGGGTGACCACCCCGACAGGTCGATGTAGACGTTCGCCTTGTGCATGGCGATCGAGATCGCTTCGTCCTGCCACGGCACGCTTGGGTGCGCCATGACCACCGTGAGCCCAGGGAAGTCCGCGGCGATTGCGTCGAGGAACATCGGGTTCGAGTAGCCGAGCTTGATGCCGCGGCCACCGGGGATTCCGGCTCCGATGCCGGTCTGCCCCGTGTGGAACAGTGCAGGGACGCCAAGCTCCTGGATTGCTTCGTACAGCGGGTAATAGCGGTGGTCGTGGGGCTCGAACGCCTGGAGACTCGGGTGGAACTTGAACCCCTTGACGCCATGGTCGGTAACCAGTCGCCGGGCCTGGCGCACCACAGCGCATCCACCGTGCGGGTCGACAGAGCCGAAGGGAATCAGTACGTCGGCGTGCTCGTTTGCCTCCTCTGCGATCTCCTCGCTCGACAACGAGGGGTGTCCAGTCGCCGATGAGGCATCGACGGTGAACACGACGGCTCCGATGTTCCTGCTGCGGTAGTACTCGGCGATGCGGGCGAGCGTCGGGGTGCGGTCCTCGTTGGAACGGAAGTACGCCGCCGAGGCGTCCATGAGCTCCTGGTCGAGCGCGAGGGCCCCGTGGGAGTCCTGCTCAACGTGCACGTGTACGTCAATGGCGTCGAGTTCACTGACCTTCATCCGGTTCCTCTCCACTGCTCGGCCTCCGGTGGCGGTAGACCGCGTAAAGCTCGTCCACCCCGGAGAAGCCGATGTCGGGCGACTGGTGCGGCGGCAGGGTTGTGAACGAGGCGTGGGACCGGACCCCGGTCGAGACCGACACCGCCAGGGAGCCGCCTTGGTGGGCCATGGCCATCTCCAGCTCTGGATCGTCTCCTACGACCGCGAGCTCCTCCGTGGAGACACCGACCCGACGGGCGGCCGCGCTCAACGTGTGCACGGACGGCTTGCCCACCACCTCGATGTGAGCACCCGTGAGGTCCCGGACGACCGCGCTGATCGCGCGCGAGGTGCCGAGGACCCGTCCTTCGGCGGTCGCGAAGAACATCGACTGCGAGCTGCTGTAGAACCGGGCACCCGCCCATACCGCGTCGCAGGCCGCTTCCAGGTCAGCGAAGGTCACCTCTCGGTACCAGCCGACGAGCACCGCGTCGGCACCGGAGTCCTTGACCGGCGGCACGACCTCGAAGCCGGCTGTCAGCAGTGGCTGGGTCAGACCGTCCCCGCCGAGCACCATGACCCGTCGATGCCGCTGCTGCTCGAAGAGCTCCAGTGCCGCGCTGACCGGGGTGAGTAGGTCGCCCTCCCCCACGGGAAACCCCAGCGACCGCATCACCTCGGCATACCCTGCCGGCGTCCTCGTGGTGCCGTTGGTGACGACGACGAAGGGCACGCCCTGCTCGTGCAGGTAGGTCGTGAGTTCGATGCTCCCGGGCAACGGTTTCAGGCCACGGTTGCGACGGTCCCCGAGCACGAGAGTCCCGTCCATGTCGAAGACGAACCCGCCTGCTTTGCCGAGCCGAGCGGTCATCGCCGTGGACAGGTCCTCACGGAGGATGGGGTCACGTGCTGACACCGGTGGCAGCTCCCTTCATCGAGCGAGCCCTGATGGTCACGCCGGGCTTGTGCACGGTGAGCTCTGAGATATCGGGGCGCCTGCCGACCTCCTCGAGCAGTCGCAGCAGCGGCTGGACCTCGGGGTTGTAGTGGCGCCGTGCCGGCCCCGCGGCGAGCATGGCGTCGACCTGGTCGCCGGGCATGGTCGCGCGCAGCAGCAGTTCCTCGTCGCTGATGCCCGAGGCGAAGTCGCGCCGAAGCTCGGCCGGCGTCTTGGCCGGTGGCTCGGTCGCCAGCTCCTTGGCCCGTGGCCGGTCGAGGATCCGGTCGCGGACGTCGGGGTCGACCGGACCTGGCGGCTTCCCGAACCCACCACGCAGGTAGCGGATCACCTGGTCGGGAGCGTTGCCATAACGTTCCTCACCGATCACGTTGAACAGTGCTTGCGAACACACCATCTGCGGGAACGGCGTGACCATAATCGGATAGCCGAGCTCCGCACGGACCCGGCTCACCTCCTCCATCACGTCGTCGAAGCGGTCCTCCATGCCCAGTTCCCGCAGCTGCCTGCGTGTGGTGGTCATCACCCCGCCCGCCACCTGGTGGCGAAGGAATGCGGCGTCGAAGTCACTGGGCCGCCCCGACGGAAGCCCTTCGGCCTGGGCGAGCCGGTGGAAGTAGTCGGCCACCTTAGCCAGCAACCGATCGTCGACATCGACGTGGTGGCCGAGCTCGCGGAGGTTCGCGACGACCTGCTGTGCGTCAGGCAGAGAGGAACCGTTTGCCAACGGCCCACAGGCAATGTGCAGCACGTCCACCAGGTCGGCGGCGGTGGCGTAGGTGATGGGCGACAGTCCGATGGTGCAGTGTGAATGCAGCTCGAGTGGCTTGCCGTTCAGCTGATCGCGGACGGCCGGCAGAAGCGTTCGTGCTCGCTCGGGGGTCAGCAGACCAGCCGGATCCTTGACGTACACCCGGTCGATGTCGGGGCATGCCGCCATCCGTTTCGCCAGGCCCGCGTAGAAGGCGTCGTCGTGCACGTCGCTGATCGTGTAGACCAGCGCGCCCATGATCTCTGTCGCACCGGCCCGGCGGATCATGCGCGCGGACTCCACCGCGGCGTCCATGTCGTGCATCGGGTCCAGCACCACGAAGCGGTCCATGCCGTTGATCGCTAGCCGGTCGTAGACCAGCTGCATGAACTCCGGATGGGCGCTCTCCCAGGAGATGAAGCGGAACCCGGTTCCGATGAACTGCAGAGCCGTGTTCGGCATCGCCTGGCGAGTCAGCCGGATCCGCTCCCATGGGTTCTCCTGGTAGGTCCGGACGGCCATGCCCATGTGCGTACTGGAGGTGTAGTCGAGGGCACGGAAGCCGACCCGGTCCATGAGCGGGGCGATCTGTAGGATCTGCGGCGTCCTGAGGCCGGTGGCTCCCCAGAGGCTCTGGTTGCCATCGCGGACCGATACGTCGACGAGCTCGATGTCAGCCATCGGCGCCTCCAGCGGTCATCTCGACTTCGCCGTGCGACTCCAGGAACCGCTCGAAGAACAGCGTGTCGACACCTCCGGCGGCCAGCTCATCGTCTTCGAGCAGCATCTGGTGTACGTCGAGCGTGGTGGACACACCTTGAATGGAGCACCCTCCTAGGGCGCCTCTCATGCGGTGGACCGCATCGCGACGGCTGCTTGCGTGGACGACGACCTTCGCGATCAACGAGTCGTAGTAGGGCGGGATCACCGAACCGGCTTGTACATGGGTGTCGACCCGGACGCCATCGCTCACCGGGAAGACGGCCGCCTCGACGGTTCCCGGGCTCGGGCGGAAGTCGCGTCGCCACTCCTCGGCGTTGATCCGGCACTCCAGCGCATGCCCGCGGAACGCGATGTCGTTCTGCGTGAGCCGCAGGCTGCGTCCCTCGGCGACGGCGATCTGCTCGGCAACCAGGTCGAGGCCGGTGATCATCTCGGTGACTGGGTGCTCCACCTGGATGCGGGCGTTCATCTCGAGGAAGTAGAACTCGACGCGGTCGGTGTCGAACAGGAACTCCACCGTCCCCAGCCCGCGATAGCGCAGGCTTCGGGCCAGCGCCACCGCGGCGTCGTGCATGGCGAGCCGGACCTCGTCCGTCAGGGATGGCGCGGGGGCCTCCTCGAACAGCTTCTGGAAGCGCCGCTGCACCGAGCAGTCCCGGTCGCCGAGGTGGACGACGTTCTCGCCGTCACCGATGACCTGCACCTCGACATGGCGTCCGGAGGTGACGTAGCGCTCCAGATAGACACGTGCGTCCCCGAAGGCCGCCTCAGCCTCAGCCATGGCCAGGTCGAGCGTCGAGTGCAGCTCGGCCTCGGCATCGACGCGCTTCATGCCGCGTCCACCGCCACCCCCGACAGCCTTGACCAGCAGAGGAAAGCCGATGCGGCGGGCAACCTCCAGGGCTCTCTCCCCGGTGTCGGCGTCCCCACCCGGTACGACGGGCAGCCCGGCGTTGACAGCGTGCGTGCGTGCGCTCAGCTTGTCCCCGACCGCTTCCAGCACGTCCGCGCTCGGTCCGATGAAGGCGATCCCGGCGTCGCCACATGCGCGTGCCAGCCTGGCATTCTCCGAAAGGAACCCATAGCCGGGATGGACGGCATCGGCACCCACACGCTGAGCGGCGGCCACTACCGCGTCGACGTCGAGATAGCTGGCCGGCGAAGGACCGTGACCGATCAGCACAACACCGTCCGCGAGCCTGGCGGGTAGCGCGTCGCGGTCTGCCTCCGAGACGGTCAGCATCGCCTCGATCCCCAGACGCTGGCACGTTCTGATCACCCGAGCCGCGATCTCGCCACGGTTGGCGATCAGGAGACGGCGAAACGTCATCCGTTCTCCTCAATGAGCATGAGAGCCGTGTCGGTGTCGGCGTACTGCGCGTCGTCGAGGCAGATCCTCTTGACCACACCCGTGACACCGGCGTACACGGAGTTCATCATTTTCATCGTCTCGACGATTCCGACGACGGTGTCGGCCTCGACCGTCGAGCCCACGTCCACGAAGGGAGCGGCGCCTGGTTTGGGCGAGCGGTAGAAGGTGCCGAGGAGCGGGGGCTTCACCGCGTGCAAGCCCTCAGACTCCGCAGAGCCAACCACAGACTCGCCTCCGGCACCGGTCATCGACGACGCGACGTGTCGTTCGTCTTCCTCCCCGCGATGGGTCAGATGGTGAGCGGGCGCGCGCGTCAGCTCCGACTCGGCCGTCCATTCACCGTGAGCGCCGTGACGGCGGAGCGTGATCGACAGCTGAGATGTCTCGACGTGGAGCTCATCGAGCGTCGTCGAGTCGAGGATGCGGACGATGTCGTTCAGGTCCTCGGGGGTCAGCATCACTTCTCCTCCCCATCGGTTCGAAAGCGCCCCGCCCCGAGGAAGGAGACGACGTGGTCGAACGCCTTGTCTTTGGGAGCGGCGACGGGCTGGCTCTCCTTCTCTGCCCACACGGTCTCGGGCCTGCTCTGCAGGAGGAAGATGTTCTGGTCGACCGGGGCGCTCTCTGACACGGCCCATTCGATGTCTTGCGGGCAGCCGTAGTGCCGCTCGACCTTGCGGGCGATCTCCAACAGAGCAGCGAGCTCTGGCGACTCGAGGGCCGGTGCCTCACGGATCTCGTCCGGGACCGGCTCCGTGCGGACTCCCGAGCCCTCTGCGCTCGGGACATCACGCACGGTCTTGACCGCGATCGTCTTCCGCAGAACCTCACCCGTGATCTTGCTGAGCACATAAGAGTCCGGTGTCACCTCTCCGCTGACCACGGCGGAACCGAGGCCCCAGCTGGCGTCGACGGCAACCACCGAACGATCGCCCGTGACAGGACTGCGGGTGAACATGACCCCGCTGCTGCGGGCGTCGACCATGCGTTGGACGACGACGGCCATGGCCAGCCCGTCCTCGGGAAGGGCTCGGCGGCGGCGGTAGGTGACTGACTCGACGCTGTACAAGCTGGCCCAGCAGCGGCGGACGGCATCGACCACCTGCTCCTCCCCCTGCACCCAGAGGTATGTCGCCTGCAGTCCGGCAAAGCTCGCGTCCGCGCTGTCCTCGCTGGTTGCGCTGGACCGCACCGCCACCGGAGCATCATCGGCACCGACCTCGGCGCAGAGGGCGCGGTACATTTCGCGCACGGCCGAGTCGAGGTCCTCTGAGAGGGTGGCGGATGCGATCCGCTTGCGCGCCTGGGCGGTCAGCTCCTCAATCGCCCCGCTCTCGTCACCGTGAAGGCCCGCGATGCTGGCCTCGATGCTCGCGTCGGGGTCGAGCGCGGTGAGCGCCTGCCGGAAGGCGTGGGTGGTCAGCACGAACCCCTCCGGCACCGGAATGCCCGCGCGGGTCAGCTCGCCGAGGCTGGCGCCCTTGCCACCCACGATTGGCACGTCGTCTATGCCGACCTCTTCGAACCGAACGACCAGGACGCTGGTAGAGACCATCACCCTTGCCTCCTCCCCATCAGTCGAGGACCCGGACGCTGCCGCGATCGCCGTCCACGCGCAGGCGCTGCCCGGTCTGGATCGTGCGCGTGGCCGAGCCGGTGCCCACCACCGCGGGCATTCCGTACTCGCGGGCCACGATTGCCGCGTGCGACATCGTTCCGCCGATGTCGGAGACGGCGGCCTTGATCTTGCCGAACACCGGCCCCCAGCTGGGCGCAGTGACCGGGCAGACCAGGATCTCGCCTTCGCGGATCTCGCCGATGTCGTTGACGTTCATCAGCACGCGTGCGGTGCCCTCCACGACACCGGGCGAAGCGGCGTACCCGCGCAGCTCGCTGGCGTTGTCGTCGGCCGACGCCCATGTCTGGATGGTTTGCTCGGTGATCCCCCAGAGCATCTTGACCGCGGGGTCGTTCAGCCCCTCAGGGATGGGGCCCAACGCCGGGGGCGGTGACCATTCGGCGAGGGCGGCCAGGATGCGCTTGCGTTCGGCGACGAGGGCGTGCAGGTGGCGGGCGCCTACCTCACGGCCGCCGGATGCCCAGGCCAACATGACGTCGGTAAGCGCTTGGTCAACCTCGGTGCGCTGGAGGTGGAACACGTCTTCTGCCTCTGGGAGGAGCCCGCGCTGCGCCAGCAGTTCACCGAAGGAACGGATCTTCTGGAAGAACCGTGTGGTGAACCAGTGCTCGCAATAGAACTTGTGGTCCTCGACGAACGGGAAGACGGTGCGGCACAGGCCCAGCATCTGGTCGAAGGCGGCACGTTCCTCGTCGGTGCCCAGCAGAGCACGGTGCTCCGTGGTGATCCGGTCCTTCTCCGCCTTGATCCTTTCGGTGGGTCGTTCGAGTTGCTCACCGCGACTGGCCATGGCGACGTACCGGGGTAGGGCCGCGAAGGGGACGGTGAGGTCTTCCTCCCAGCTGCGGTGATGGTGATAGAAGCCGTCGCCGGTGGAGACGTTGAACCACGGGTCCTTGGCCGCTTGAAATGCCTCCAGCCACGCTGCGCCCACAGTGCCCCGGGTGTTGAGCGCCTCGAGGACCTCGTCGGGCCGGCAACCCTCGACGAAGAGGTCGTCCACGCCATGCTCTACAGCGAGCCGCGCCAGGCGCTTCAGCTCGTCGTCCGGCCGGTACATGGTCACTTCGATGCCGGCGACCATGCGTGCGACGGTTTGGTCTGAGATCTCGGGAAACGCCGTCTTGCAGAACTCGAAGAACACCACGTAGGCGCCGTAGCCCAGCATCAGGAACTCGGTGTGGTGGTGCCACATCTTCGAGTACAGGTCCAGACACCGATGGAAGTTCTCGCGCACGTAGTGGTTCTGCGCGATGCCTCTGCCCTCGATGACCACCTGCATGTCTTCGAACTCGGGCAGCTGGGGAACGGTGACCGCCTCAATCTCGTCGATCAGACGGGCGATGCGCTCCTTCCACCCGTCGTACAGGCGATCCCAGTTCTCGTAGTAATAGCCCGCCCGATGACCGAAGGCCTCCGCGCGCCGCTCGACCTCTGCCTGGTCGATTACCGGGTTGGCGGTGATATAGACCCGTCCGTTGACGATGCGGTAGTCGATGCCGAGCGTGGTGGGAAACACGAAGACTCGCGCCGTGTTGGCGCCTATGGCGGTGTAGGGCACTTCGGCGGTCAGCGCGTCGAAGGCGGGCATTGGCTCGGGGAAGTGCATCGAGTTGTAGAACCAGAACCGGTTGTCGTCCTCGGGCTGGAAGCGAGTGAAGTAGGGGTACATCTCCTGCCACCCCTCGGCACCAGGTGCATCAGCGATCTTGGAGGGAAGGGGAAAGGTGTTCGTGGCCTTCTCGTCTGACATGTGAGTCTCCATGGGGAGGTAGCGAGTCTGCGGCAAGTGATTCAGGCGACCGTGTAGTCGTTCTGGCTGTCGCGGTATGCAACAAGGGCATCCAGCGCGGTCGAATCCTCCATGGCGTCGGGATAGGCGACGTCCTTCAGCTCAGAGCCAAGGAGAAGGCGCCGTACCGGTACCTCCATCTTCTTGCCCGTCCTGGTCATCGGAATCGAGGGCACCTGAACGATGCGGTCTGGTACATGTCGCGGCGTGTACTCGGCACGAAGGCGGTCTCGGATCCGGGTCTTCAGCTCCTCGTTCAGAACCTGACCCTCGTGCAGCTGCACAAAGAGCGGCATGAAGAACCTCCCGTTGGGCAGGTCGAGGTTGACGACGATGGCGCCGGCGACTTCCTCCATGGCCTCCACTGCCCGATAGATCTCGGCTGTCCCGATGCGCACCCCCTGGCGATTCAACGTGGCGTCGGATCTGCCGAGGACGAAGCAGCCGTTCCGCTGGTTGACTCGAAAGAAGTCCCCGTGCCGCCAAACGCCCGGGTAGTCCTCGAAGTACGCGGCCCGGTACCGCGTACCGTCATCATCACCCCAGAACGTGACGGGCATCGAGGGCATCGGCTTCGTGATCACCAGCTCGCCGACCTCGTCGACGACGCTCTCTCCGTCCTCGTTGAACGCGCGGGCCGCGACACCGAGAGACGGCGCTTGGATCTCACCGGCGTACACCGGCAGTGTGGGCACTCCGCCGACGAAGCCGGTGCAGCAGTCGGTGCCGCCGCTACCGGTGGCGACCCACAAGTCGGTCTTGACGTTGTCGTAGAACCACTTGGTGCACCACGGGCCCACCGGTGACCCTGCCGGCATGACGGCGTCCAGTGCAGAGAGGTCGAACCGTTCCCGAGGCACGACGCCGGCCCGCTCCATCAGCTCGACGTAGGTGGGACTTGCTCCGAAGAAGCGAACCCGGCTGTCCTGGGCGATGCGCCAGAGCACGTCCACCTCCGGGTGGGCGGGGTTGCCGTCGTAGAGCACCGGCCGCACTCCCTGCAGCATGCCGCTGACCAGGAAGTTCCACATCATCCAACCCGTGGTGGTATGGAAGAACGCCGTGTCCCCGGGGCTCAGATCCATGTGCAGGTGCTGCAGCTTCAACTGCTCCAGCACGATGCCCCCGTGCCCGTGCACGATCGCCTTCGGGATACCGGTGGTGCCCGACGAGAACAACACCCACAGCGGCTGATCGAACGGCACCTGCTCGAACTCGAACTCCTCTGGGCTCACCCTGGGGTGGTCCAGGAACTCCGACCACTCCATAGCGCCTTCCATCGCCGGGGAGCCGGCAGCTCCCGCTGCGCGCACGCACACGACCGCCCGCAGCGTGGTCAGTTGCGCTGCGATCTCTCGCCCCTGTGATGAGCGGTCGAACGTCTTGCCGCCGTACTCGTAGCTGTCGGCGTAGATCAGCACAGTCGGCTCCAGCTGGCCGAACCGGTCAAGGGCGCCACCCACACCGAAGTCTGGTGAACAGGCCGCCCAGACTGCTCCGATCGCCGCCGTGGCCACCATGCTGACCACGGCCTCGGGGACGTTGGGAAGGTAACCGACGACCCGATCCCCCGGACGAACGCCCAGTTCCCGCAACCCGGTGGCGGCCGCTCGCACCGCGCCGGCGAACTCGTCCCAACCCATCGTGGTCAGCGGGGCGCGCTCACCTGCGTAGAACAGCGCTGGCCTACCCGGGTCCTCATTGCGCAGGATGTGTTCGGCGAAGTTCAGCCGAGCCCCGCGAAACCACTTCACATCGGGCATGCGCGTACCGTCCAGCACCTGAAGGTAGGGCTGCGACGCCCGGACCCCGAAGTATGCCCAGATGGCCTCCCAGAACGGCTCGGTCTCCTCAACAGACCACGCCCACAGGTGCTGATAGGTGGGGAACTCTCGCTCGTATCGCCGCTGCACCCAATCGGTGAAGGCGGCAAGGTTCGTGCTGGCCACCCGTTCGGGCGAGGGAGTCCACAGCAGGTCGCCCTCGCGTAGCTCGGCCAGTGGGGAGCCTGTCGTCTGGCTGCGCGTCAGATCCGCCGGCATGCCAGCGAGTGTGAGGCGGCCGCAGGGTGACGGCCAACACATTCTTGCTAAAGTTTCACACCGCGAAATCCAGCTCTGGCGGCGGGTGTGCAGCGATGCGCGACTACAAGGTAAAGACCATCGAATCCCTATCGCGCGGGTTCGAGGTCCTTCAGCTCCTCCAAGAGGCGCGCGCCGCGAGCCTGCACGACCTGCACCGAATGACCGGAATCCCCAAGAGCACGCTCCTGCGAATCCTTGCCACGGCCCATCAGCACGGGCTCGTGTGGCAACGCATGGTCGATGGCGCGTTCGTACCCAGCCATACGCTGTTGCCGAGGTTGGACGTGGACAATGCCGAATGGCTCGCAGAGCTTGCCTCGCCTGTGATGGAGAGACTGACCCGCCGCGTCCGGTGGCCATCGATCCTCTCGGTGCCCCGGCTCAGCTACATGGAGACCATCGAGACCAACAGTTCGAAGGCCTACTTCGACGAGCTTCCGGAGAGACCTCGAGGATTCCGGACCAACATGCTCGGCTCGGCATCAGGGCGGGCTTACCTGGCCTACTGTGCAACAAGCGAGCGAGAGAGCGTCCTCCAACGCCTTCGCGCGAAGAACGAGCCAGGGGATGCTGCGGCCAAAGACCCAAACGAGGTCCGGCAACTAGTCGAGTCAACGCGGCACCGGGGCTACGCCACACGCTCGTCGTTCTTCGGCGGCGACTACAACCTGTCCCGTCGGGTCTCAGATGACGGCAGGGCCTCCATCGCTCTTCCCATCCAACTGGACGAGCGCGTCCTCGGCTGCATGAACCTCACCTGGCGGCGAGAGGTACACACCGTCCAGGAAGTGGTCCGACTGCATCTCAGTGATCTACGACATGCGGTGGGGGCAGTCGAGGCAGCCGTGCGGAACTCCGGACCCGAACTCAGCATGCACTGACCGCTCCTGAAGCCGTGCACAGAGCCACATTGACAGTTCTCTGGACACGGTGCGTGTCGCCGCGCGTCGACGACCGGACATGACCGCCTGTCTCGCGGAGCCTGTTCGACCCACCATCGGATGACTGCCCGTCCATCTGGCGGCCCAGGGCCGTTAGCTTCCGAGCGAGGAGCCGTCCGCGCGATCATGCTGGACTCCTACGACGTGCTCCTCGCCCATCCCGGCCTTGTGTCGGCCTACCTCGACCGGCCGGGCGGGGCGTCGCGTCAGGCCCACCGTGTCCTGGACGACATATCCACCAGCAACCCAGGCGCCGCCCCTTGGGTCGGGAGCGAATACCACCGAAACGGGTGACGGGAGCCCCTCGACGAGCTGTCAACATCGGATGAAGGGAGCGCGACAGGCGGCTTCGGGGCGCTGCGCGGAGGCGCGCAATCTCGGGGCGGGCGCTCACTCACCCATCGCCAGCAGGCGCCGGCCGCAACAGAGAGCGCATCCCACGCCGCAGGCACGAAGCCACGGTGAGTTCGTCCGTTCGGGGTGAGGCGCTCGGCGTCCCTCGTGGCCGAGGATCGATGGACCATCGATGGGAGGAACTCGAGCGTGCTCTACCCCGTCATCTTCGCAGGCCTTGCCATTCTGCTCGTGGTTGCATTCGTTGTGCAGAAATCGCGCAAGAAGTAGTCGAGCGGCGCATCACAGCTGGTCGTCCCCGCAACTCATCTCGTCATCAGCCCCGCCACCGCGCGTACCCACGTCTCCCTCGCGATGGTGAAGCTCGGCGCACGCGACCGAGCCCAGCTCGTCGTCTTCGCTACCAGTGCGGCCTCGTAAGCCCACTAAGTCGCGCGGTTGCTTGACGCCTTGGTGTGCGGCCTAGCTGGCTGGCGTCGGGTCGAGCACGCCCGTGTTCTGGCATGCCACGAGGCGCCACCGCCCATGCTCCTTAGCCATCACGAAGAGCGGGGTGAACTCCCCTTCGGCCTCGGATGGTTGGCCGTCGTTGCTCGTGTAGGTCTGCCGCACCTTGGCGGCGGCGACGCCTGCTCGGATGAACAGGACGTGCACCACCTCCATACTCATCGTGAGGCCCTCCATCCCTCCCGGAAGAACCTGACGGGTGAACGCGGTGATCTCATCGAGACCGAGAAGTAGCTTGCCGCCGCCAGTGGTCCAGATCGCATCGGGGCGGAACAGGGCCAGGAACTCGTCGACAAGCTCGTTCTGCGTCGCATGCTGGACGGCGGAGACCACCTGGTGGATGGCTTCGATGTCGGCTGCTCTTGTGTCGCGTTCGATCGTCGTTGTTGCCATTCCATCAACGTATTTGTTCAAGTTCACTTGATGTCAACGGCCCGAACTCAGGGCACAAGGACGGCGGCTGGGTCGCCGACCCAGGTCGCGCCGGACCCGGGGTCAGCCGGCCCGATCTGCCTCCTCACCGGGCGACCGGGTCGCACCGTCTCTCAGGGGTGGAGCAGTCGGGTAGTCGGAGGTCTCGAGCTCGACAGGTGGCTCGAACGGCCGCCGCACGGGTCGAGAAGCCGCAATGGGACAGACTCTTCGCGGTCGCCAAGCTGCGCAACCACAGCGGTGATCGCCAAGCGAGTCATTCCGCCGCCAACGCTCGGGAGCCCGAGACACCCAGGGGGACGGGATACCGCGGAGTCGTCCGTTGCCATCGGGCTTGCCAGAAACCGCACATGCCAGTGTCGAGCAAGGTGCGCGTGGGAGCCTGAGCCAGTGGATACTCGACAACTCGTGCAAGCGTTCTACATCGAGCTTTGGAACAGGTGGGACGACGCCGCTGTCGACACCGTACTCGCCCCTGACTTCACCTTCCGCGGTTCCCTCGGCAACGAGACCCGTGGCCGCGCTGGTTGGCGCGAGTACCGCGACCTAGTGCGCGCAGGATCCAGCGACTTCCACAACAACGTCCAAACCCTGGTCGTCGATGGAACCCAGGCCGCCGCACGCCTGCTCTACTCCGGTACCCACGACGGTCCGCTGGCGGGCATAGCACCGACAGGAGCCCGCTTCTCCTATGCGGGCGCTGCCTTCTTCAAGGCCGACCACGGTCAGCTCATCAGTGCCTGGGTGCTCGGGGATCTCGCGAGCCTGCGTGAACAACTGGGGTCCTGAGCCGAGCTGCTGTTCTGCGCACAGGTGCGTCTTGTTGCCGCGGGCGACACCGTCGTCTGAGCTCGACGCTGTCCGCTGGCGAGCCGGACGGATTCCGGCAAGACCGCGGATCATCCGACCAGTGTCGCGCCGGCCAGCGCCAGGAACGCCACCCCCGGCATCCGTACCACCCAGCGTCGTAGCCGGCTGGGCAGCCGGAGTCCGCGCAGCAGCATGGCCGTGGCCGCATAGGCCCCGTCGCACACGAGCGCGATCGCGATCACCAAGGAGCCGACCAGCACCACCGACGCCGGCGCCCGCTGGCTGCCGACGAACTGCGGCAGCAAGGCGATGCAGAACAGCAACGTCTTCGGGTTGAGCACGTCCAGGGTGAACCCGCCCCAGAACACACTGGCCGCGGTGCGGTCCACCCTGTGATGGCGCCACGTCGGGTGTGAGGGTCGATAGAGCGCCCGCACGCCGAGCAGCGCAAGGTATCCGGCTCCTAGCAGCCTCAGGACCTCGAGCGCTGCCGGTGCGGCCGCGACCGCAGCGCCCACCCCGAGGCACGCCACCAGGACGTGCACCCCGAGCCCGCACTCGAGCCCCAGGAGGGCCCACCAGGCCGAGCCCGTTCCGCCGCGCAGGCCGTGCGACACGGCGTACAGCACCGACGGGCCCGGCACGGCCATGACCACGCCGGTCACGACAACCAGGGCGACGGTGTCCTCGACAAGCCCGGACACCGGGCGACGTCAGGCGGGACGTCGGCCGCGGGTGCCGACGAACGAGTACGACCAGGCGCGGAACCGAGGGTCCCCCATCAGCTGTCGGTAGTCCGCCAGCTCCTCGGCGGTCGCGCCGGCGGCGAGCAGTGCGGGCTGGGCCTGCCGGTTGAGGTTGGCGTGGAGCGCGCATCCCGGGCCGCCGCCGACGTCGATGCTGCCGTGTTCGAAGGCCTCGACGGCCACGAGGCCGTGCTCGAGCAGCCGACCGGCCGCCTGGTGCGCCCACGCGAAGCTGAGGCCACGCGCCGGGCTGACGACCTCGTGGGAGAGGTGCATCATGCGGCGGAACAGGTCGGCTGATGCCACGTCCGGCGCCGTGACCACGTGCAGTGGCCGGTCGCTGACATCTCCCAGCAACAGCCAGCCACCGGGCGCGAGAGCCGCGACCAGGTCCGCGAGGACCTGGTCGCGCTCGGGAAGGTGCTGCAGGAACAGCCGAGCGTGGATCACGTCGAAGGGTCCGTCGACCGGCAGGCCGTGTCGTACGTCGTGCTGGTGGACCGTGACTCCCTTCGGCATCCCCGTCAGCCGCGTCGTGTCGAGGTCGACCGCGTGCATTTCGCCGTCGGGGCCGGCGAGTTCGGCCAGCAGCGCGGCGATCGAGCCGGCACCGGAGCCGACGTCCAGGCACCGCGCTCCCGGGCCGGGGACGCCGTCGGGTAGCTGCTGGCGGGTGAGCGGGTCGAATCGCCGCTCGATCTCCGCGATGTGCTCGGCTCCGAGGTCGGAGCCGGTGTCGAACAGGTAGCCGTTGTCGGTGTGCGGGTAGGCCTTCGAGATCGATGTCGTCATGCCGCCCACCCTGGGCAGCCCGGGGGTGCACGGACATCCGTAGTCACCCGGATTGTGCGTCCTCCCGCGCGAGCCGCCGCTCCACGGCCCACACCGCCAGCTGGAACCGGGAGTCGAGGTCGAGCTTGAGGCGACAGTTCTCGACGTGGGTCTCGACCGTACGCCGCGAGAGGTGCAGGCGGCCGGCGATCTCCTCGTTCCCGAGGCCGCAGCCGACGAGCTCGGCCACCTCCAGCTCGCGTACAGAGAGGACACGGTCGGCGGGGCCGGGCTCGGCGAGGGCCTCGGCCATCAGCTCCGGCGTCGTCATCCGGGCGCCCTGGGCGGCGTACCGCGCCGCGGCACGCCTGCCGAGCCCTGCGCTGGCGGTACGGACTGCGTCGCGGCACAGGCCGGAGACGACGGGCTCCGCCGACTGCGTGCCCCCACGCCGCTCCAGCGCCTCGGCCGCTCCGGCCAGCCGCAGCGCCGCTCTCAGCCGGCCCTCCGACACGGCGAGGTGGCAACCGCCCCAGATCCAGTCGGGGTCGCCGATCGCAGCACCGGCCTCCTCGATGTGAGCGAGTGCCACCGTCACGTGCCGGCGGTGCGCGGCGACGTCCCCGGCCAGCGCGGCGGAGCAGGCGATCCAGAGGTGCGCGGTCATCGTGAGCGCCGCCGGCCGGTCGGGTCCGGTGAGGCTGAGCACCCTCTGGGTCGCCAGCCGCACCTCCTCGACGTCGCCGCGGACGAATTCGACGAGCGCCAGCACCGTGCACGCCCATGCCTCGCCGACGGCGTCGTCGCAGCGACGGAAGGTCGCGATGCTCTCGTCACAGAGTGACCTGCCCCGTTCCGGTTCACCGGCCACGGTCTCCACCAGAGCCAGCTCACTCAGCGCCCTCGCGACGCCGCCGTCGTTCCCGAGGCCGCGCATGATCGCCTCGGCACGCTGCAGGGCGGCGCGGGCCGCGGGGTAGTCGCGTGCGCGGTAGGCAAGCCGGCCCAGCCGCGCGTAGGCGACGCCGCGACGGTCTGCTGCTGCGTCGGGACGGGCGTCGAGGGCACGTGCCAGGCGCACGCGGGCGTCCCGGACCCGGCCGCGGTGCTCCCAGTAGCGCGCCAGGTCGGTGGCCAGCGCGAGGCAGGTGTCCGGATCGTGGGTCCTGGTCCAGGACGCCGCTGCGAGCAGGTTCCCCTCGTCCCGCGCGAGCCTGGCCAGGGCCGCCGCGTACGCAGGCCCCCGCAGCGCCTCCTCGCCGCGATGCGCGACGGCTGCGTAGTGCTCGGCGTGACGGCGGCGTACGGCGTGCCCGTCCTCACCGAGCCGAGCCGCCGCCTGCTGCCGGAGTGGCTCCAGCAGCCGGTAGCGCAGCCGGCCCTCGTGCGCCTCACATCGGGTCTGGACGAGCGAGTGGTCCACGAGCGTCGTCAGGGTCGCCGCGGAGTGGCCGGCGACCGTCGCCACGGCGTCGAGGTCGAACTCCCCGACGAACACCGAGAGCAGGGCGAACAGGTCCTGCTCGGACGGACCGAGCGCGTCCATGCTGGAGGCGACGGTCTCGGCCATCACCGAGCCGTGCGCCACCGTCTGCTCGAGCTGCTCGAGAACCCCCGCCACGCCCAGGCCCCGGGTCCAAGAGGCCGCGATCTCCAGCGCGAGCGGTAGCCGGTCGAGTCGCTCACAGATGCGCGCGACCAGGCCGTCCGGACCGGAGAGATCCGCGCCCGAACGCGCGGCCCTCTCCTCGAACAGCTCGACCGCCTCCTTGGTCGCCAGCGGACCCAGCGGACACACCTGCTCTCCCGGCACCAAGAGCGGTACCCGACTCGTGCACAGGACCCTCATCCGGGGGTGCTGCTGCATCGCCTGCTCGAGTCGCACGGACACCCACTCGCGCACGTGCTCGACGTTGTCCACGACGAGCATGGTCCGTTCATCCTGCGTCACGGGTGAGAGGGCAGCGTCGACCGCGGCGACGACGTCCTCCGGCTCGGTCAGCCCCGCCAGCGCCACGTACCGGGCCTCCCGCTCGGTGCGCCACGCGACCTCGAGCGCCAACCTGGACTTCCCGACACCGGGCGCACCGACCACGGTGACCAGCCGCGGCCCCGCGAGGAGCCGCTCCAGCACGGCAAGCTCGTCGAGCCGGCCGGACAGTGGCGTCGCCGGCACTGGCGGGCGAGAGGGTGACACGGACTCGGTCACCCGACGATCGTACGGGCGCCGGGCTGCGCAGCGACACCTCCGGAGTGGCCGGCAGCTCGCGAACCCGGGCGCCCGGTGGCGTGGTAGAGCGCATCGGTCACGGCTGCCGAGGTGATGACGATCCCGATCTTGCCGATCCCGCGGAAGCCCATCGCACTAACCAGATCCTCGGAGTCGTCGAGCCCCTCGACCCCGATGTCGCGCACATCCAAGTGCGGGGCGACCTGGTGGGTCGCCAGATCCCGGAAACGCCGCCTGCAGCCCACCCTGCAACGATCGACAGCGAAGGAGAAACAGATGCGACGACCACCCGGTCCCAACTCGGCACGACCACTAGGTCGTGTAGGCACGCGTACCCGCGCCGACCGTTGGACTCCATTCTGTCTCCGTCGTGGTGAACGGGCTCAAGTTGCTCAACTGGCGAAGGAGACTGACACGCTGCCCAACGGGCCGAACTTGGCTTGCACGTGGTCGCTTGGGGCGATGGGCGGGGGTACGGTCGTGGTCCCGGTGGTGATCACCTGATCGGCGCGCAAGGTGGTGCCGAAGCGTGCCAGTTGGTCGGCCATCGACGCCAGCGCGGCGCGCGGGTCGCCGAGCACGTTGGCGCCCCGGCCGGTCGCGGCACGCGCACCGTTGATCCACAGTTCCGTCTCCGCGGCTCCGAGGTCCAGTCCACGCCAGTCTGAGACCTCTGGGCCGAGCACGAACCAGCCGGCGCAGGCCGCGTCGGCCAGCAATGCTGGTTCCCCGGCTCGCTCGAAGTGTTCGAAGCGGGAGTCCGGTACTTCGATCGCCAGGTGCAGGGTGTCAACTGCGTCCACCACTTCCGCCGCGGTGGCGCCGCTGGGCACGTCGCGACCCATCAGGAAAGCGAACTCGGCCTCTACCACTCGCATGTGCAGTCCCGCTGATGGCAACACCGCGCCGGGATCGCGGCGAAAATCGGCGAACAGCATGCCGGGCAGCGGGCGGGTGACACCGATGTGGGCCTGTCCGGCTTTCGACGTCGCCGCGAACTTGTAGCCGTAGCTCGGCCCCGCGAGCTCGGCGAGCGCTAGTTGCGCCGCCCAGCCGTCGGCAGCGTTCGTTGGTCGGATCTCCTTCGGTAGCCGGGTCAGCCGGTAGCCGCCGGTCCAGGCGGACCAGATCGCATGCGCGGTTTGTTGGGCCCGCGAGTCGATCTGTCCCATCGGCTGTTCCTTTCGGCTTGCGACCTCGGCGTTGGGTGGGCCCCTCAGCAGGGCGACGAGGTCGACAGTTGAGGTGGTCGCCCACAGTAGTCACCTCCTGCCTGCTGAGTTCGACTTCCCCGCGCAGACCAGATCGCACCCGATCTCCTGTCCGAATGCACAGCTTGAACCTCAGCTCGCATCATCCACACGCAGGACAGTGCGCGGTAGGCCACGAGCCAGCTCTTCTCAACGTCACGGTTCTGACTACCGTTGGGTACGGGACTTCCGGGGCAGAGGGCCATCTGGCGACGGGCCGCTGTCCGCAGACGCGCGAGTTTGGAGGGCGATGACATGACCGGCGTTGCGGGCACAGCAGCGGCCAGGCCGTCGCCGGGTCGGATGACCGAGGCCGAGTTCCGCGGCCTCTATCAGCGGCTGCGCGGCCAGCTACCGTGGGGACCCGAGGATCGGCGCGGGGCGATGAACCATCTCACTCCTGCCGAGACACGCGCGGCCTGCCGTGAGGTCGAGCTTGGTCTCACGGTGTCGCTGGCCGCACCGGTGGAGAGCCGGGTGACACCCGACAACCCCGAGCCGGCACGGCACCAGATGATGGGACCGCCGGCGGCACAAGCCGGCCCCGGGCTTGCGTTCGGCATGGACCGGATCGACATGAACATCCACGGCAACGTCGACAGCCACATCGACGCCCTGTGCCATGTGATCTTCGACGGCGCGCTGTACAACGGGGTGGACGCTGGCACCATCACCGACAGCGGCGCGGCCGAGTTGTCCATCGAGTCGGCCGCCGAGGGGATCGTCGGCCGCGGGGTACTGCTCGACGTGCCTCGCACGCGCGGGGTTCCCTGGCTGGAGCCGGGCGATTCGGTGACCCCCGACGATCTGCTCGCGACGGAACGGGACCAGGACGTCCAGGTCGGGCGGGGCGACATCCTCCTCGTCCACGTAGGGCATCGGGAGCGGCGGAACGAGCGTGGCCCCTGGGATGCCGCGGCCGCCAGAGCCGGGCTGCACCCCGAGGTGATGTCACTGCTGGCCGAGCGACAGGTGGCGGTTCTGGGCAGCGATGGGAACAGCGACACCGC
>DATMEB010000138.1:0-5954 GCA_035557095.1 Nocardioidaceae bacterium | reverse complement strand
TGACCGGTCGACGACCGGTATTGGGACTTCTGCCCGGCTGTGCCGCCGTCTGGGTGAGTCGTGGGCTGGATGGTTGAACACTCGGTGGTACCGAAAGTTGCAAGGCGCATGCCGGTGTCACAACCCCAAAGATCCACTGGTGCACACCCGAAGGTGTCCACGCCGAGACTCCTAGTGTGACTCTTCGGAGCCAAAACCCTTATCCAGCAAGGCTTTCGCGCGGGCATCGGCGCGCACCTCTCACTCACCGCGCACGCCCGCGGTCCGCGAATGCGGACGATCACAGCCGCGAAGTCGAGCCCACGACGATCGCCGCGGACCGCCCGCCGCACCACTCACCCGTCCGGCCCACGACGAACGGGGGTATTCCAACGGCGACCGGTGGAATTCCTGCCACCGCCCGAGTTTGACCCACCGCAATCGGTGATTCGGACAGGAAAAGAGTGACCCATGCCACGCCGTCCGAACCCGCACGGCACAAGGAAATTCGCTGCGAGGGCGGCGAAACCGCCGCAACAGCCGGCAAGAGCCCGCCCCACCGACAGGAACCCCAACCCACACAACGGAATGCCCCCGACGTCCAACCCAACCCGCCCGGTCTAGACCAGCAACAACGCCAAGCCAGCGAGCGAAGCGATCAAGCCAAGGACGACCACGGTGCACCAGCAGCGGACGCAGGCCACAACGCGGCGTGACCGAAGCACGGCCGGCCGCCCAACGACCGACGCGACCGTGGCCAAGGACGGCGGCGAGCGAGCAGGCGAGCGATTGGCAACAACAGGCCAAGACGATCCGAGCCCAGCGCGAGCCAAGCGGACGGCCGCAACGAGCCACAGGCGAGCGACAGACAGATGGAAGAAGTGGGCCAGGACACCTCTGTCCACCGCCCGGGCCAGAACTGTTGGGCCGAGCAGCCGACCCCACGACGCCGGACCGAGGCGGTCGCAACAACCCAAACCAAGGAGCCACGACGCCAGAAGGAAGAACAGCAACCGAGCAACCCGAGAAACAGAGAGCAGAACGACCCAGCCCGGAAGAACGAGCGCAACACCTAGTACGACGACGGCTCGACGCCCGAAGGGAGGAGCCAAACGAACGACACAAGCAGTGCGGACGTCTGGAGAAGCCCCACACAAGAGACGAAAGGAAGAGAGCCGCCAACCAAGACAACAAGCGGCAGGAGGAAGGCCGAATGATCTACGGCAAGCTCATATTCGCTGGTCAACGCCCAACGAGACCACGCTGGGTCAGAGGGAGCTCGCACCGTGGGGGTCTGGGGGGTCACCCCCCAGAAAGGGGATGGAACGAGGGGAAGGTGCGAAGCACCGAACAAGGTGGGCGAGGGGGGAGTTGAACCCCCACGTCCTTACGGACACACGGACCTGAACCGTGCGCGTCTGCCATTCCGCCACTCGCCCGAGGTTTGGAACGTCGCGAAGCCTACACGGTCAGCAATCGGGTTTGCACATCGCACTGTCCTCCTGCCCGGACACGGATACGATCGACCAAGGAGCACGAGTGTGGAAGGAGGCGCCCGTGGGCATCGGACAGCGGCTGAACCGCAAGCTGGAGAACCTCGTGGGCAACTCTTTCGCTCGCGTGTTCGGTGGCAACGTCGTGCCGCAAGAGGTGGCGCAGGCGCTGCTGCGTGAAGGTGAGGTCAACGTTCGCGAGCTGGCGGGCGGTCGGCAGCTGGCGCCCAACCACTACGTAGTGCAACTGGGCGAGGGCGACTTCGGCAACTTCGCCGAGGACGAAGTACGCACAACAGCGCTGCTCGCGGACTGTGTGAAGGAGTATCTCTCCGAGCACCAATGGGACACCTATGGTGACGTCGTAGTCTCCCTCGAGCGCTCCGACGCGCTGCACACCGGACAGTTTCGAATACGCTCGGCCGTCGACCCGGATGTCAAGGCTTCCGAGAAGCGGTCAGCACCACCCCGCAACGCAGGAGACCGATCCATGAGCCAGCCTCCCGGCTACGGCCAGCCGCCCGAGGGCGATCCCTACGGACAGCAGTACGGCTACGGCCAGCAGCAAGGTTATGACCAGGGCTACGGCCAGCAGCAAGGCGGCTACGACCAGGGTTACGGCCAGCAGGGCTACGACCAGGGTTACGGCCAGCAGCAGCAGGGCTACGGCCAGCAGGGCTACGACCAGGGTTACGGGCAACAGCAGCAGGGTTACGGCCAGCAGGGCTATGACCAGGGTTACGGCCAGCAGCAGCAGGGCTACGACCAGGGTTACGGCCAGCAGCAGGGCTACGGCCAGCAGGGCTACGCACCGCCCGCGGTGCAGACCGGCCCGCGTCAGCTGAACGCCAGCCTGCAGCTGGACGACGGCTCGAACCGGACGTACTCGCTCAAGCAGGGCGGCAACGTCGTGGGCCGTGGCCAGGACGCCGACTTCCGGCTGCCGGACACCGGCGTCTCGCGCCGGCACCTGGAGATCACCTGGGACGGCCAGAGCGCTACCCTCGCGGACCTCGGTTCGACCAACGGCACCACGGTCAACGGCACTCCGGTGCAGACCTGGCAGCTGGCGGACGGCGACGTCGTGCGCATCGGGCACTCGTCTCTGGTGTTCCGTACCCAGGGCTGACCGCAAGCCGCGCAGGCCGACCCTCAATACTGAGCACTGGCACCCACGGGGTGCCGGTGCAACTGACCCCTACCGGCGGGAGCGTTCGCAGCAGGTGCCTGAGCTTGTTGTGCAGCTGACCAGAGCAGGGTTCCTCGCCCTGCTCTGGTTGTTCGTGCTGGCCGCGTTGCGGATCGTTCGATCCGACCTTTACGCGGCGGCCGGGCTGAAAGTGGCGGTTCCGGGTTTCCGCCGCAACACCGCGAAGAAAGCCCGGGGCGGCGGCAAGGCGCCGCGCCAGATGGTCGTGACGCACGGCGCGCTGGCGGGGACCAGGATCTCCCTGGACGGCCGCCCGATCATGATCGGGCGCGCGGATGACTCGACCCTCGTTCTCGACGACGACTACGCATCCACCCGTCACGCGCGGATCTCGTTGCGTGGAACGGACTGGTACGTGGAAGATCTGGGCTCGACGAACGGCACGTACCTCGACCGGGCTAAGGTCACGGCACCCCTCCGGGTGCCTCTTGGGGCCCCGATCCGAATCGGCAAGACGGTGATCGAGCTACGGTCATGACCCTCGTCCTTCGCTACGCCGCCCGCAGCGACCGGGGCCTGGTGCGTTCCAACAACCAGGACTCCGTGTACGCGGGTCCCCGCCTGCTCTCGTTGGCCGACGGCATGGGTGGGCACGCCGCGGGTGAGGTCGCCAGCAAGGTGGTCATCGCCGCCCTGGCGCCACTCGACGACGACGAGCCGGGTGAGGACCTCCTCGGTCAGCTCCGGGAGGCGACGCAGGCCGGCAACGGCGCGATCGCCGAGCTCGTCGCGGGCGACCCCGAGCTCGACGGCATGGGCACGACCCTGACCGCGATCCTGTTCGCCGGCAACCGAATCGGGCTCGTACACATCGGCGACTCGCGTGCCTACCTGCAGCGCAACGGGCAGTTCGCGCAGATCACGCACGACGACACTTTTGTCCAGTCACTCATCGACGAGGGCCGGATCACCGAGGACGAGGCGGCCACCCACCCGCAGCGCTCGCTGCTGCTGAAGGCGCTGACCGGGCACGACGTCGAGCCGAACCTGACGATCCGGGAGGCCCGGGCGGGCGACCGGTACCTGCTGTGCTCGGACGGGCTGTCCGGCGTGGTGACGCACGAGACGCTGGCCGACACGATCCAGATCGCGGACGCGCAGGCGTGCGCCGACCGGATGATCGAGCTCGCGCTCAAGGGCGGCGGGCCGGACAACGTCACGGTCATCGTGGCCGACGTGGTGGACATCGACTTCGGTGAGGACGCCCCGATCGTCGGCGGCGCGGCCGGCAACGGTCAGGACGACCATCCGCCGCCGGACTCGCCGGCGTCGCGGGCGGTCGCGATCACCTCCCCGCGCATAGAGCCGGCGCGGGTCGAGCCGGTCGCACCGCCTCCGGACCCGAAGGCCAAGCGGCGCAAGCGGATCCGGCTGTTCGTGCTCCTCGCGCTGGTCCTCGTGGTGCTCATCGGCGGCGCGGTCGCGACCTGGGTCGTGGTGAACAAGCAGTACTTCGTCGGCGAGGCTGACGACGGCGAGATCGCGATCTTCCAGGGAGTGCGGGGCAGCATCTTCGGCGTCTCGCTGAACACCGAGGTGCAGGGCTCGTGCGACCCGGGTGTGCCGACGTGCGACAAGTTCTACGTCGACGACCTACGCCAGCTCGGTCGGGACGCGGTGCGGTCCGGCACGGAGAGCTTCGACAACGTCCCGGCCGCGCGTCGTTTCATCCAGGACCTGCGCACGAAGTACCCGTTGCCGACGTGTGACACGTTGAGCGACGAGGCGGAGAAGCCGGCCGGCACTCCGACGCCGGGGAAGCCGACCCCCTCGAAGCCGCCGACCAACAAGCCGCCGGCCACCAACTCGAGCACGCCGTCGACGACCTCCACGCCGGCGGAGCCGGACCCCGGGGTCAACTGCCGCGAGCCGCGCGGGGACGAGGGCGGCGGCTGATGGCACAGCCGGGGCCAGTGTTGGCAGCACAGGGCAGCGAGACGCCAGGCAGATCGGCTCCGACCCGGCGTGGCACCGAACTGGCGATGCTGGCGTTCGCGGCAGGCCTGGTCACGGGTGCGCTGATGCTCGTCGAGGCCAACCAGGAGCAGACACTCACGATCCGGTTGGTCTGGTACGGGCTCGCGTACCTGGCGCTGTTCGGCATCGCGCACGCCGCGGTGCGGAAGTGGGCGCCCTACGCGGATCCGCTGATCCTGCCGTGCGTCGCGCTGCTCAACGGTCTCGGCCTGGTGATGATCTACCGAATCGACCTGGCCGACGCCGAGGCGGCGCTGCAGACGAACGAGCAGTTCGAGAACACCGTCCCCAAGCAGATCCTGTGGACCGCGGTCGCGTTGATCCTGTTCCTGGTCGTGCTCTACATGATCAAGGACCACCGCACGCTCACCCGCTACGGCTACACGTTCGGCCTGGTGGGCCTGTTCCTGCTGGCGCTGCCGGCGGTGCTGCCCGGGGTGATCGCGCCGACGATCAACGGCGCGAAGATCTGGTTGCGGGTCGGACCGGTGTCGATCCAACCCGGTGAGTTCGCCAAGATCCTGCTGCTGATCTTCTTCGCGGCGTTCCTGGTGTCCAAGCGCGACCTGTTCATGGCCGCCGGCCGGCGGGTGGCGGGCATCGACCTGCCGCGGGCACGCGACCTCGGGCCGATCCTGTTCTGCTGGGCGGTCTCGGTGATGGTCCTGGTCGCGGAGAAGGACCTGGGCACCTCGCTGCTGTTCTTCGGCACCGTGCTCGTGATGCTCTACGTGGCGACCGAGCGCGGCATCTGGGTGGGCGTGGGCCTGAGCCTGTTCGTCGGCGGTGCGTTTGTCGCCTACCAGCTGTTCGGTCACGTGCAGGTGCGCGTGGCGAACTGGCTGGACCCGTTCGCCGACTACGACACCGGCGGCTACCAGATCGCGCAGTCGCTGTTCGGGCTCGGCACCGGCGGCGTCGGCGGCACCGGCCTCGGCGCCGGCCGGCCGGACATGGTGCCGCTCGCCAACAGCGACTTCATCACCGCGGCGATCGGCGAGGAGCTCGGCTTCATCGGACTGGCCGCGCTGCTGCTGGTCTACATGATGCTGGCGATGCGCGGCATGCGCAGCGCCGTCGCGGTGCGCGACACGTTCGGCAAGCTGCTCGGCGGCGGACTGTCCTTCGCGTTGATCATGCAGGTGTTCGTGGTGGTCGGCGGGGTCACCAAGCTGATCCCGATGACCGGCATCACGGCGCCGTTCCTCTCCGCGGGCGGCTCGTCGCTGCTCGCCAACTACGTCCTGGTGGCACTGCTGCTGCGAATTTCCGACGCCGCGCGGCGGCCGCAGACC
>DATMEB010000137.1:0-4522 GCA_035557095.1 Nocardioidaceae bacterium | reverse complement strand
GGCCGGTTCCTGGTCGGGTTGGCAGGCGTTGCCGGTCGATGACGACCATGGTCCGGATCCGGGTTCGGCGGAGGCGCGGGTGGCGACGCGTACCGGCAGCGACCCGGTGGTGGTCGGTGATGTGGGGATGGTGCAGCTGCGTGCGAGCAGTGCCTCGGGTGAGGCGCCGGCCGATCTCGAGCTCAGTGTGGTCGATCCGGGCAGGGCGGGCACCGACGCGGTGGGCACGGCGATGAGGAGCTCGATGCTGGGCGCGGCCACGACGTCCTCGACGTCCTCGGCGTCCTCGGGGGCCGCGGCGTCCTCGGGCTCCACCACCGCCACCGCGGCCGGGCCGGCGGTGTTCGGCGGGGCCGCGTCGCTGGCGGTGCAGGCCGCTGCGGTCGGCAACCCGCCGGGGGTGCGTGCGCCTCGGCCGAGGATCCGCACGCGCCGCGCGTGGGGTGCCAACGAGCGGATGCGTTCGGGTCGTCCGAGCTATGGCACGGTGCGTGCGGGTTTTGTGCATCACACCGTGAACGCCAATGGCTACCGGCGTGCGCAGGTGCCGGCGATCATCCGCGGTATCTACGCGTTCCACACCCAAAGCAACGGGTGGAGCGACATCGGTTACAACTTCCTGGTCGACCGGTTCGGGCGGATCTGGCAGGGCCGCTTCGGTGACCTGCGGCGCAACGTGATCGGTGCGCACACGCTGGGCTACAACCATGTGTCGTTCGCGATGTCGGCGATCGGCAACTTCGAGACCGCGCGTCCCTCGGCGCCGATGTTGCGTGCCTACGGGCGGCTGATGGGCTGGCGGCTGGGTAAGTACGGCATCCGTGCCGGTGCGATGCGGCGGCGGATGGAGGGGCGGACGTTCCGCGCGATCAGCGGGCACCGGGACGCCGGCTCGACCGCGTGCCCGGGCATCAAGCTCTACCGGCGTATCCGGGTCATCCGCAGGCTGGCGGTGCGCTGGCAGCAGGGCGGTACGTCCACACCCACCCAGCCGCCCACCACACCACCACCGAGCGAGCCACCCCCCACCGAACCGCCACCGACCGAGCCACCGCCGCCGCGTCCGGCCGAACCGGACCGGTTGCGCGACCTGCAGGCTGACGGCTTCCCGGACCTGGTGATCCGCGAGAAGAGCACCGACAAGCTCAAGCTGCTGGTCGGTGACGGTGGTCCGGGTTTTCATCCGCGGCGGGTAGCCGCCGAGGCGATCGGGTCGACGGCGCTGTTCACCGCGGTCGGTGACGTGACCGGCGACGGCCGGCCCGACCTCCTGGTCCGGCACCCGAAGACGAAGGTCGCCAAGGTGCGTCCGGGTCGCACGGACGGTCGCTTCGGCGGGGCAATTGCCCCCACCCGACGGTTCGCCTCGGCGAACCTGCTCGCCGGCGTCGGCGACATGGTCGGCACCCGGCGACCCGACGTCATCGCGCGCGACGCCAGCACCGGCAGGGTGTGGATCTACCGCGGGCAGGCCAACGGCCGCTGGGGAGCCAGGTCGCTGCTGATCCGGCGGGCCGGCAGGCTCACGATGCTCGGCGCCGCCGGAGACCTCAACCGGGACCGCAGGCAGGACATCGTGGCCCGCGACGGCAACGCGCTCGTGCTCTACGCCGGCCGGCGCAACGGCCGCGTCGCCGCACCCCGTGTGATCGCCCGTGGCTGGGGTGACAAGGACCTCGCGGCGGTCGGTCGTGACGTGACCGGCGACGGGGCTCCCGACATCGTCGCCCGCGACCGCGGCACCCGGCGTACCTGGATCTACGCGACCCGGGCCAACGGTGCAGTCGCCCGTCGTTTCGGCGGATGGAAGAGCTGGAGCGACCTCAACCGGCTGACCGGCACCGCGGACATCACCAGTGACGGGACACCCGACCTGCTCGGCCGTACCCGCTCCGGGTCCCTGATGGCGTTCTCGTCGCTGGGCACCCGCTGGCTGCAGGGGCCCAAGGACACCGGGCGCTTCTCCGGCAACGCGAACTTCGCGCAGGTGGTCGGCGACTGGAACGGCGACTCCTTCCCCGACGTCGTCACCCGGGCTGCGGGCGTGGTCTTCCTGTACCGCGGCACCGCGACCGGCGGCCTGCAGCAGCGGGTGCGGATGTGGGGCAGCTGGGCGAACCACACCAACCTCGTCGCGCCCGGCGACATCAACGGCGACGGACGGCCCGACCTCGTCGGCCGGATACCCGGTAACGACGGTCTGTGGCTGTTCCCGAGCAACGGCGCGGCCGGCAAGGGCGGGCGCGTGAAGCTGCGCGAGTTCCTGTTCCGCACCGACATGATCGCCGCCGCGGGGTTCTGGAACGACGACGCGGTGCGCGACCTGGTCGTGCGGCGGCGAGGCAGCAAGGACCTCTACCTCGTACCCGGCAACAGCGACGGCACCTTCCGGCAGCCGGTGCTGCTGCGCGGTGGCCGCAACTTCGAGGAGTACGACCGGCTCGTCGGCGTCGGCGACTTCAACGGCGACCGGCAGCCCGACATCCTCGCGCGTGAGGCGGGCAAGGGCCAGCTGTGGTTGTTCCCCGGCTCGACGAGGGGTCTGAAGGCGCGCAGGTACATCGCCTCCGGTCTCGACCGCTTCAACCTGATCGGCTGACCGACCCTGCGTATGGCGACGCGAAGGGGGGCGCGGGACGCGTCAGCGCGGCCAGGCCTGCCAGGCGGAGTCGACGATCGCGGCGAGGTCGTGCTCGGCGCGCCAGCCGAGCGCGGTGTCGATGCGCGAGACGTCGGCGACCAGGGCCGCTGGGTCGCCGACCCGCCGCGGGCCGATCTCGGGCGACACGTCGAGTCCCGTGGTGGTCGCGATCTGCGCGAGCACCTCGCTGACCGACGCGCCGGTGCCGGTGCCGACGTTGAACACGTCGTGCGGACGGTCGTCGCGCTCGAGGTAGTCGAGTGCTGCGATGTGCGAGTCTGCCAGGTCGAGCACGTGCACGTAGTCGCGAATGCACGTGCCGTCCGCGGTCGGGTAGTCGTCACCGAAGACGATCGGCTGCTTGCCGGTGGTGAGGGCGCGCAGCACGATCGGGATCAGGTTGTAGACACCCGGGTCACCGAGGTCGGGCCAGCCTGATCCGGCGACGTTGAAGTAGCGCAGGTTGACCGAACGCAGGCCCCACGCGGCGCCGGCGGCGCGGATCATCCACTCGCACGCGAGCTTGGTCTCGCCGTACACGCTGATCGGCCGCGGCGGGGTGTTCTCGTCGAGGACGGCCCCGGCCGGGACGTCGGGAAGCCCGTAGGTCGCCGCCGACGACGAGAACATCATCCGGTCGACGCCGGCCTGCTCCATCGCCTGCAGCAGGTTCGCGGTGCCGCCCACGTTCTGCGCGTAGTACCAGGCGGGTCGCTCGGCGGACTCGCCCACCTGCTTCTTGGCCGCGATGTGGATCACGGAGTCGACCTCGTGCTCACGCATGGCCTTCGCGAGCTCGCCGGTCGTGGCGGTGTCAGCGAGATCGATGCGGGCCAGCTCGGCGTCGCCGACCCGCCCGGCCTCCCCGTTGCTCAGGTCGTCGACGACCAGGACCCGGTCACCACGCTTGTTCAGCAGACGTACGACGTGCGCGCCGATGTAGCCGGCGCCTCCGGTCACGAGAACGGTCATGGGGTCACCCTAACGACCCACCCACCAGGTGCTGGTGACCTGTTCCTGCGCAGCCCTGCGCTCCGTCGCCGCCGGGTCGGCGTTGCGGTTCAGGACCACCGACCCGCCCGTCACCATCGCGGCCAGCAGACCGCCGGTGAGACCGGTCGTGTCCGCGGGGTTGGCGTCGGTGAGCAGCCGCCCAGCGTCACGGAGGCCCAGCTCCTCCGCACGCTTGCGGGCGGTCTCCAGCAGCTCGCGCTGCGACCGCGTGCCGTCGGCGGTGAGCAGGAACGGCGCGTCGCCGTCGGGTACGCCGACCGGTACGAAGACGTCACCCTGCGCCAGCACGGAGGCGGCGTAGTCGGTCACGCCGTCGGGCAGCTCCGAGCCGAGGCCCTGGCCCATCGGACGCAACGAGACCCCCACCACGTCACGGCCCCCCGCGTCGAGCGCCGCCGACATCGAGTCCGGTCCGCACACGACCAGGTCGACCGGGGTCTGCATGGCCGGGTCGTTGCTGACCACCAGTCCGCAGGCCGCGGCCGCGCAGACCAACACCGCCGACTGCCAGTGTGCCGGCAGCCACAGGGCCACGTGCTCGCCCGGGTCGGTCGACAGCTCGTCCTGCAGCAGGTTGGCCGTCTTGGCGACCCAGTTCTCGAACGACTTCACCGACAGCTCCACCCGCTCCCCGGTCGCGTCGTCGTAGAACGTCACCAGCGGCCGTGCCGGGTCGGCGTCGAGCAGGCTGCGCAGCAGCCCGGGCAGGGTGGGTGCGGTCATGCCCGGAGCCTAGGCCGCTCCCCGTCGTCGGCCGGCTCGACCCCCGGGCGCGGACCTCGACGTGGCACGATCGGCGGATGCGGCAAGCCATCATCGTCGCCGGAGGGCTCGGCACCCGCCTGCGTCCGCTGACGGTCAACCACC
>DATMEB010000136.1:0-3768 GCA_035557095.1 Nocardioidaceae bacterium | reverse complement strand
AGACGAACTTCACGTGCGTGAACGCCCGCGAGTACTCGCACCAGTGCGACTCGAGCGGCGGCTTCCACGTGTCGGGCGTCTGGTCGCCCTTCGCCTGGTTCACGTTGTCGGTGACCGCCCACAGCTGCGGCGACTCGAGGTCGTTCGCGAACGCCTCGCGCTCCTCGGTCGTCCATGCCGCGGCCCCGCTGCGCCACGCGGCGGCCAGCGGCACCATGTGGTCGATGTCGACGTCGCTGGTCTGCGTCCACGTATCGCCGTCGTACGGGCTCGTCCAGCTGCCCGACGTCGCCGCGCAGTCGTCACCGACCTCGACGCCGTCGCCGTCGCGCTTCAGGACCTCCTCGCGCGTGTTGCAGGAGCCCTCGACCGTGCTCCAGTGCGGGAACTGGTCCCGGTCGTAGCCGTCCATCGAACCGTCCGGCGCCACCGTCAGCTGCTCGAGCTCCGACTGCGCCGTCGCGGCATCCGGGATGCCCGGTGGAACCGCGGACGCAGACCCGCCGCCGAACACGATCGCCGCGCTCGCACCCACCGCTAACGCGGCACCGAACACCCGCACTTTCCCCGACCTGCTGAACATGTGAAGTCGCCTCCGTGTTACTGATCACGTGGGAACGTCACCCGACTGTGCGCCACGAAGGTGACTCGATCAATACCGATGAGTAACTCTGCGTGGAATGACCGGTGGATCGGCAAAGTCCAGACCATCGGTGGGGGCCGAACGGTCGAACGCCCCGGGACCAGCCGATCCCGGGGCGTTCGTAGGGGGCGTCTCAGCAGTAGCTGAGCATGCGGTACAGCTCGTCCTCCTCGACCGAGGTGATCGTGAGCGAGTACCGGTACTTCACGTGGATCCACATCTTCGCGTAGGTGCACCAGTACGCGGTCCGCGACGGCTTCCAGGTCGCCGGGCTCTGGTCGCCCTTCGACTGGTTCACGTTGTCGGTCACCGCGATCAGCTGCGGGTAGGACCGGTCGTTCGCGAACGCCTCGCGCTGGGTCGTCGACCACGACGAGGCGCCGGTGCGCCACGCGTTCGACAGCGGCACGACGTGGTCGATGTCCACATCGGACGCCGCGGACCAGGTCGCTCCGTCGTACGGGCTGTACCAGCTGCCCGAGACGGCGGCGCAGGACGAGTCGGTCACCACGCCGGTGCCGTCCCGTTTGAGCACGGTCTCCCGGGTGTTGCAGGCGCCGGAGACCGTGGACCAGTGCGGGAACTTGTCGCGCGAGTAGCCGCTCGAGGACCCGTCCGGCGCGACGGTCAGGTTGTACAGCTCGGACCGTGCGGTGTCCTCGCTGGGGATGTTGGGTGGCGTCGCGCTCGCGGACGACGAGAGGGCGACGGCGCCCGCTAATGCGAGCGCCGTGGAGGCGAGCAGGGTTGCGATCTTGCGCATGGTCGTTCCTCCGTGGCAGGGATCACGGCTGACCCGTCAACTGTCGCGCACGGAGACGAACCCGAGAAGGAGCGTTCGTGAACAGATTTCCGCTCCGGAAAAGGGAACGCGGCGGCGGATCCGCCGCCGCGATCGCCTTTCGGTCACACCGGGCAGGCCGGGCGGTTCTCCGGCTGCGGGTCCGGCCAGTAGCCGAACCGCGGGTGGCCCGGGCTCAGCAGCGCCGCCGTGCAGCCGCGGGAGCGGATCTCGGAGTCGGGGTAGCCGGTGCCACCCGACAGCCCGGACAGGTTCTCCAACTGCACCACCGGCTCGTCGAAGTACACGTGCTCGCGGTTCTTCGGCTGCACGCACGAGGACGGAACGAAGCCCCACACGCCGTAGTCCGCGCCCGGCGGCGGCGCGCTGACCAGCGCGATCGACCCGTCGGTCGTCACGTACCGGTAGCTCACCTTGGCCATGTCCAGGCCGGGCACCCGCTGCGCGGGGTCGACGATGTCCGGCGCCGACGAGTTGCGCGTGTAGTTCAGCGACGGCACGCAGTCGGGCGTCTGGGCGAGGTTCACGCCGGTGCCGAACGTGATCCGCCGCCACTGACCGTCGACCTTGCGCAGCGAGCGGAACGGGGCGTTGATCGCGCCGACCCAGTCGCGCCAGCGGACCTCGTCCTCGCCGCAGCGCTCCGGGACGCCGTCGAGGCCGCCGGGCTTGCTGGCGTTGGTGAGATGGCCGCGCAGCACCCAGCCGATCGGCGTGGACATCGCGTGCCGTGGGGACACGTTGACCCGCACCCACTCGCCGCAGTAGGCCTGCACCTCGGCGGGGTCGCCGTCGCGGGCGTTGGCGAGGACGAGCCGCGCGGGCGCGTCGCGGACGGTGGCGCGGTCGGTCTTGATCGTGTCGTCGCGGGCCGCCGCGGTGGCGGCCGAGACGGCTGGTGCGGCGGTGATCGTGACCGCGGCGAGAGCGGCGGTCAGCACGATGGCGCGCAGCGGGCGCACGTGGTACCTCCCCGGTCGTGGGTTGTGCACCCATTGCACGTGGGCCGGGTGAGGTCGTCACCGGTCGTTGCGCGGACGGGCAAGACCACTGCTCAGCGGACGATGCGGAGGTCCTCGGTGTGCCGGTACCAGGTCCACCGGTTGAGCGACCGCGGATGGGCGACGCCGTCGCGCACGGGGGCCACCGGCTCGCCACCGAACTGGACCGCGCGGCCGGCGAGCGAGCTGGTCTTGTTGCGCAGCAAGCCTTTCCGGACGACGCGGACCCGCAGGCCGAGCTCGGGGTCGGGCGTGACCGCGACGCGTGCGGTCGCGCCGCGCAGCGGGATCTGGTCGTCGACGTAGACGGTGCCGCGTGCGGGCTCGAGCACGCCGAGGCCGATGAGCACGCCGCCGGCGTCGTCGCGGACGAGCGGCATGGTGTCGGGCTGGCCGTCGAGCGCTGCGGCGACTGTGTCGCTCGGCAGCTTCCAGAGCCGGGCGACCGGGGAGCGCGGATCGACGGGGACGTAGCCGACGGGCAGTTCGAGGCGCGCGGTGCGAAGCAGCCGCAACACGATCGCGGCAAGATCGGCGTCACTCCCGTGGACCACGAGGTGACCGTCCGTCAGGCCCTTGACCAGCGGGTCCACGTCGGACTTGTCCGGTGTGGCGGGGATCTCGTGCGCCACGGATCCCGAGCGTGCGGCCATGTTCCGCCATTCGGCGGTGGTGACGGCTCGGCCGCAACCCAGCATCAATGCAGCCACGCGTGACCTCCTGGTCTACGCTCAATCACCGGCATTTCGCCTGTTCGCAACGGACCCCAGGAGTCTCACATGCCGGCCATCGTGCTCATCGGCGCCCAGTGGGGCGACGAAGGGAAGGGTAAGGCCACCGATCTGCTCGGCGAGCAGGTCCAGTGGGTCGTGCGGTACCAGGGCGGCAACAACGCCGGCCACACGGTGGTGCTGCCCGACGGGCAGGACTTCGCGCTGCACCTGATCCCGTCCGGGATCCTCACGCCGGGCGTCACCAACGTGATCGGCAACGGCGTGGTGGTCGACCCCGGTGTGCTGCTCGACGAGCTCGCCGGGCTGGAAAAGCGCGGCGTGGACACGTCGCGGCTGCTGATCTCCGCCGACGCGCACTTGATCATGCCGTACCACGTGGCCATCGACAAGGTCACCGAGCGCTACCTGGGCAAGGCGAAGATCGGCACGACGGGCCGCGGCATCGGGCCGGCGTACCAGGACAAGGTGTCGCGCGTCGGCGTGCGCGTGCAGGACCTGCTGGACGAGAAGATCCTGCGGCAGAAGGTCGAGGCCGCGCTGGACGTGAAGAACCAGATCCTGGTGAAGGTCTACAACCGCAGGGCGCTG
>DATMEB010000135.1:0-70337 GCA_035557095.1 Nocardioidaceae bacterium | reverse complement strand
AGGCCCGCGACCAGCAGCGTGACCCCGGACACGAGCAGCACGCCGACCGGTCCGAGGGAGCCGTCGGTCCAGTCCAGCAGCGCCTCGGGCACCGCGAGGGTGAGGGCGGCCACAGCGGCGCCGAGGTACGGAACCGCGCGGCTGCGGACGTACATCGCGACCGTGACCACGGCCACGAGGCCGGTGAGCACGTAGCCGAGGGTTCCGTTGTCGGTGAGGACCGGGATCTGCCCGCCGAGCAGCAGGAACAGGCAGCCGATCACCAGCCCGTACGTGCGCTCCCCCCAGACATCGCCCTCCGCGAGCGCCAGCCACGCCACGCCCAGGGCGACCAGTGCGAGGGAGACAGACACCTCGTCGCCGGAGGGGACGAGGAGGTCGAGCCCCGAGCCGAGGGCCTGGCCGGCACCGACCGCGATGGTGACCTGGCCCAGCGCACTGGGCGCGAGCAGGTACCCGCCGAGCGCGACGGCCGCGAGCACCAGACCGCCGGCGAACCAGGGCATGGACGACACCTGCTGCTCGATGTCGTCGACGAGGACCCAGACGGCGAACTCGCTGGCGACCCCACCGCCGCACGCCAGGGCGCTGGCGAGCCTTCGGCGTACGCCGTCGTCATCCGCGCGCTCGCGCAGGGGGCGGCGGGCGGTGAGCACGACCGTGACCGCCGAGCCCAGCAGCACCAGCGCGATCGCCGCCAGAGTGGCGACCCGACCGGCGACGGTGAAGCCGGCCCACTGCTCGGCGACGAACACGGCGGCGGCGGCTACGACCAGCGAGCCGCCGACGTAGCCCGCGACCTCGGCGAGGCGACCGCGCAGCGGGGTCGGTGCGGCCGGCCGGCCGGACCGGCGCTCGTCCAGGGCGGCCTCGACGAGCCGCTGTGCCTGCGCGGCGTGCCGTGGTTGGAGCAGGTCGTTGTCGACAAGCGAGGCGACCACTGCGGAGGCGCGGGCGGGGTCGCCCGGTGGCGCGTTGTGACCCAACGCGATCAGCCTGGCGGCCAGGTCATCGCGCGCCCGCCGAGCACGTGGGCGTGGCAGTGGAAGACGCTCTGCCCCGCCTCGGAGCCGGTGTTGAACACCAGCCGGTGTGCGCTCAGCTGCTCCTCCTCGGCCACCTGCGCGGCCAGGCGTACGACGTCGGCCAGCGCCTCGGGGTCGCCGGCGGCGAGCTCGCCCACGTTGGGATGGTGGTCGCGCGGCACCACCAGGATGTGCGTGGGGGCCTGCGGGTCGAGGTCGCGGAAGGCGACGGCCCGCCGGCTGTCGGCGGTGATGTCGGCGGGGGTGTCCCCGGCCACGATGTTGCAGAAGAGGCAGTCGGGGTCACGGGTCATGGGGGCCGTCCTCCGTTCGGCTGCACGGGTCGCGCGGCGGCACCCGCTGCCGGGTCCGGTCGCGTCGGACACATGGTGTCATGTAAACCGGATGCGCCGGTCGCGCGTCGTACTGGTGTGACAGCTCTCGTGAAGGGTGCCCCGGCGCACGCGGGCACGGCCGACCTGAAGGGACCGCCGTCGATGTCGTCGCCGACCACGTGGGACGCCGACGAGGCGGTGACCTCGTTGTACGCCGCGCACTACCGGTCGCTGGTGCGGATGGCTGCCCTGCTGCTGCGCGACGGCGGCGAGGCCGAGGAGGTCGTGCAGGACGCGTTCGTCGCGATGCACGACGCCTGGCGGCGGCTTCGCGACGCCGACCGGGCGCTGGCGTACCTGCGGCAGAGCGTGGTCAACCGTGCGCGCTCGGCGCTGCGTCGGCGTGCCGTCCGCGAGCGGCACGCCACCGAGCAGGGCCGCGAGCCGCCCCACCGCGACCTGCCCAGCGCGGAGAGTGAGGCGATGCGCGCCGAGGACCGTCGCGCGGTCGTCGACGCCCTGCGCACCCTTCCCGAACGGCAGCGCGAGGCCATCGTGCTGCGCTACTACGCCGACCTGTCCGAGGCCGACACCGCGTTCGCCATGGGCGTGAGCCGCGGGGCAGTCAAGAGCCACACCTCACGCGGCATGGCCGCCTTGCGCACGAACCTGGAGAGGCAGTCATGGTGAAGCGGTACGAAGACTCCGACCACGCGGCCTTCGAGAACCTGGTGCGCGAGTCGCTGCGCCGTGAGGCCGACACCGTCGAGCCCGCCGAGGGACTGCGTGCGATCCAGACGCGCACGGCGCGGGCGGCGACGGGGGGTGCCCGCAGGCGCTGGGTCGCCACCGGCGCGGTGCTGGCGACGGCCGCGGCGGTCATCGCGATCGCCCTGACCGGTGCGATCGGGCTCGGAGACGGCGACGACACGGCCGCTCCGGCAGGGCCGGCGGGATCCGGCGCGACCCGGGCGGTGCAGGTCTTCTACCTCGACAGCACACCGGAGAGGCTCGGCGAACCCGGCTCGGTCTCGGTCGACGACCCCGGTCTGTACCGCGAGACCCACCTGGTCGAGGCCGACGGCGACCGCGTGGAGGCCGCCGTGCGCGAGCTGCTGTCGTCGCCACCCGACGACGGCGACTACCGCAACCCGTGGGCGGGCATCACGCTGAACTCGGTCGAGGTCGGTCCCGGCGCCCGCCGGGTCGTGGTCGACGTGAGCGCGGTGCCGGACCCGTCGGCGGTCGGCGGCCCGGCCGACCAGGCGCTGGCGCACACCGTCAGCGCGGCCACCGGCGGCACACCGCTGGTGGTGGTCGAGCTCGACGGCCGACCGGACGGGCGCGACCTCCGCGCCGGCGACCCGGTCGGTACGTTCGCCCGCATCTGGGTCAGCACACCCGAGCAGGGTGACAGTGTGACGAGCCCGGTGCGCTTCACGGGGTTGGCGGCGACGTTCGAGGGAAACGTGGCCTACGAGCTCCGGCGCGGTTCGCAGGTGGTGGCACGGGGCGCCACCACCAGCGAGAGCGGGCTGGGCTGGTCGGAGTGGTCGTTCACGCAGCGGCTGCGACCCGGCGACTACACCCTGGTCGCGTTCGACGAGGACCCAGCGCTCGGCGGGCGACGCGACATCGACACCAAGGACTTCACGGTCCGCTGAGCCCGCGCGGTCTCGGCGCGAAGGCAGATGCCCGGCCTTCGCGCCGAGACCACGCGTTGTTTCCACTCCCTCGCGCCGAGACAGAGTGGCTCACGGGGCGGTGCGGTCAGGACCAGCGGGCCGTCCGCGAGAGGAGTATGCCGCCGGCGACCGCACCGGCCGTCGACGTCCGCAGCACCGACGGGCCCAGGCGTACGGCCTGTCCCCCGGCCTCGGCGAACGTCGCGACCTCGTCGTCGCTGATCCCGCCCTCCGGCCCGACCACCACGACGATGTCGCCCCGGTCGGGCACCGTCAGCTCGGCGAGCGGCCACTGCGCAGCCTCGTGCAGCACGACCGGCAGCGTCGCCGGACCGAGCAGCTTGGTGACGTCGGCGGTCGTCGCCAGGTCCGAGACCTCGGGCAGCCACCAGCGCCGTGCCTGCTTGCCCGCCTCCCGCGCGTGGCTGCGCCAGCGGGCGAGCGACTTGACGGCGCGGTCGCCGCGCCAGTGCACGACACAGCGTGCTGCGGCCCACGGCACGATCACGTCGGCACCGACCTCGGTGAGCGCCTGGACCGCGAGGTCGGCGCGATCTCCCTTGGGCAGCGCCTGCACGACGACCAGTCGCGGCGACGGCGCGGGCACCGAAAGCCGCTCGTGCACCTCGCACACAAGCCCCGACTTCGACACCTCGCCGACCACGCACTCGACCGACGTGCCCTGACCGTCGGTCAGGACGACCGGCTCACCGGGACGCAGCCGGCGTACGACCGCGGCGTGCCGTCCCTCCGAGCCATCGAGCACCACCGAGTCGCCCGGACCCGCGCCCACGAGTACGTCGGCTGCGGCCAGGAAGACCGGCGCGCTCATCGCCGTCAGCGCTGGCCGAACGTGTCGCGCAGCCAGTTGAACACGCCGCGCTCGCGGTGCGGGGTGCCGAACGAACCCTCCGCCTGCTCCTCCTGGCGCAGGGTCGCGAGCTCGCGCAGAAGCTCCTCCTGCCGGGTGTCGAGCCGGGTGGGCGTCTCCACCACGACGTGGACGACGAGGTCGCCGCGGCCGTTGCCACGCAGCCTCGGCACCCCGCGCGCGCCGAGGACGATCGCCTCGCCGGACTGGGTGCCGGGCTTGATGTCGACGGGCACGCTGGCCTCGACCTCGCTGCCCTCGTCGGCGGCCAGGTCGGACTCGAGCGTCGGCAGGTCGATCTTGGTGCCGAGGGCGGCCGCGGTCATCGGCAACGTGACCGTGCAGTGCAGGTCGTCGCCCTCACGCTTGAACAGGTCGTGCGGCGCGATCTCGATCTCGACGTACAGGTCGCCGGCGGGGCCGCCGCCGGGGCCGACCTCGCCCTGACCACCGAGCTGTACGCGGGTGCCGGTGTCGACACCGGGCGGCGTCTTGACCGTGATCGTGCGCCGTGCGCGCACGCGCCCGTCGCCGGAGCACTCGTTGCAGGGGTCGGCGATCACGGTGCCGAACCCGCGGCAGGCCGGGCACGGCCGCATGGTGCGGATCTCGCCGAGGAACGAGCGCTGCACCTGGTGGATCTCGCCGCGCCCGCGGCAGGTCTCACAGGGGACCGGGCCCGAACCGGGCGCGGCGCCGTCGCCGCCGCACACCGTGCACGCGACCGCCGTGTCGACCTTGAGCTCGCGGGTGGCGCCGAACGCCGCCTCCGCGAGGCTGACCTGCATCCGGATCAGCGCGTCCTGGCCCCGACGCACACGCGAGCGCGGGCCGCGGCCTCCGGCCGCGCCGCCCTGCTGGCCGAAGAAGGCGTCCATGATGTCGGTGAACGAGAAGCCCTGGCCGAAGCCGCCGCCGGCGCCGGAGGACATCGGGTCACCGCCGAGGTCGTACATCTCCCGCTTGCCCGGGTCGGAGAGCACCTCGTAGGCGCGGGTGACCTCCTTGAACCTCTCGTGGGTCGCGGCATCGGGGTTGACGTCCGGGTGCAGCTTGCGGGCAAGCCGCCGGTACGCCTTCTTGATGTCCTCGGGACTGGCGTCCCGCGCGATCCCGAGGGTCTCGTAGTAGTCCTGGCTCATGCTCCTGGCCATCAGTAGCGGTGCTTTCGTGGGGTTCGGTTACGCGGACGTCGACTGGCGGCCCACCTCAGGACTCGGCCAGGATGCGGCTGACATACCGAGCGACGGCCCGGACCGCGGCCATGCTGCCGGGGTAGTCCATCCGGGTCGGGCCGACGATACCCAGCGTGGCGAGCACGTCGTCGCCCGGCCCGTAGCCGGTCGCGACGACGCTCGTGCTGGCGAGCTCCTGGTAGGGCTGCTCGTGTCCGATGCGGACAGTGAGGGTGCTGGGGCTGGTCGCCTCGCCGAGGAGCTTGAGGAGCACGACGTGCTCCTCAAGTGCCTCGAGCATCGGCTTGACCGACCGTTCGAAGTCGTCACCGAAGCGGGTCAGGTTCGCCGTACCGCCGATGAGCACCCGTTCGTCGGAGCGCTCGTCGGACATCGTCTCGACCAGCGTGGCCACCACCCCACGCACCATCCGGTGGTGCTCGGGCGGGAACGACTCGACCAGGTCGCCGAGGTTGGACGCGGCGTCGCCGAGCCGCTGACCGAGCACGACCGCGAGCAGCCGGGCACGCAGGTCGCCCAGGACCGTGTCGTCGAAGGGCTCGTCGGCGGACAGCACCCGCTGCTCGACCCGGCCGCTGCTGGTGATGAGCACGAGCAGCAGGCGGGTGGGGTTGAGCGTGACCAGCTCGACGTGGCGGACGGTGGAGCGCGACAGCGTGGGGTACTGCACGATCGCCACCTGGTGGGTGAGCTGCGCGAGCATCCGGACGGTGCGGTGCACGACGTCGTCGAGGTCGACCGCGCCCTCGAGGAACGTGGAGATCGCGCGCTTCTCCGCCGACGTGAGCGGCTTCACCGCGGTGAGCCGGTCGACGAACAGCCGATAGCCCTTGTCGGTGGGGATGCGCCCGGCGCTGGTGTGCGGCTGGGCGATGAAGCCCTCCTCCTCCAGCGCGGCCATGTCGTTGCGCACGGTGGCCGGTGAGACCCCCAGCCGGTGCCTCTCGACCAGTGCCTTCGAGCCCACCGGCTCCTGGGTGGAGACGTAGTCCTCGACGATGGCGCGCAGCACCGCGAGCTTGCGGTCGTCGAGCGCACGATCGGTCACGACTGCGCATCTCCTTCCCTGGCACTCCGTCGATTCGAGTGCCAGTCTACTGGCTGGCGGGTCGCGGCCGGGGAGCCGCGACCGCTGGCCTGACATTCCCGTCGAGATTGCGCGAATGCCCCACAGGTCGGTGGCGAAGCAAGGTCGTACACGGGCATTCGCGCAATCTCGCCGCGAGGGAGAGCGGGCCGCGTGTGATCATCGTGGCGTGGGTCATGACTGGGCCGAGGTCGGCGAGCGGTGCTGGGTGCGGCGGTACCCCGAGTGGGACGTCAACGTCGGCGTGGTCGCGGGCTCCGACCACGTGCTGGTCGTAGACACCCGCGGAACCCGGCAGCAGGGTGAGTCGCTGCGCGACGACGTCCGCCGGCTGCTGCCGCACCCCCAGGTCGCCTGGGTCGTCAACACCCACCAGCACTTCGACCACACCTTCGGCAACATCGCGTTCGACGGCGTGACCGTCGTGGCGCACGAGAACGCCGCGGCCGGTCTGGACGCCGCCGCCGACCGGGTCAGGCGGCTGTGCCGCGAGGACGACCCGGACGACCCGCTCAACGCCGAGGTGATCGCCACGGCGCTGCGCTATCCCGACACCACGTTCTCCTCGGTCCGTACGGTCGACCTCGGCGACCGCTACGTCGAGCTGTTCCACCCCGGGCGTGGCCACACCGACGGCGACGCCCTGGTCCGCGTACCCGACATCGACGTGGTCTTCGCCGGCGACCTGGTCGAGGAGTCCGGGCCGCCGATGTACGGCGAGGACTGCTTCCCGCTGGAGTGGCCGACCACGCTGGACGTGGCCCTCGGCGTGCTGACGCCGCGCTCGCGCGTCGTACCCGGGCACGGCGCCGTGGTCGACCTCGCGTTCGTGCAGAACCAGAGCACCGACATCGCCCAGGTGGCGAACACGATCGGCGGGCTCGTGCACGCCGGCGTGCCCCTGGAGTCGGCGCTGAGCCAGGGCGACTGGCCGTGGGACCCCGGGCACCTGCGGGAGGGAGTCCGGCGCGGGTACGCCCACGCGGCGCCCCCGCCGGGACGGCTGCCGCTGCTCAGCGACTGACGGTCCGTGGATCGGGGCCGGCGTCGAGGCCGGCCCTGGCGCGCCGCGCCAGCCGTCGCGCATGTCGCAGGGGCTCGGGCGTACGCCGTCCCGCCAGCGCCTGCCCGACGACCGTCAGCGAGGTCTCGACGTCGGTACGCCAGCCCGGGTGCACCACCAGCGGCCGGGTCCCGGCTCGAGTACGCAGCCAGCAGGCCACCACCTCGCCGTCGAGGCGCAGCGGACTGGTGGCTCCGGCCCGGTCCTGCGGCCAGTCGCCCGTGGCCTCCAGCGGGCGGTGGGTGACCCCGACCGTCGGCAGGTCCAGGGTCGCGCCGAGGTGCACCGTCAGTCCGCAGCGCCGCGGGTGGTCCCGGCCGGTCGCGTCGAGCAGCAGCACGTCGGGCGCCTGCGGAAGGCGGAGCACGACCGACTCCAGCAGCGCACCCGCGCGGAGTGCCATCAGGCCCGGCAGGTACGGCGCCGCGGCGACCCCCTCCCGGACGTGCCGGCCGACCAGGTGACCCGCGCGGGTGGCCGCGGCCGCCGACCACGCCGGGTCGCCGGCGCTGCCGCGACCGGAGACGCCGCGCGGGAAGCACACCCAGCAGCCGGCCACTTCCATCGGTGTGTCCGGCGGACGCCACGGCTGCGGCCGCGCCTGCGCGAGGCGGCGCTGCTCGCCCTCGAGCGCATCGACCTCCGTGGGCCACATGCAACCATCCTCCGACGTGACGCCAGCATCCGCAAAGAAGTATTTGCAAATGTTTCTTTGCGGTTCTACTCTGACCTGGTGACCGCGGAATACACGACCCCCACGCCGAGAGGCCTGCGCGCGCTCGCGCACCCCGTGCGGCTGCGGATTCTGGGCATGCTCCGGCTGGAGGGCCCGGCGACGGCCAGCGGGCTGGCCGAACGGCTCGGCCTCAACTCCGGGGCGACCAGCTACCACCTGCGCCAGCTCGCCGAGCATGGGTTCGTGGTCGACGACCCCGACCGCGGCAACGCCCGCGAGCGCTGGTGGCGGGCCGCGCACCGCACCACTCGCGTGCCCATCGACGAAGGCAGCGACGAGCCCACCCGCGACGCGCAGAACGCGTTCCTGCAGGCCGCCGCCGTCACGTACAACCGGCAGATCCAGCGGGCGGTCGAGGACCAGTCGACGCTCGAGGGCCCCTGGCGGCGCGCCTCCGACTTCAGCGACTGGTCGCTACGGCTGACACCGGACGAGGCGCACTCCCTCGTGCGCGAGCTGCATGAGGTGATGGGCCGCTACCGCTGGTGGCGACCCGACGACGAGGACGCACCCGCCGATGCCGGGCACTTCCGCGTGCTCCTCCAGGCGTTCCCGCGCCCCGGCGCGCTCGATCCCCCGGACGACCTGTGAGCACCGCCGGGACCCCGACATCGGCGACGAGACGTCGCGTGCCGCTGTACGGCTGGCTCGCCGCCGAGCTGGTGTCGCTGTGCGGCACCCGGCTGTCGATGATCGCGATCCCGTGGCTGGTGCTGACCACGACCGAGAGCGCGTCGCTGACCGGGCTCGTCGGCTTCGCCGAGATGGCGCCGTACGTGCTCGCCCGGGCAGGCAGTGGACCGCTGATCGACCGCATCGGCGGACGCCGCGTCTGCATGGTCAGCGACACCGCCAGCATGCTCACCGTTGCGCTCGTGCCCGCGCTGCATGCGGTCGACGCGCTGTCGCTGCCCCTGCTGCTGGGCCTGGTCGTGCTGCTCGGGGTGTTCCGCGGCCCGGGCGACGCGGCCAAGCACGCGCTGGTCCCCGACATCGTGGACGCGGCCGAGGTCCCGATGGAGCGGGCCACCGGGCTGGCCAGTGCCTCGGAACGGCTCGCCTCGACCGCGGGCGCCGCGCTCGCCGGGTTGCTCGTCGCGGCCATCGGGCCGGCGAACGCGCTCGTGGTCGATGCCGCGAGCTTCGGCGTGGCCGCGCTGCTGATCGGTCTCACCGCCCCCAGGGCCGTACACCGTGGCGAGGGTGACGACGACGCCATGGGCTACCTCGGCCGGCTGCGCAGCGGCTGGGAGTTCCTGCGCCACGACAAGGTGCTGATCGGGATCACCATGATGCTGGCCGTCACCAACCTGCTCGACCTGGCTTACACGGTGGTGCTGGTGCCGGTGTGGGCCAAGGACGGCGGCTTCGGCGCGGAGACCGTGGGGCTGCTGTTCGGGGTGTTCTCGGCGGCGTCCGTGGGCGGTGCCGTGATCGCGGCCGCGATCGGGCACCGGCTGCCGCGGTTCGTCACCTATCTCGTGGCGTTCCTCATCACCGGCGCGCCTCGGTTCGTCGTCCTGGCCTTCGACGTGCCGCTGTGGAGCGTGCTCGCGGTCGCGGTGTCGGCCGGGTTCGCGTCCGGGTTCCTCAACCCGATCCTCGGTGCCGTGGTGTTCGAACGCGTGCCCCGGCCGATGATGGGCCGGGTCACCGCGCTCACGACGTCCCTGTGCTGGGTCGGCATCCCGCTGGGCGGGGTCGTGGGCGGGCTGCTCGTCACCGCGGCGGGGCTGGCCCCGGCGTTGCTGGCGTGCGGCGCGGCGTACTTCTTGGCCACGATGCTGCCCGCGGTGCGTCCCGCGTTCCGCGAGATGAACCGCACGGCGGAGACCCCGGCGAGCCGACGCGAACCGGTCGTGATCGAGCGCTAGCCTCGGCGCTCGTGGCTGCCTCCGACCGCTACGGCAACGATGTCCTGGCCGGTGACTGGCGCGCCCCCAGACGCGGGCGCGCGACGGAGGTCGCGGCCGAGCCCGGCATGGTGCTCGAGGAGGTCACGACCGACTTCTGCGGAGCGGTCGTGCGCCTGGACCGCGACCTCGGCACGGTCGACCTCGAGGACCGGAAGGGAAGGCGCAGGACCTTCCCGCTGGGTCCGGGCTTCCTGCTGGAGGGCCGCCCGGTGATCGTCCGGCCGCCAGCGCGGTCTGTGCCGAAGAAGGCGACGCGCACCGCTTCGGGGTCGGTCGCCGTGCACGACGCGCCGGCGCGGGTGGCCCGGCAGAGCCGGATCTTCGTGGAGGGGCGCCACGACGCGGAGCTGGTCGAGAAGGTGTGGGGCGACGACCTGCGCGTCGAGGGCGTGGTGGTGGAGTACCTCGAGGGCGTCGACGACCTGCCGAGCGTGCTGCGCGACTTCGGACCCGGTCCGGGCCGCCGGGTCGGTGTGCTCGTCGACCACCTGGTGCCGGGATCGAAGGAGCGCCGGATCGCGCAGGGCGTCACGCGCGGCCGCGACGGCGCGCACGTGCTCGTGGTGGGCCACCCCTACGTCGACGTGTGGCAGGCGGTGAAGCCGCAACGGCTCGGCCTGTCGGCCTGGCCGAGCATTCCGCGCTCGGTGCCGTGGAAGCAGGGCATCTGCCAGTCGCTCGGCTGGCCGCACCGCAACCAGGCCGACATCGCCCACGCGTGGAAGCGGATCCTCGGCCGGGTCGGGACCTACGCCGACCTCGAACCCGCACTGCTCGGACGGGTCGAGGAGCTCATCGACTTCGTGACCGCGGACTGAGCGACCCGCACCCGGCACACGTATCAGGGCAGCAGGTCGCGGACGACGGCGTCGGCCAGCAGCCGCCCACGCACCGTGAGCACCACCCGGCCCGCGCCGAACGCGTCCGGATCGGCGAGGCCGCGGTCGACGACCCCGGCCGCGGCCTTGGCGCCGTACTCGTCGAGCACGTCGACGGGCAGCCCGTCGATCAGGCGGAGCTCGAGCAGCACGCGTTCGACCCGCCGGGTCTCGTCGTCGAGGAGCTCACGCGCCTGCGCCGGGCTCGTGCCCGTCGCGAGGCGGTCGGCGTAGGCCGCGGGGTGCTTGACGTTCCACCAGCGCACCCCGGCGACGTGCGAGTGCGCGCCGGGTCCGACGCCCCACCAGCTGCCGCCACGCCAGTAGGTCTCGTTGTGCCGGCAGCGGGCGGCCGCGTCGCGTGCCCAGTTGGAGACCTCGTACCAGCCGAGACCGTGCGCCGAGAGCACCTCCTCGGCCAGGAGGTACTTGTCGGCGACCTCGTCGTCGTCCGGTGCCGCCAGCTCGCCGCGGCGGATGCGCCGTTCGAGCGCGGTGCCCTCCTCCACGATCAGCGCGTAGGCGCTGACGTGGTCGGGCTCGCTCGCGAGCGCCTGCTCCAGGCTTGCCCGCCAGTCGCCCTCGGACTCCCCCGGTGTGCCGTAGATCAGGTCGAGGCTCACCTGCTCGAACCCGGCCTCGCGCGCCCACCGCACTGCCTGCGGAACCCGCGCCGGGTCGTGCGTGCGGTCGAGGGTCGCCAGAACGTGCGGCACCGCGGACTGCATCCCGAACGAGATGCGGTTGAACCCGGCCGCGCGCAGTCGCCCGAGGGACTCGGGGTCGACGCTGTCGGGGTTGGCCTCGGTGGTGACCTCGGCGTCGCGGGTCAGGCCGAGCTCGTCGCGGACCGCGCCGAGGATCGCGGCGAGGTCGTCCGCGGGCAGCAGCGTCGGCGTACCTCCACCGAAGAAGACGGTGTCGGCGGCGGGCGCGGCCGACCTCAGAACCTGCCCCGCCAGCCGCAGCTCGGCGGTCGCCGCCTGGTGGTACGACGCCCGCGACGCGCCCGGCGTCGTGCCGAGCTCGGCCGCGGTGTAGGTGTTGAAGTCGCAGTAGCCGCACCGGACCGTGCAGAACGGCACGTGCACGTAGACCCCGAACGGCCTGCCGGTCAGCCCGCGCAGCGCCCAGCCGGGCAGGGCGCCGTCGGCCGGCGCGGGCGCTCCGTCGGGCAGTGTGGAAGGCACCGCTCCATCATCCCAGCACCACCCAGGCGGTGGCCGGGCTCGCCCTCGTCAGCCGTCCAGCGTCACCCGTCCAGCGTCACCCGTACAGCGTCACCCGTACAGGGCGTCCAGCCGGTCGCGGTAGTTCTGCTCGACGATCTTGCGCTTGACCTTCAGCGACGGGGTGACCTCGCCCGACTCCACCGACAGGTCGTGCTCGAGGACGATGAACTTCTTGATCGTCTCCCACCGGTTGAGCTTGGCGTTGAGCTCCTTGACGTAGCCGTCGACCATCGCCTGCACCTCCGGCGAGGTCACGATCTGCTCGTAGGACCGGCCCTCCATGCCGTTGTGCTCGGCCCACTGCTGCATCGCATCGGGGTCGAGGGTGATGATCGCCGTGCAGAAGTTGCGCTCGCTGCCGTGCACCACCATCTGGCTGGCGTACGGGCAGACCGCCTTGAACCTGCCCTCGATCAGCGACGGCGCGACGTACTTGCCGCCGGAGGTCTTGAACAGGTCCTTCTTGCGGTCGGTGATGCGCACGAAGCCGTCGCCGTCGATCTCGCCGATGTCGCCGGTGTGCAGCCAGCCGTCCTTGAGCGTCTCCTCGGTCTGCTCCTCGAGGTGGTGGTACCCCTGCATCACCCCGGGCCCCTTGATCAGGATCTCGCCGTCCCCGGCGATCTTGAACTCGGTGCCGTCGAAGGGGATGCCGACCGTGCCGAACCGGTAGTTGTCGGGGCGGTTGACCGCCGAGCCGGCCGAGGTCTCGGTCAGGCCGTAGCCCTCCAGGATCAGGATGCCGGCGGCGTGGAACCACTCGGCCACGTCACGGTTCAGCGCGGCCGCGCCGGAGATGAAGAACCGCACCCGGCCGCCGAACCGCGCCCGGATCTTGGAGAACACCAGCGCGTCGGCGACCTTGTGCTGCACGGCCAGGTGCGGGGGCACGCCCTGCCCCTTGAGCTTGCGCTGGCTGACGTCGATCCCGACCTTGAACGCCCAGTCGAAGATCTTCGCCTTCGGCCCGCCCTCGTTCTGGGTCATGGTGACGATCCGCCCGTGCGCCTTCTCGAAGATTCGCGGGGCGGCGCCCATGAACGTCGGGCGTACGACGGCGAGGTTGTCGATGATCTTGTCGACGCGCCCGTCGACCGCGGTCTCGAACCCGATGCACAGCTGCGTGGTGAGCAGCACCTTGCCGAACGAGTGCGCCATCGGCAGCCAGAGGTACTGCACGTCGTCGATGCTGAGGATGTCCTGGGACGCGACCGCGGCGCCCTCGTAGGTCCAGCTGTTGTGCCGCAGGCGGACGCCCTTGGGCCGGCCGGTGGTCCCGGAGGTGTAGATCAGCGTGGCGAGGCTCTCGGGCTCGGTGCCCTCGACCCGGTGGTCGATCACGTCGGGCTGCTCGGTCAGCAGCTCGTCGCCGAGCTTGCTCAGCTCGTCCATCGAGATCACGGTGTCGCCGTCGGAGGTCCCGCTGAACGTGACCACCTTGGTGAGCTGGGGCAGCTCGCTGCGACGCTCGCGGATCTTCGCGATCTGCTCGTCGTCCTCGGCGAAGGCGATGCGGCTCTGCGAGTCGGCCAGGATGAAGCCCACGTCGGTGGGAACCGTGCTCGGGTAGACGGTCGTGGTCGCCGCACCGGCGCACATGATCGCCAGGTCGGCGAGGATCCACTCGAAGCGCGTGCCGGACACGATCGCGACGCGTTCCTCCGGCTCGATGCCCAGCGCCACCAGGCCCGCCGCCAGGCTGCGCACGCGGGCGCCGGTCTCGTGCCAGGTCTGCGTCGTCCAGCTCTCGCCCTCGGGGAAGCGGTAGGCGACCTGGTCCGGCGTCTGCTCCACCCGGTCGAGGAACATCCGGCCCACGTTGGGCGCGCGCTCGGCCAGGTAGCGGTGTGCGTCGTTGACGGTGGCGGCTTCGGACATGTGCTTCCTTTTCAGGCTGTGGTCGCGGTCGCGTGCCGACGATGATCGACGGTCGTTCGGCTGGTCGACGAATCGTAGTGAGCAAAAGGTAGAGCAGTTGGCTACCCCAGGGTAGGTTCGGCCCGCAACCGTCTGCGCGCCTGGTCCGCGAGATCGTCCTCCAGGGCCGGCACCTCCAGCAGCAGCGGCAGCAGATCCGGCCGGGTGGTCATGGCCCGGAACACCGTACTGACGGTCAGCTGTTGCGTCGGCCGGTGCTCGACGGCGATCGGGTCTCCCGCGGCCACCAGGCCGGGCTCGACGACCCGAAGATAGGGGCCAGGGCGGGCGTCGGCGGTGAACCGGCGCACCCACCCCTGCTCCTCCAGCCAGTTCGCGAAGACCCGGCACGGGATGCGCACCGAGCAGACCTCGAGCAGGGCCTCGCCGACTCGCCACCGCTCCCCGACCAGTGCGTCGTTGACGTCGATGCCGGCGGTGGTGAGGTTCTCGCCGAACTGCCCGTCGTGCAGGCTGCGACCCAGCAGCTGCTCCCAGCGGTCGAGGTCCTCGCGGGCGAACGCGTAGACGGCCTTGTCGCGGCCGCCGTGGTACTTGGTGTCGGCCTGCTCGTCCCCGGCGACACCGAGCTCGCCGACGGCGACGGCCTGCGTGACCGGCCGCTTGTCGATCGCCGTACGCCGCAGACGCCCGGCCCACGCGGCCTCGAAGACCCTGCCGTGGTTGACGGAGTGGACGTACGCCGGCATCGGGCTACTTCTTGCCCTTGTCGGGGCCGCCGCCGCTGGTGGACAGGGCGGCGATGAACGCCTCCTGCGGGACCTCGACGCGGCCCACCATCTTCATCCGCTTCTTGCCTTCCTTCTGCTTCTCCAGCAGCTTGCGCTTACGGGTGATGTCGCCGCCGTAGCACTTGGCAAGGACGTCCTTGCGGATCGCCCGGATGGTCTCTCGCGCGATCACCCGCGCCCCGATCGCAGCCTGGATCGGCACCTCGTACTGCTGGCGCGGGATCAGCTCCTTGAGCTTCTGCGCCAGTGCCACGCCGTAGGAGTACGCCTGGTCACGGTGCACGATCGCGCTGAACGCGTCGACCGGGTCGCCCTGCAGCAGGATGTCGACCTTCACCAGGTCGGCCACCTGCTCGCCGACCGGCTCGTAGTCCAGCGACGCGTAGCCCTTGGTGCGCGACTTCAGCGCGTCGAAGAAGTCGAAGACGATCTCGGCCAGCGGCAGCGTGTAGCGCAGCTCGACCCGGTCCTCGGACAGGTAGTCCATGGACCGCATCGCGCCCCGCCGGCTCTGGCACAGCTCCATCACCGCACCGATGAACTCGCTGGGCGTGAGCAGGGTCACACTCACCATCGGCTCGTGCACCTCGGCGATCTTGCCCACGGGGTACTCGCTGGGGTTGGTCACGTCGTGCTCGGTGCCGTCCTCCATCAGGACGCGATAGACGACGTTGGGCGCGGTTGAGATCAGGTCGAGGCCGAACTCGCGCTCGAGGCGTTCGCGCACGATCTCCAGGTGCAGCAGTCCGAGGAAGCCGCAGCGGAAGCCGAAGCCCAGGGCTCCCGACGTCTCCGGCTCGTACGCCAGCGCGGCGTCGTTGAGCTGCAGCTTGTCGAGCGCGTCGCGCAGCGTCGGGTACTCGTCGCCATCGATCGGGTACAGGCCGGCGAACACCATCGGGTTGGGGTGCCGGTAGCCGGCGAGCGGATCGGTCGCCGGCCGGTTGGCAGAGGTGACGGTGTCACCGACGCGGGACTGGCGCACGTCCTTGACCCCGGTGATGAGGTAGCCGACCTCGCCCACCCCGATGTCCTGGGTCTTGATCGGATCCGGCGAGATCACGCCGACCTCGAGCATCTCGTGCACCGCACCGGTCGACATCATCTTGATCCGGTCCCGGTGGCTGAGCCCGCCGTCGATGACCCGCACGTAGGTGACCACGCCGCGGTAGGTGTCGTAGACGGAGTCGAAGATCATGGCCCGGGCCGGGGCCTCGGCCTCCCCGCGAGGGGACGGCACCTGTTCGACGATGAGGTTGAGCAGGTCCTCGACGCCGTCGCCGGTCTTCGCCGAGACGCGGAGCACCTCCGACTCGTCGCAGCCGATGATGTGCGCGAGCTCCGCGGCGTACTTGTCCGGCTGCGCACTCGGCAGGTCGATCTTGTTCAGCACCGGGATGATGTGCAGGTCGGCCTCGAGCGCCAGGTAGAGGTTTGCCAGCGTCTGCGCCTCGATGCCCTGCGCCGCGTCGACGAGCAGCACCGCACCCTCGCACGCGGCCAGCGACCGGGACACCTCGTAGGTGAAGTCGACGTGGCCGGGAGTGTCGATCATGTTGAGCACGTACGGCGGCTCGGCCGGGTCACGCCCGTCGGGATGCCAGGGCATCCGCACTGCCTGGCTCTTGATCGTGATGCCGCGCTCGCGCTCGATGTCCATCCTGTCGAGGTACTGCGCCCGCATCGAGCGGCCCTCCACGACCCCGGTGAGCTGCAGCATGCGGTCGGCCAGCGTGGACTTGCCGTGGTCGATGTGCGCGATGATGCAGAAGTTGCGGATGATCGCGGGATCGGTACGACCGGGCTTCGGCGCGGCGGGAGGCTGAGGCACGAACCACTTCCGGTTGGGGACATGTGTGGGGATCGAGGCGCACGACGGTGCGCGGTACCGGCCCATCATCCCACGCGCGGCGCCTGGTTTACTGCGGTGGCATGTCTGACCTGACCGACTCCGTCGAGATCGCCGCCGAGCCCGCCGCGATCTACGCGCTGATCAGCGACCTGCCCAGGATGGGCTCCTGGAGCCCCGAGTGCACGGGGATCACCTGGCGCGGCCCGGTGCGCAGCCCGGAGGCGGGCGCGAGGTTCATCGGGCACAACCGCCGCGGCAAGGTCTGCTGGTCGACGTTCGGCGAGGTGGTGACCGCAGACCCCGGTCGCACGTTCGCGTTCGAGATCACGGTCGGCCCGGTCAAGGTGGCGCGCTGGGAGTACGCCATCGACGCCAGTGAACGCGGGTGCACGGTCACCGAACGCTGGACCGACCGGCGGCCGAGAGTGGCACGCCGCGTGCTCGACGCTGCGATGGGCTCGCGCGAGCAGACCAACATCCGCGGGATGCGCGCGACCCTGGAGGCGCTGCGCGACGAGGCCGAGCGAGTCGCTGACCCGATTTGAGCGGAAACCGCGCCCGCTGCTAACCTGGGCAGTCGCGCGTTGAGCGCCGACCCGGCATTGCTGTACTCGCCGAGGGTCCGGTGCCTAGCGCAGTCCTCGTCCCACACTTCATCAAAGGCAGCTGCTTCGTGGCGAACATCAAGTCCCAGATCAAGCGCAACCGGCAGAACGAGCTCGCCCGCGAGCGCAACAAGTCGGTCAAGTCGTCGATCAAGACGGCCATCCGCCGCTTCCGCGAGGCCGCCGACTCCGGTGACAACGACAAGGCGCAGCAGGCCGCTCAGGCCGCCAACCGCAAGCTCGACCAGGCCGCGTCGGCCGGGGTCATCCACAAGAACCAGGCCGCCAACAAGAAGTCGGCCATCACCAAGCGCGCGGCCTCGCTCTAGGCGCACCCGCACCGCTGCACGCAGGCGTCGTCCCACCGGGACGGCGCCTTCGTCATGTCCGGGCCTGACGGGTGCTGGGGCGGCGTGCTGGTCGCCGCAGGGGTCAGCCGGACTCAGCGGCCGGCGCGTGCCTCGGCGACAGCCAGCACCATCCGCTCGAGCGCGTGGTCGGGGTCGCCGGAGGCACCCTTGACGTCGGCGTCGGCTCGCGCCACAGCCGTGATGGCGTCCGCGAGCCCGCTCGGTCCCCAGCCCCTCGCCTGGCCGCGCAGCGACCGGAGCTTCCACGGAGGCACGCCGACCTCTCGGGCCAGCTCACCCTCCTGCAGCCCGCGGGGCGCTGTGGTGTACCGCGCCAACGCACGTAGCCCACTGGCGAACGCGCTGGTGATCAACACCGGCACGACGCCGTTGTTGAGCGCCCAGCGCAGCTGCTCCAGCGCAGGAGCCAGCTGACCGGAGATCGCGGCGTCGGCGACAGCGAACCCCTTCACCTCGGCCCGCCCGCCGAAGTAGCGGCCCACGTGCTCGTCGGTGATCGCCTCGCCGGAGAAGTCGTTGGCCAGCTGTGCGGCCGCTCCGGCCAGCGCCCGCAGGTCCGTGCCCACAGCGTCGACGAGGGCGCCCGCGGCCTCGTCGTCGACCCGGCCGCCGGCCCGGCGCACCTCCGCCGCGGCGAACCGGGGCAGCTCGTAGGCCTTCGGCGCCTCGCACCTGACCTCGCTCACGCCGGCCTTGCGCAGCTTGTCGAGCATCCCCTTACCCTTCTGGCCGCCGGGATGCACCAGCACCAGCGCGATGTCGTCGGGCGGTTGCGCCGCGCAGGCGAGCAGGCCGGCGACCCCGTCATCGGGCACCTCGGGGAGGTCACGCACGACCACCGCCCGCCGCTCCGCGAACAGCGACGGGCTGGTGAGCTCGGCCAGCGCACCGGGGCCGACCTCGGCGCCCACCGTCTCCGTGAGGTCGGCATCGGGGTCGGCGGAGCGTACGGCGTCGACGACAGTGCGGATCGCTCGCTCGGCGAGGAACTCCTCGCCGCCGGTGATCAACGTGACCTTGCCGAGAACGTCGGGGGCGGTGCGTGGGGCCATCGCCGCTCACTATGTCACGGCGCTCCCCCGCACTCGGCGCCGTCACGCGGTCAGCGTCGGGTCTTCACCCGCAGGTCGCCGTCGGACCAGAGCACGGCCACGTCGCCGGCCAGGTCGGTGCGGTAGACGTCGGTGCCCTCGCGCTGCAGCAGCCGCAGCGTCGTCTCGGCCGGATGGCCGTAGTCGTTGTCACGGCCGGCGGACACCACGGCGACGTCGGCACCGACGGCGGTCAGGAACGCCGGCTCTTGGTAGCGCGACCCGTGGTGCGGAACCTTGAGGACGTCGGCCCGGAGCCCGTAGCCGGACCGCAGCAGCGCCTGCTGCGCCTCCGGTTCGATGTCACCGGTGAGCAGCATGCGCAACCCGCGGTAGCGGGCGAGCAGCACCAGGCTGGCGTTGTTCTCGTCGCTGCTCTCGGCCGTCGGAGACCAAGACGCGGCACCCTCCGGTGCGATGACCCGCCACGACAGCGCGCCGAGGCGGCGCCGCTCGGAGTAGACGGCCCGCCGGGCAGAAATCCGGTTGCGCTGGGTCCACGTCAGCACCGAGCGGAACTGCTCGGCAGGGGTGCTCGACGAGCCGATCTCGACCTCCCCGACAGTGCGCCCGTCGGACACACCGCTCAGTCCCTCTGCGTGGTCGGCGTGCAGATGCGAGAGCACGACCAGTGGCACCGACTCGACCTCCAGCCGGTCCAGGCAGCGGTCGACCGCGCCCGGGTCGGGTCCGGTGTCGACGACAACGGCGTCGCCGTCTCCGGCGTTGAGCACGACCGCGTCTCCCTGGCCCACGTCACACGCCACCATCACCCAGTCCGCCGGTGGCCAGCCGAGCGCGTCGGCCGGACGCACGACCAGCACCGCCGCGGTCAGCGCCAGTGCCAGTGACACCACCGGCCGGGACAGCACCCAGCCCATCGCCAGCACACCGAGCAGGCACAGCGTCGTCAGCAGCACCAGCGCGCCCGGCGTCGCCGACCACGGCACGGCCGCGCCGGGAAGCTCGGCGCCACGTTCGGCGACGGTGATGATCCACCACGCGGCCCGACCCGCCAGCCACCCCGCCACGGACGCCAGCAGACCGCTGACCGGAGCCAGCAGGGTCGCGACCACCCCGAGGACCGTCGCCGGCGCCACTGCCGGTGCGGCCAGCAGGTTGGCGAACACGGCGACCACGCTGACCTGGTCGGAGATCGCGGCCACGAGGGGCGTGCACACGATCTGCGCGGCCAGCGGAACCGCGAGCGCCTCCGCGAGCAGCCTCGGCATCCACCGGCTCAGCGCGTCGCGCCACGGCGGCGCGAGCAGGAGGATGCCCGCGGTGGCGAGGACCGACAGGGCGAACCCCACCGAACGTGCCAGCCAGGGGTCGAGCAGCACGAGCACGACCACCGCGACGCACAGCGCCCGAGTCCCGCGGCGCCGGCCGCCGGCACTCAGGCCGGCGAGCGCGACGACTCCCATGGCGGCCGCCCGCAGGACGCTGGGTTCGGTGCGGGCGAGCAGCACGAAGCCGACCACTCCGAGCACGCCGAGCACCAGCAGCCCGCGGGCCCGCACGCCGCACCAGCGGCCCAGCACGAGGACGAACGCGAGCACCAGCGTCAGGTTGGCCCCCGACACGGCAAGCAGGTGGGTCAGCCCGGTGGTACGGAAGTCGTCGGCCACCTCCTCGGGCATCCCCGAGTCGTCGCCGTCGACCAGCGCCGGCACCAGCGACCGCTCGGCGGCCGGAAGGCCGGACACCGACTCGCGCAGCCCGGCACGCAGGTCGTTGACCGCTCGACCGACCGGCCCGGGATCGCCGACCACGACGGGCGGTCCCCGCGCGACCAGCACTCCGGCCAGATCGTGACCGTCGGCGGCATCCAGCCGACCCGAGACCTGCAGCCGTTGCCCGGGCACCACCGCACGCCACGCCGGGTCGGCGATGACCAGCACCGGCGTGCGCACCCGCGTCGTCGTGCCGCGTCCGGTCACCCGGGTGAACAGCACGCGCAGCACCACGAAGTCACCGAACCGGCCGGGACGCAGCTTGGGGTCGGTCACCACCTGCGCGGTCCCCGAGACCACCGCCCGCTCGTCGGCCAGCGCACGCACCGAACCCGCCTCCACGCCCGCGAGCCGCAGTGCGGTCACCGCCAGCGCCGCGGCGACGAGCAGCACCGGCACCCCCCAGACCCGCCGCCGGCGCGCGACCAGAAGCCCCAGCAGCACCAGCAGACCCGCCCCGGCCAGGTTGTGTCGGACCGGCAGGCCCTGCGCAACCCCGGCGGCGCACCACACCGCCAGCGCTGCGGGCAGCAGCCGGAAGTCGGCCCGCTCACGAGCCGAGCCGGCGTCGCGGGAGCCGAGGCCACGGCTCGCCACCGGGCGCGCGACGGGGTCCGCCGCCGGCTCCGGTGAGGGCGCAGGCGGGTCAGATCGTGACCAGGTCACGCAGCTCCTCCAGCGTGACCTCGCCGATGCCCGAGACCTCGAGCAGCTCGTCGACGGTGCTGAACCCGCCGTGCTCCGTGCGCCATTCGATGATGCTGGTCGCGGTCACCGGCCCGACGCCGGGTAGCTCCTCGAGGCCGAGCTGGTCGGCTGTGTTGATGTTGACCAGGGAGCCGGGGACACCGGCGGTGGTCCCGGCGATCGGCGGAGTCGTCGACACGGCTCCCAGCGGCGCAGGAGGTGCCACCGCGGGCACCCGCACCCCGACCGCGATCTGCTCTCCGTCGACCACCGGGCGGGCCAGGTTGAGCGTGCCCAGCCTGACACCGGCTCGGGCTCCTCCGGCCTTCTCCACCGCGTCGATCACCCGGGAGCCCGCGGCCAGCTCGACCACCCCCGGCCGGCGCACCTTGCCCGTCACGTGCACGAAGACCGCCGTCGCGGATGGCGCCGACGCCCCGGCGCCCGGCGGAGCCGGCGCGAGAGCCGAGGTGCCGACGGGCTCGACCGTGGGCGCTGCGGAGGGCGCCGCCGGAGCGGCCGGGAGCCGCAGGGAGGCCTGTCGTGGAGGGGACACGGGGGCGGGTGCCGACCGGATCGCGATCCAGGCCGCGACCGCCATCGCCGCGGCGAGAACGAGGGCGACCACGGTGACGTGGTGGGCGGTGATGGCGAGCCGGCCCTGCAGGCCGGGTGGAAGGGCGTCGCCTGCCCGGTCGACGCCCCGGCCGATCCACGACAACCGCTCGCCGGCGTGCCGGCCCCGGCGCGCCGTGGCTGGTGCAGCGGCCGGTGCAGCGACCGAGTCAGCGGAGGTGGCCGCCCGCAACGGAGCCGCCGGCGGCTCGGCCGCCTGCCATGCCTCCGTGCGGTGGTCGGCCCAGGAGGGCCGCCGGGGGTCGCCCGTGGATGGTGGCGGGCCCGCAGTGAGGGCAGCGTCCCGCGCCTCGGCCGGTGGCGACAGCTCGGCGCCGAGCCGGCTGAGACGTCGTCGCGCGAGCTCGGCCGCGGACAGGTCCAACGCTGTCTTTCGGACACTCATGCGGGGAGGCTAGGCAGCGGCCGGGAGGCTGAGCAGACCCGCGACGGCCGGCTGTGGACGACGGGCCGATCGACACCGGCCGTGGAGAGAACCGGGGTCGGGACGTCGCAGTCGGGCGCCTCAGACCCGCGGGGCGATCACGACGGCCACCATGCCGGGCCCGACGTGCGCACCGATGACCGCGCCGACCTCGCCGACCGAGAGGTCCTGGATGCCGGGAACGCGGTCCTTCAGGTTCGCGGCCACCTTCTCGGCCCGCTCCGGGTTGGCCAGGTGCGCCACGGCGATGTCCACGTCCTCGCTGCCCGCGGCCTCGACCGCGAGCTGCTCCAGCCGGCCGAGCGCTCGTGCCGACGTACGCACCTTCTCCAGCGGCACGACCCGGCCGTCGTCGAGCTGCAGCAGTGGCTTGACCGCGAGCACCGACCCGACGAGCTTGGCCGCTGCGCCGATGCGTCCGCCCCGGTGCAGGTGCTCGAGGGTGTCGACGTAGAACAGCGAGGTCGTCGCGGCGGCACGACGGCGAGCGGCGTCGGCCGCCTTCGGGGCGTCGGCGCCGCTGGCCAGCGCCTCGGCGGCCGCGAGTACGGCGAACCCGGTTCCCACGCCCACCAGCCGTGAGTCGACGACCTCGACCGGCACGGGCGCGTCGCGCGCCGCCAGCCGGGCCGACTCGCAGGTACCCGAGATCTCGCCGGACAGGTGCACCGAGACGACGGCGTCGGCGCCCCCGCGCGCGAGCTCCTCGTAGACCTCCAGAAATGCCTGCGGGCTCGGCCTCGAGGTGCTGACGGGCTTCCCGGCGCGCAGCTCGTCGGCGACCATCGCCGCGTCGCTGTCGGTGCTCTCGTCGTACGACCGGCTGTCGACGACCACCTGCAACGGCACCACCGTGACGTCGTGCGCCTGCACGACATCGGCGGAGAGCATCGACGTCGAGTCGGTGACCAGGACGATCCGGCTGGACATGGCCGCGAGGCTACCCTGGCGCCGGTCGCCGGAGGCCCCTAACCGTCGGGCGGCCACCGTGGCGTCAGGCATACTCGCGAACGTGGCGAAGACCGAGCCGACGACCTCCGGCCCGCAGGTGGGCTCGGACGACCGGCGGATCGTCGGCATCGACATGGCCCGCGCCCTGGCGCTCTTCGGGATGATGGCCACCCACCTGCTGCCCGACAGCGTCGACGGGCGCACGGTGGCGTGGTGGCAGCAGGTCGCGGGCGGCCGCGCGGCTGCGCTGTTCGCGCTGCTGGCCGGGGTGAGCCTGGCGCTGATCACCGCCCGCGCCGCGAGCACACCCGCCGACGCGGATCCGACGCAGGCGGAGTCCACCGGGGCAGGCCCCGAGGAGACCCCCGACCGGACCACCGAGGCGACCCCCGAGCGAACGCCCGACGGAACGCAGCGACCGTCGCGGCGTACGGCGCTGCGGGCGGCGCGGGCCGGCATCCTCGTCCGGGCCGCCGTCATCGCCGTGCTCGGCCTCTTCCTCGGCCAGCTCGACACCGGCATCGCGGTGATCCTGACCTACTACGGGGTGCTGTTCGTGTTCGGGCTGCCGTTCCTCGGCCTGGGCTGGCGCACGCTGGCCGCTCTCGCTGCCGGGTGGGCCGTCGTCTCGCCGGTGCTCAGCCACCTCGTGCGCGAGCATCTGCCCGAACGCCTGGGCCCTAGCCCGTCCTTGGACTTCCTCCTGCAGTACCCGCTCCGGCTGGTCACGGAGCTGGTCTTCACCGGCTACTACCCCACGTTCCAGTGGCTGGCCTATCTGCTGGCCGGCATGGCGATCGGCCGGCTGCCGTTGCGTCGCATCAGTGTGGCCGTCGGCCTGACCGTGACCGGCGTCGTCCTGGCGTTCGCCGCCTGGGGTACGTCGTGGCTGATCCTGCACCGGCTCGACGGCCTCGCGCACCTGCGGGCCACGGCTCCGGACTCCTCGCCGTTCGACCTGATGCCGGTCGACCAGGCGCTCGTGCGCGGCACGTTCGGCACGACGCCGACCACGTCGTGGTGGTGGCTGACTACGGCCGCGCCGCACTCGAGCACGACGTTCGACCTGTTCCAGACCATCGGCAGCGCGATGGTCGTGGTCGGCCTGTGCCTGCTGGTCTGCCAGGCCGTTCCGCGCGTGCTGCGCGTCGTGTTCGCCGCCGGGGCCATGACCCTGACGCTTTACACGCTGCACCTGGTGGCGCTCGACCTCGAGGTCGGTCCGCCACGAGACACCGTGGAGCTGTATGTGCTGCACGTGCTCGGCGCCACCGCGTTCGCGATGCTGTGCATCACCGCAGTGGGCCGCGGACCACTGGAGTCGTTCACCCGGTCGTGCTCGCAGGTCGCACGCGACAGCGTCCTGCTGGTCAGCCGCGAACGCGGACGCGAGGACGTCAGCCGACGACCAGGTTGACCAGCTTCGGTGCCCGCACGATCACCTTGCGGACCTGCTTGCCCGCGATCGCCCGCTGCACGTGCGCGTCGGCCAGCGCCAGCTCCTCCAGCTCGAAGTCGCCGATCTCCGGTGAGACCTCCAGCTTGGCCCGCAGCTTGCCCTGCACCTGCACGATCGCGGTCACGGTCTCCTGCACCAGCAGCGCGGGGTCGACCGACGGCCAGCCGGCCTTGGCCACCGTGGGCTGGTGACCCAGCCGCTCCCACATCTCCTCGGCGGTGTACGGCGCGACCAGGCTCAGCAGCACTGCGACCGCCTCGGCGGCCTCGCGTACGGCTGGGTCGGCTGCGCCGGGCCCCGAGTCGATGGCCTTGCGGGTGGCGTTGACCAGCTCCATGATGCGCGCCACGACCACGTTGAACCGGAACGAGTCCAGCAGCCCGGTCGCCTCGTGCACGGTGCGATGCGTGACCTGCCGCAGCGCCAGATCACCTGTCGTCACATCGACGCCAGGAGCGCTGGCCACGTCACCGGCGACGCGCCACGCGCGCTGCAGGAACTTCAGCGAACCTGCCGGTGACATGTCGGCCCAGTCGATGTCGTCCTCGGGCGGGCCGGCGAACACCATGGTCAGGCGCACGGCGTCGACGCCGTATCGGTCGATCTGCTCACCCAGGTCGACACCGTTGCCCAGCGACTTGCTCATCGCCTTGCCCTGGTTGATCACCTGGCCCTGGTTCAGCAGCGCGTCGAACGGCTCGACGAAGTCCAGCATCCCCATGTCGTGCAGCACCTTGGTGAAGAAGCGGCTGTAGAGCAGGTGCAGGATCGCGTGCTCCACGCCGCCGACATACTGCCGCGCGGGCATCCACCGCCGCACTTGCTCGGGGTCGAACGGCCCGTCCTCCATGTTCGGCGAGCAGTAGCGCAGGAAGTACCACGACGAGTCGACGAACGTGTCCATCGTGTCGGTGTCTCTGCGTGCCTCTCCGCCGCATCCGGGGCAGGTCGTGCGCACCCAGTCCGTGGCCGCGGCCAGCGGCGAGGTGCCCTTGGGCTTCAGGTCGGCGCCGCGCAGGTCGGGCAGCTCCACCGGCAGCTGGTCGTCGGGCACGGGTACGTCGCCGCACGTGTCGCAGTGCACGATCGGGATCGGGCAGCCCCAGTAGCGCTGCCGGGACAGCAGCCAGTCACGCAGCCGGTACGTCGTGGTCGGCTCGCCCAGCCCCTTGTCCTCCAGCCAGTCGGTGATCCGCGCCTTGGCCGGCCCGACCTCCAGGCCGTCCAGGCTGACCTCGTCGTTGGCGGAGTTGATCGCCACGCCCTCGCCGACGTACGCCTTGCCGTCGAAGTCCGGCGGCGGCTGCACGGTGCGGACGATCGGCAGGTCGTGCGCCTCGGCGAAGTCCCAGTCGCGCTGGTCCTGCCCGGGAACGGCCATGATCGCGCCGGTGCCGTAGTCGGCCAGCACGTAGTCGGCCGCCCATACCGGGATCCGCTCGCCGTTGACCGGGTTGACCGCGTGCACGCCCAGGAACACGCCGGTCTTCTCGCGGTCGGCGGCCAGGCGGTCCATCTCGGTCTCGCTCTTGACCCTCTCCAGGTAGGCCTCGAACGCCGACCGCTGCTCGGGTGCGCAGATGTCCGCGGCCAGCCGTGCATCTGCGGCGACCACGAAGAACGTCGCGCCGAACAGCGTGTCCGGGCGCGTGGTGAACACCCGCACGGGCTCGTCTCTGCCTTCGCCGTGCTGGTCCTCGATGGCGAAGTCGACGTAGGCGCCCTCGGAGCGCCCGATCCAGTTGCGCTGCATGGTCAGGACACGGTCGGGCCAGCGGCCTTCCAGGCCGGCCATGTCGTCCAGCAGCCGCTCGGCGTAGTCGGTGACCTTGAAGTACCACTGGGTCAGCTCGCGCTTGGTGACCGAGGCCCCGCAGCGCTCGCACTGGCCCGCGACGACCTGCTCGTTGGCCAGCACGGTCTGGTCCTGGGGGCACCAGTTGACGAAGGACTCCTTGCGGTAGGCCAGTCCGCGCTCGTGGAAGCGCAGGAACAGCCACTGGGTCCAGCGGTAGTACTCCGGGTCGGAGGTGTGCAGCCGGCGGCTCCAGTCGAAGGAGATGCCGTAGCGCCGGATCGACTCGGCCTGGGTCTCGATGTTCTCGTAGGTGAACTTCGCGGGGTTCTCGTCGCGGCGGATCGCGGCGTTCTCGGCCGGCAGGCCGAAGGAGTCCCATCCGATGGGGTTCAGCACGTCGTAGCCCAGCTGGAACCAGTAGCGGGCCAGGACGTCGTGCAGGGCCAGCACCTCGCCGTGCCCCATGTGCAGGTCACCGGACGGGTAGGGGAACATCGTCAGCGCGTAGCGGCGCTCGCGCGAGCCGTCGTCGGCCGCCTTGAAGGGGTCCAGCCGCTCCCAGACCGGGCGCCACTTGCGCTGCAGCTCCGCAGCGTCGAACGTCGCCCGCTCACCGGCCTCCGCCTGGTTGTGCTGGGACTCCTGGGTCTCCTGGCTGGTCACGCCTTCTCCTGCTTCCTCGTCGCTGCCTCTTGGTGGGAGCCGCTCACGCAGTGCTCACATAAAAATGCCCCTCGCACAGGAGGGGTTGCCGCACTGAGGTCGATGCCGGTCAGTGCGGCTGGCCAAGAAGCAGGCTGATCCGCATGTCAGCAGGATAGCGCAGCCCTGGCCCGGCACCGCCGCAACGGGTCACCGACGGCCGCCAGCCGCCTAGTCGAGGGTCCGGGCGCTGAACTTCTCCACCTGCTGCGTCGACCCGGAGACGATCAGCTCGTCGCCGGCGTGCACCTCGGTCTCCGGTCGTGCGTAGGTGAAGTCCTCGCCCCGGCGCTTCACGCCGACCACGGTGACGCCGTACTTGGTCCGCAGCTGCGATTCGCCGAGCGTCCGGCCGTGCGCCTCCGCCGGCGACTTGGTCCTGGCGATGGAGAAGCCGTCGTCGAACTCGATGTAGTCGATCATGGTGCCGGTCACCATGTGCGCGACCCGCTCCCCCATCGCGGTCTCCGGGTAGACCACGTGGTTGGCCCCGACCCGGTGCAGGATCTGCCCGTGCTTGCGGCTGATGGCCTTGGCCCAGATCTCCTTGACCCCGAGCTCGGCGAGCGCGAGCACGGTGAGAACGCTCGCCTCGATGTTGTTGCCGATGCCGACCACCGCGCGGGAGAAGCTGCCGACGCCGAGCTGGTTCAGGGCCTCCTCGTCGGTCGAGTCGGCGGCGACGACGTGCGTCAGCTCGTCGGACCACCGCTGCGCGAGCCCGGCGTCCTCGTCGATCGCGAGCACCTCGTGGCCGAGGTGCAGCAGCGAGACAGCGACCGACGAGCCGAACCGCCCGAGCCCGATGACCACCACGGAGTCGGAGCTGACATCCGACCTCTTGTTCCTAGCCAACGATGGGCCTCTCATCCGGGAGCTGGTAGAGCCGCTGCCGGCTCCGCAGGGCCAGCGCGGACGCCACCGTGATCGTGCCCACTCGGCCGACGAACATCAAGAGCATCAGCACGCCGTGGGCCGGTAAGGACAGGCTCGGCGTGATGCCGGTGGTCAGTCCGGCGGTCGAGAACGCCGAGGTCGCCTCGAACAGCAGCAGGTCGAACCGGTGCGGGCTGAGCAGCAGCAGCGCGAGGGTGCCGACCGCCACGACGGCCACGCCCAGCAGCGCCACCGTCAGCGCCTGGCGCTGGGTGTCGGCCGGCACGCGCCGGTGCGCGACCGTGACGTCGCGGTCGCCGGCGATCTCCGCCAGGATCACGAAGGCCAGCAGGAAGAACGTCGTGACCTTGATGCCGCCGGCGGTGCCTCCGCTGCCGCCGCCGATGAACATCAGCACGTTGGTGACGGCCAGCGTCTCGGGCTGGGCGTCGGCGTAGTCGATGCTGTTGAACCCGCCGGTGCGGGGCATCGACCCCGTGACCGTCGCGGCGGTGAGCTTGTCGGGCACCGACAGCGGCCCGAAGGTCCCGGGATTGGACCATTCCAGCACGAGCGTGCCGCCGATGCCCGCGACCAGCAGGATCAGGCTGCCGTAGACGGTGATGCGGGTGTGCATCGTCCACCGCGAGGGGCGTGTACGCCGTATCAGCTCGGTCAGCACGGGGAAGCCGATCCCGCCGGCGATCACGGCCACGCTGAGGGTGACGCAGATCCACGCGTCGGTGACGAAGCCGATGATGTTGTCGCTGAACAACGAGTAGCCCGCGCTGTTGAACGCGGACACGGCGAGGAACCCGCCGTGCCACAACGCCGTGCCGAGGTCGTCGTCGTAGGCGACGCGGAAGCGCACGGTGAGCACAACGGTCAGCACGGCCTCGAAGGCCAGCATCGTCAGTGCGACGCGACGGAGCAGACCACGGATGTCACCGAGGTTGGTCGTGTGCGTCTCGGTCTGCGTCACGAGCATCGAGCGCAGCCCCAGCTTGCCGGAGACGACGGAGGCCAGCAGCGTGGCCAGCGTCATGATCCCGAACCCGCCGGCCTGGACGAGCCCGAGGATCACACCCTGGCCGAAGGGCGTCCAGTACGTGGCGGTGTCGACGACGGTCAGCCCGGTCACGCAGACGGCGCCCACCGCGGTGAATGCCGCCGGCAGCAGCGCCGGCACCGAGTCGTCGGTGCGCGACACCGGCAGCAACAGCAGCAGCGTCCCCACGGCCACGGCGAGCAGGAACGCCATCGGCACGAGGCGCACCGGACGCAACAGGTCGTTCACCGCGGTCTCCCTCGCGATCAGGTCGGCTCGACGCTACCGGTGCGACCGCTGACGCCGGGGGTAGGTTCGGGGCAAGTGCTCAGACGCGTCGACAAGCGAGAGGGAGCGACATGCGTGTGGTGATCGCCGGAGGACACGGCCAGATCGCGATGCAGCTCGAGCGGCTGCTGGCCGCTCGCGGGGACGACGCCGTCGGCATCGTCCGCAACCCCGACCACGTGGCCGACCTGGAGCAGGTCGGGGCCAAGGCAGTCGTGCTCGACCTCGAGCGCAGCAGCGTCGACGACCTCGTGCCGGTGCTCAGCGGCGCAGACGCGGTCGTGTTCGCGGCCGGAGCCGGACCCGGCAGCGGAAGCGCACGCAAGGACACCGTCGACCGCGACGCGGCGGTGCTGCTGGCCGACGGCGCACTCGCCGCGGGCGTACGCCGGTACGTGATGGTGTCGGCGATCCGGGCCGACGAGGGCGACCCCGACTCCGACGAGGTGTTCCAGGTCTACCTGCGGGCCAAGGGGGCCGCTGACGCGTACGTGCGCGAGCAGGACCTCGACTGGACCGTCGTGCGACCCGGCCGGCTCACCGACGAGCCTGGCACCGGCCAGGTCCGCCTGGGTCCCGACGTGGAGTACGGCGAGGTCCCGCGCGCGGACGTGGCCGCCACCCTGCTCGGCGTACTCGACGACCCGGCGACCGCGGGCAAGCAGTTCAACCTGGTCGGCGGCGGCACGCCAGTGGCGACCGCACTCACCGACGTCTGACCCGCCCGCGGGCGGGTCAGCCGGCCCGGCCGCGGGGGTACCGGGTCATCCGGAGCGGATGATGCGCGGCACCCGGCCGCGGCGCGACGATCGGGATGCCGGTCGAGGACGCGGCGGGGGTGAGTGACGCCATGGCGGAGCGAACACGAGGTGCCGGGGCACCGACCGTGTGGGCCGGCTGGGTCATCTGCGCCGTCGCGGTGCTGGTCGTCGCCGGCCTCACCCACATCGTGACCGGTCTCGTCGCGCTGATGGAGGACCGCGACCTCGCGGTCCGCCCCGAACGGCTGCTGGTGAGCGCCGGCTACACGACGTGGGGATGGGTCCACGTCGTCGTGGGCGTCCTCCTCGTCGTGGTCGGTGCCGCGCTGCTGGTCGGCCGGCGCTGGGCCCGTGTGCTCGCCGTGGTCGTCACGTTCGGCAGCCTGGTCGTCAGCGTCGGCTTCCTCGCCGCCGCACCGGCCCTGGCCGCGCTCGTCATCGCGTTCGACGTGCTGGTGATCTACGCGGTGACCGTGCACGGGCAGGAGCTGCAGGGCAGGTACGCGACCACCGACCCCCAGGCCGGGCGGTATGCGCGCTAGTGCCCCGGCCGGCAACGTTGCTCGTTTGCGAGCGACGTCGGGCGGCATCCTCCGGTTCCCTCGCAGTGCGCCCACTCGCTGCGCTCGCGCGCTCTCGCATCGGTCACGGGTGCACCGCAAGACGGAGGAGCGAGGCGATGCGCAGCATCGTCGAGTGACGACGCTGAGCGACTGCCGGTTGGCGCGGGGTGCCCGCCGGGCGACGCGCAGCAGGGCAGACGTTGCCGGCCGGGGTACTGGGCGCCGGCGGCCGGCTTCCGGCAATGGCGTGCGCTGATGTGGTCGACGTTCTTCGGCATCCGGCAGTACGTCCGACAGAGCCTGTGGATCGTGCCCCTGCTCGGCGGAGTGGCCGGCGTGCTGATCGCCCGGGCCAGCATCGCGGCAGAGGACAACCTTCGGCTGCCCGAGTCCTTCTCCTACTCGGAGTCGACCGCGAGCACGATCCTGTCCGCCGTCTCCGGTGCCATGGTGGGGCTGCTCGGGTTCGTGGTCACGATCGGCGTGCTGGTCGTGCAGATGGCCACCGGGTCGCTGTCTCCCCGGTTCATGCGGATCTGGTACCGCGACCGGCTGCAGAAGGTCGTGCTCGGTGGCTTCGTCGCGACCTTCACGTTCTCGTTCACGCTGCTGGGCAGCGTGTCGCCGAACTCCGTGCCCCATCTCGGCGTCTCCCTGGCCGGCTCTGCGGTGGCGATCGACCTCGTGCTCCTGCTGGTCTACCTCGACCGGTTCGTGCACACGCTGCGACCGGTCTCGGTCGCCGCGATTATGGCCAGAGCGGGCATCGAGGTGGTGCTCCGCGCCCAGCACCACGCTCATGCGCAGACGCCGCCGGTCGACGCCCCGCCCGTCGGCACCGAGCCGGCCGCCCGGGTGCTGGCCCGGCGGTCCGGGTCGCTACAGGCCGTCAAGCTCGCGGGGATCGTGCGGATTGCGGCCGCACGCGACCTGGTGTGCGTCACGCCGTGTGCGGTCGGCGACTTCGTCACCAACGGCAGCGTGCTGGTCGAGGTGTACGGCAACCCGACGGGCGCAGACGAGCGTCACCTGCGCGGCATGTTCGCCCTGGGGCGCGAGCGCACCCTCGACCAGGACCCGGCCTTCGCGCTGCGGGTCATGGTCGACGTCGCGATCCGTGCGCTGTCGCCCGCGGTCAACGACCCGACGTCGGCGACCCAGGTGGTCGACCACATCGGCGGACTGCTGCTGGCACTGGGCCGCGCGCAGCAGTACGGCGTGAACGTGCTCACCGACGCGCAGGGCAGGGTTCGGCTGGCGTTCCCCAGGCGCAGCTGGTGCGACTACCTCGACCTCGCCGCCACCGAGATCCGCCGCTACGGCTGCACGTCGGTGCAGATCACCCGCCGCCTGCGCGCGATGCTCGAGGATCTGCGCGCGGCCGTACCGCCGGAGCAGCAGCCGGAGGTCGAGCAGCAGCTCGCGGCGCTGCACCGGTCGGTGGCGCTGAGCATCGCCGACCCGCAGGATCGGGCGTTCGCCCTAGCTCGCGACCCGCAGGGCCTGGGCGGAGCGTCGGTCCTGCCGGGATCATCGCATGCCGGTGGGGCCTCGCATGTCGGTTGAGCGACGCCTCGGCACGCAGGCACGACCGGCGCGGGTGTTCGTCGCGCTGTCGGTCGTCCTCGGCGCGCTCACCGCCGTCGCCGTGCTACTGCAGGCGTGGTTGCTGGCCGGGCTGGTCAGCACCTCCTTCACCGAGCGGCTCGGACCGCTCGAGCTGGTCGTCCCGCTGGCAGGGCTGCTGGGCGTCGTACTGGTGCGGGCCGGGCTGGCCTGGGCCGTCGAGGTCGCTGCCCACCGGTCGTCGGCCCGCACGAAGTCCGACCTGCGGCGCGCCTTCCTCGGCCACGCGATGCGACTCGGACCGCACTGGCTCGCCGGCCGGCGCACCGCGCAGCTGGAGACGCTGGCCACGCGCGGCCTCGACGCCCTGGACGCGTACTTCGCCCGCTACCTGCCGAGCCTCGTCCTGGCCTTCGTCGTGCCGACCGCGGTCGTGGCCGTGGTCGCGGTCCAGGACCCGCTCTCGGCCGTCATCATGGGAGTCACACTCCCCCTGGTCCCGCTGTTCATGGCCCTGGTGGGCATCGGCACGAAGAAGCTCACCGCACGGCGCCTCTCCGCGCTGCAGCGACTGGGCGCGCACTTCCTGGACAGCGTCGAGGGGCTGGGCACACTCAAGGTCTTCGGCCGGAGTGCGGCGCGGGTCCGCGAGGTCGGGCAGGTCACCGACACGCTGCGCCGGGAGACCATGGGCACGTTGCGCGTGGCGTTCCTCTCCTCGCTCGTGCTCGAGCTGCTGGCGTCGCTCTCGGTCGCCGTGGTGGCGGTGGCGGTCGGCCTGCGCCTCGTGGCCGGCGACCTGGCACTGTCGACCGGGCTGTTCGTGCTCGTGCTCGCGCCCGAGGCGTACCTGCCGCTGCGAAGGCTCGGTGCACAGTTCCACAGCAGCGCCGACGGCGTCGCCGCCGCAACCAAGGTGTTCGAGGTCCTGGACACGGCGCTGCCACCCGCGGCCAGCGACGGCGTCGCCGCTATGCCCGAAGCGGATGCGCCCGAGCTCGGGCTCGACGGCGTCACCGTGCGCTTCCCGGGCAGGAGCGGGCCTGCACTCGACCGCATCAGCCTGCGGGTGCCGGCAGGAAGCGTCGTCGCGCTCACCGGTCCCAGCGGCTGCGGCAAGTCCGCGGTGCTGCAGGTGCTGATGGGTCTGCTTCCGGTCGACGCTGGCCGGGTCACCGTCGACGACGTCGATCTCGCGACGCTCGACCCGGCGACGTGGCGCAGGCGGGTCGCATGGGTGCCGCAGCGTCCCCACCTGTTCGCCACCAGCCTGCTCGACAACGTCGCGCTCGGACGGCCCGACGCGACCGTTGACCAGGTCGAGCAGGCGGTGCACGACGCCGGCCTCGGCGCCCTGGTCGACCGGCTGCCGCGCGGGCTCGAGACACCGGTGGGTGAGCGTGGCTTCGGCCTGTCCGCGGGTGAACGACAGCGCCTGGCACTCGCCCGCGCGTTCGTGCTGGACGCTCCCGTCCTGCTGCTCGACGAGCCGACCGCGAACCTCGACGGCGACACCGAGGAGGCCGTGCTCGCCGCGGTGAGGCGCAGGGTCGCCGGACGCACCGTGGTGATCGCGGCGCACCGCCCCTCGCTGGTCTCCCTCGCCGACCAGGTGGTGCGGCTGGACCGCACGGTCGCACGGGCCGCAGAGGTGCAGCCATGAGCGCGGGCCGGCACGGTCCGCGGCTGGCCGCGGCGACCGCGCTGGGTGCCGGCGCGACCCTGGCCGGCATCGGCCTGCTCGCGACGGCGAGCTGGCTGGTCGTCCGCGCGTCGGAGCAGCCCAACGTCGCAGCCCTGGGGCTTGCCGTCGCCGGCGTCCGCTTCTTCGGCATCGCCCGCGGGGTGCTCCGGTACGCCGACCGCCTCGTCGGCCACGACACGGCGCTGCGCGCACTCGCCGAGCAGCGGACCAGCAGCTTCGGCCGACTGGAGCAGCTGGCCCCGATGGGGCTGCCCGCGTTCCGCAGCGGCGACCTGCTCACCCGGCTCGTCGACGACGTGGACAGCGTCCAGGACCGGCTGCTGCGCGTCGTACAGCCGTTCGCCGTGGCGGTCGTCGCCGGCGGTGTCACCGTCGCCTTCCTGGCCTGGCTGCTTCCGGCAGCCGGCGTCCTGGTGTTCCTGTCACTGGTGTTCAGCGGCACGCTCGTACCCGCTGTCGCCCGGCGGCTGGTGCGGCGCCGGGAGGCGCGGTACGCCGCGGTACGGGCCGAGCTGTCCACGGCGGTGGTGGACCTGCTGCACGGCGCCCAGGACCTGGTCGCCTTCGGCGCCGTGGACGCCCAGCTGCAGCGGGTAGACGCGGCCGATGCCGAGCTGACCCGGATCAGCCGGGCGGCCGCGCGTACCTCCGGCCTGGCCTCCGCGCTCACCACCGCGCTCGGCGGCATCGCGCTGTGGGCAGTCGCCGTCGTCGCGGTCGCCGCGGTCGCCGACGGGGATCTGCCCGGCGTCCTGCTGGCCGTCGTGGTCCTGGTGCCGATGGCTGCCGCCGAGCTCCTGAGCACGCTTCCCGAGGCGGCTGCCACCGCCGAGCGGGTCCGGCCGCAGCTCGCGCGGATCCGGGCAGTGGACGACGCGCCGCTGCCGGTGGGCGAGCCCCGGCACCCGGTCGCGCTGCCGCTGGGCCCGTACGGCGTGCGGCTGCGGGGTCTGTCGGTCCGGTACGGCCCCGACGGCCCGCTCGCACTCGACGGCGTCGACCTCGACCTCGAGCCCGGTCGCCGGGTCGCGGTGGTCGGTCCGAGCGGCTCGGGCAAGTCGACGCTGGCCGCCGCACTGGTGCGCTTCCTCGAGCCGGCCTCCGGAGAGGCGACGCTGAGCGGCGTGCCGCTGCAGCACATGCGGGCCGCCGACGTCCGGCGGGTGGTCGGCCTGTGCGCGCAGGACTCGCACCTGTTCGACAGCACCGTCGCGGACAACCTCGCCGTCGCGCGGCCCGACGCCGACCGCGAGCAGATGCGCGCGGCGCTGGACGCGGCGCGCCTCGGCGACTGGGTCGACGCTCTGCCCGCGGGGCTGCGCACCCGCGTGGGCGAACGGGCCAACCGCCTGTCCGGCGGCCAGCGGCAGCGACTCGCGCTGGCACGCGCCCTGCTGGCCGACTTCCCCGTTCTCGTACTCGACGAGCCCACCGAGCACCTCGACACGCAGGCCGCTGACGCACTGACCGCGGACCTGCTCGACGCCACCGCCGGGCGTACGACGCTGATCGTCACCCATCGCCTCCGTGGGCTGGAGGACGTGGACGAGATCGTCGTCCTCGACGCCGGGAGGGTGGTCGAACGCGGCACGCACGCCGGCCTGATGGCGACCGGGCGGGTGTACCCGCGCCTGTGGCACCGGGAACGGGAGGTGGACCTGCTCGCCGGCGGTACGACACCGGAACGCACGCCGGCCTGATCTCATCCCGGGCGGATGACGCCGCCCGGAGGCGTCCGCACGAGGCTGGGACACGAGCCAGGCGGGACGGAGCACGCGCGGGAGGGGGTGGTGGCGTCGTGGACGCACTCGACCTGGCGCGGTCGCAGTTCGCCGCCACGAGCATCTACCACTTCCTGTTCGTCCCCCTCACGATCGGTCTCGCGTTCCTGGTCGCCGTGCTCCACACAAAGTGGTTCCGGTCCGGGAACCCCGACCACAAGCGGCTCACGCGGTTCTTCGGCACGTTGCTGCTGATCAACGTCGCGGTCGGCGTCGTCACCGGCCTGGTCCAGGAGTTCCAGTTCGGCATGAACTGGTCGGCGTACTCGCGCTTCGTCGGCGACGTCTTCGGTGCGCCGCTGGCGATGGAGGGTCTGGCGGCGTTCTTCCTCGAGTCGACGTTCCTGGGGCTGTGGGTGTTCGGCTGGAACGTCCTCCCCCGCCGCGTGCACCTGCTGACCGTCTGGCTGGTCGCTTTCGGGGCGGCGCTGTCGGCGGCGTTCATCATGGCCGCGAACTCGTGGATGCAGCACCCGGTGGGCTACACCACCGACCCGGAGAGCGGCCGACCGCAGCTGAGCTCGATCGGCGACATGTTCACCAACACGATCTTCGTGTGGGCCTACGTGCACGTGATCCTGGCGTCCCTGCTCACCGGGGCGATGGTGATGCTCGCGGTCTCAGCCTGGCAGCTGCGCCGGAAGGCCGCGCTGTTCCGCACCTCCGCGACCCTCTCGCTCGTCGTGCTGCTGCCGGTCTCGGTGCTCGCGCTCATGGTCGGCAGCAGGCTCGGGGTGGAGGAGGCCCGCTACCAGCCGATGAAGATCGCCGCCGCCGAGGCGCAGTGGACGACCTGCCAGCCGTGCTCGTTCTCGCTGTTCCAGATCGGCGGCGGCAACGACGACCGCACACCCACGCAGCTCATCGAGGTGCCGCACCTGCTGTCGCTGCTGGCGACCGGCACCTGGAACGGCCGGGTCGAGGGCATGGACTCCGTGCAGAACCGCTACCAGCAGCAGTACGGGCCGGGCGACTACGTCCCCAACGTCTTCGTCCAGTACTGGTCGATGCGGGTGATGGCCTACCTCGGCTCGGCCGTGTCGCTGCTCGCGCTCTGGGGGATCTGGCTGGCCTACCGCCGGAAGCTGGCCACGTCCCGGGTGTTCCTGGTGGTCGCGTCATGGGCGGTGGTCACGCCGTTCCTGATGAACACCGCCGGCTGGATGCTGACCGAGAACGGCCGCCAGCCGTGGCTGGTGCAGGGGTTGATGACGACCGCCGACGGCGTGTCCACCTCGGTGAGCACGGTCGAGGTCGCGATCAGCCTGGCCGTGTTCCTGGTGCTGTACGCCGCGCTCGGGTTCGTCGACGCGTTCCTGATGCTGCGCTACGCGCGCCGCGAGCTCGACCCGGCCCCACCCGACGAGACTCCACCCGATGAAGAAGGGGCGGGCGCGGGCACGCCGGCCCTGGCCTACTGAGGGAGGACGGAGATGACCCTGCCGGACCTGTGGTTCGGGATCGTGGCGGTGCTGTGGACCGGCTTCTTCGTGCTCGAGGGGTTCGACTTCGGCGTGGGCGCGCTGCACCGGCTCGTCGGCCGCAACGAGGACGAACGTCGCGTCGCCATCAACACCATCGGCCCGTTCTGGGACGGCAACGAGGTGTGGCTGGTCGTGGGCGGCGCGGGCATCTTCGCGGCGTTCCCCGACTGGTACGCGACGTGGTTCTCCGCAAGCTACCTCGCGATCGTCCTCCTGCTGATGGCTCTGATCATGCGTGGCGTCTCGTTCGAGTTTCGCGGCAAGGTAGACGTACCCCGCTGGCGGCACACGTGGAGCGGCACGCTCACGATCGGCAGCCTGCTCGCGCCGCTGGTGATCGGCATCGCGCTGGGCGACCTTCTGGCCGGCCTGCCGGTCGACCGGAACCAGGAGTACACCGGGTCGTTCCTGGACCTCTTCACACCCTTCGGGCTGTGGACCGCGCTGACGCTGGTGCTGCTGTGCCTGCTGCACGGCGCCACGTTCCTGGCGCTGCGTACGACGGCCGGGCTGCGCGCCCGCGCACTGCGTCTCGGACGGGTGGCCGGCGTGCTGGCCCTCGCCGCGCTCGTGGTCTTCGTGGTCTGGACGACCCGGCTGGCAGACGTCGACCCGCTCGCCCTGACGGCCCTGGTCGCCGCACCCGTCCTCGTAGTCGCCTCGCTGGCGATGCTGGGCAGACGCGACGGGCTCACCTTCGCCGCGACCGCGCTCGCGATGACCGCGAGCGTGGGGTCGCTGTTCGCGGCGCTCTACCCGAACGTGCTGGTGTCGAGCACGAGCGCGGCCTTCAACCTGACCGTGCAGAACACCGCCTCCGGCGACTACGCGCTGCAGGTCATGACCGTCACCGCCGCGATCTTCATGCCACTTGTGCTGCTGTACCAAGGGTGGGCCTACGTGGTGTTCCGCCGCCGTCTCAGCCCACCGGCGGAGCAGCCGCCGACTCGCACGCATGGTGCGGGCGAGCCGGCCTCGCCATCCGGCGAGCCACCGCCGGCGAGTCCGCCGGTGGTCCGCCCGGGGTGACGCCGGCGCTGAGTGCGGTGCGCGCGGGCGGGCGGGCCCAGTCCAAGAGCCCGAGCCGTCCTAGTCCAGCCAGGGGCCGTGCCAGCCACCGGTGCCCTCGACCAGGCCCGCGGCCTCCGGCGGGCCCCAGGTGCCCGGCTTGTAGCGGTGCACCGGTGGGGGCGCGTCGAGCAGCGGCTCCATGACGCGCCAGCACTCCTCGACCACGTCCTGACGCTTGAAGCGGCTCGTCTCACCGGTCATCGCCGCCTGCAGCAGCACCTCGTAGGGCGTGGGCCCCTCGCCGCCCTCCTGCGCGAACTCCATGTCCAGCGTGACCTCGCCCGGACCGTCGGCGTCGGCGCGGTGCGCGTCCGCCACCAGCCGAAGCCCGGTGTTCGGATCGAGCCGGACCACGAGCTGGTCGGGAACCGGGGACCGGCCGGGCGCGGCCCCGAACGCGTACGCCACCGGCGGCGGCTCGCGGAACACGACCCGCAGCTCGGTCTGCGTCATCGGCAGGCGCTTGCCGGTCCGGATGTAGAACGGAACGCCGGACCAGCGCCAGTTGTCGATCTCCAGCCGCATGGCCGCAAAGGTCTCGGTCGACGAGTCGGCAGCGACGCCGTCGATGGACCGGTAGCCGTCGTACTGACCGCGCACGTACGCCGCCGGGTCGGCCTCGGCGATCGAACCCAGCACGGTGAGCTCCGCCTGCGCGAGCGCGTCCCGGCCGCGCCCGCCCGGCGGCTCCATCGCCGCGGCCGAGACGACCTGCATGAGGTGGTTGACCACGACGTCGCGCAGTGCGCCGACGGGGTCGTAGAAGTGCCCCCGGTCCTCGACGCCGAAGCTCTCGGCCATCGTGATCTCCACGCAGGAGACGTAGTTGCGGTTCCACAGCGGCTCGATGATCGTGTTGGCGAACCGCAGGTACAGGATCTCCTCGAGCCCCATCTTGCCCAGGTAGTGGTCGATCCGGCACAGCCGCGACTCGTCGACGTACTCGTGCAGGTCGGCCGCGAGCGCCCGCGCCGACGCCAGGTCGTGCCCGAACGGCTTCTCCACCACGACCCGGCCACCTCGGGTGAGCCCGGCCTCGGCGATCCCCTTCACGACGGTGCCGAACAGCGACGGCGGGATCTCCAGGTAGAACACGGGGTGCTCGGCGTTCTTGATGGCGTCGGCCACGCGCTGGTACGTGTCGGCCTGGGCGAAGTCGCCAGGCACGTAGGACAGTCGCTGCGCGAACCGCTCGAACACCGCCTCGTCGAGCTTCTCCCCGCACGCGATGATCGACTCGCGTGCCCGGGCGATGAGGGCGTCGACCTCCCAGTCCTCGACGGCGACCCCGACGACCGGGCAGTTCAGCAGTCCGCGCTTCTCCAGCCGGTACAGCGACCGGAAGGTCATGACCTTGGCCAGGTCGCCGGTGATCCCGAACACGACGAAGACGTCGGCCGCCTCCTCCTGGCCGTGCAGGGTCCGGCCGGTGGTCGATGCGGTCATGTTCGCCTCCGTCGTGTCACAGCCTCGTGCGACTCCCTTGTGCGTCACCCACCGGTAGCCAACCGCACGGGAGCACCGGTCTGCCTCATCCCTGACGGACGATGGCAGCGGACGGCGTGCTGCCGAACGATGGTGGGGGACCGCCCGGGCCTCGATGGCACCGGCCGAACAGGGTCCGTTTACCGGAGGAGGGGCGGGAATGGCGGACGACCGGCACTACGACGTCGTGATCATCGGGACGGGAGCAGGCGGCGGCACTCTCGGTCACCGGCTGGCATCGGCGGGGCTGAGGATCCTGTGGCTGGACCGGGGCACGTTCCTCCCGCGGGAGATGGACAACTGGGACTCCAAGGCGGTGTTCGTCCGCGGGAAGTACCTCACCACCGAGCAGTGGTACGACAGGCATGGCAAGGCCTTCCAGCCCGAGGTCAACTACTACGTCGGCGGCAACACCAAGTTCTACGGTGCCGCGCTGTTCCGGCTTCGACCCGAGGACTTCGGCGAGATCACCCACTACGGCGGGATCTCACCGGCCTGGCCGATCGACTACGGGGACCTGGAGCCGTACTACACCCAGGCCGAGCACCTGTACCGCGTGCACGGACGTCACGGCGAGGACCCGACCGGGGGGCCCACCAGCGCGCAGTACAGCCGGCCGCCGGTGTCGCACGCGCCCCGGATCCAGCAGCTCAGCGACGACCTGGGCAAGCTCGGCCTGCACCCGTTCCACCTGCCGATCGGCGTGGACCTGGACGAGGACGAGCACGGCGAGGCGACGAGGACGAGTGCGTGCATCCGCTGCAGCCGCGTCGACGGGTTCCCGTGCCTGCTGGAGGCGAAGTCGGACGCGCAGGTCGTGTGCGTCGACCCGGTCCTGTCCTACGACAACGTCACGCTGGTGACCCACGCGCACGTGCGCCGCCTCGAGACCGACCCGACGGGCCGCACCGTCACCAAGGTCGTGACCGAGCTCAAGCACGGCGTCGAGGCCACCTTCACCGGCGACGTCGTCGTGGTCGCGTGTGGAGCGGTGAACTCGGCCGCGCTGCTGCTCCGCTCGGCGAGCGAGGTCAACCCCGACGGGCTCGCCAACCGCTCGGGCGTGGTCGGGCGGCACTACATGCGGCACAACAACAGCGCGCTGATGGCGGTCTCGGAGGAGCCCAACCCGACGCGATTCCAGAAGACGCTGGCGCTCAACGACTGGTACCACGGCGCCGACGACTGGGACTACCCGCTGGGCGGCATCCAGATGCTCGGAAAGTCGGACGAGGTGCAGATCCACGCCGAGGCTCCGCGATGGATCGGCAAGGTCGCGCCGGACGTCCCGTTCGAGGTGCTGGCTCACCACGCCGTGGACTTCTGGCTGTGCGGCGAGGACCTGCCGCTCCCGGACAACCGGGTGACCCTGGACCGCGACGGGCAGATCCACCTGAGCCTCGACGAGAACAACAACGTCGAGGGCGTACAGCGGCTGCGCCGCAAGCTCGAGCACATCCTCGGCGACCTCGGCCTGCAGCGACGGCACCTGCTCGAGCACAGCATCTACCTGCACAAGACGATGCCGATCGGCGCGACTGCGCACCAGGCGGGCACGGTACGGTTCGGCACCGACCCACTGGCGAGCGCGCTGGACGTCAACTGCCGGGCGCACGACGTGGACAACCTCTACGTCGTGGACACGAGTTTCTTCCCCAGCATCGGCGCGGTGAACCCGTCGATGACCGCGATGGCGAACGCGATGCGCGTCGGCGACCATCTGCTCGAACGGCTCCGGTGAGCCGGCCGGTGACCGGGCCGGTGACCGGGCCGGTGACTGGGCCGGTGACTGGGCCGGTGAGGGAGATGGCGCGCACGCTGCTGCGCAGGCACCGGACAGGCCAACGGGATCGGCCCGCGGAACCGGCTGGGCCAGAGCATCGCGTCGTCGTGGTCGGCGGCGGCTTCGCGGGGCTGTTCGCCGCGCGGGCGCTGGCACGTAAGCCGGTCTCGGTCACGCTGGTCGACCGGTCCACGCATCATCTGTTCCAGCCGCTGCTGTACCAGGTGGCCACCGGCGTCCTCTCCGAAGGCCAGATCGCCGTGCCGCTGCGCAGCATCCTGCGGCGCCACCGCAGCGTCGACTGCGTCCTCGCCGAGGTGACCGGAATCGACGTGGACCGCCGGCTCGTGCTCGCGCGCCGGCCGGGCGGGAGCCCGCTGGAGCTGCCCTACGACGACCTGATCCTGGCCGCGGGTGTCCGGCAGTCCTACTTCGGTCACGACGAGTTCGCGACGTACGCACCGGGGATGAAGACTCTGTCCGACGCCCTGGTGGTCCGGCGACGGGTCTTCGGCGCCTTCGAGATGGCGCAGACCGCCACCGACCCGGCCGAGCGCCGGCGGTGGCTCACCTTCGCGCTGGTGGGAGCCGGGCCGACGGGGGTGGAGCTGGCCGGGCAGATCCGCGAGCTCGCGACGCACACGCTGCGTGACCAGTTCCGGCAGATCGACCCGCACGACGCGCGGATCCTGCTGTTCGACGGCGGCGACTCGCCGCTGGCCGCCTTCGGGCCCAAGCTCTCGACGCGGGCACGACACTCACTCGCCGACCTGGGCGTCGAGCTGCACATGCGCTCGATCGTGACCGCTGTCGACAGCCGGGGGCTGCAGGTCACCGGCCCCGACGGGACGGATGCGCGCCACGAGGCGGCGACGGTCCTGTGGACCGCGGGCGTCGAGGCACCCGCGCTGGCGGGCGAGGTGGCGCAGGCCTGCGGGGCCGGGCAGGACCGCGCCGGGCGGCTGCTCGTCGAACCCGACCTGACCCTGCCCGGGCATCCCGAGATCTCGGTCGTCGGCGACCTGATGAGCCTCGACGGACTGCCGGGGGTCGGTGAGGTCGCGATGCAGGCGGGGTTCTACTCGGCCCGGCGGATCGGGCACCGGCTCGAGGGGACGGACGAGCCGTTCCGGCCGTTCCGCTACCACGACCTGGGCTCCGCGGCGTACATCTCCCGCGGGAACGCCGTCGTGTCACTGCGCCGGCTGCATCTCGGCGGCCGTCTCGGCTGGGTGGCGTGGCTGGGCATCCACATCGCGTTCCTCACGGGGTTCCGCAACCGGGCCGGCGCCCTTCTCACCTGGGCGCTGGCATTCAGCCGTGAGACGCGGCGGGAGCGGGCCTTCGGCATGCAGCAGATGCCGCACCGGGACATCTACGGACAGTCGTTCGACTCGCCGCCCGCCGACGCGACGGTGAGGTGACCCTGGCGCCCTGCGCGGTCAGGCACCGGTCGCGAGCGCCTTGGAGGGTCGCGGCTGCCAGTCGTAGACCACCGAGGTGCGCAGCAGCAGGTCCTGGATGGAGCGGCGCTCCCGGCTGCCCGCGCACCACAGCAGCCCGATCGGAAACCCGGCGCAGAACAGCGCGCGGAGGAATGCTGCGGGCAGCCGGAGCGGTCTTCCGCTTCGCCCCACCACCCGCAGGCCCATCACGTGGTCGCCGTACGTGCGTCCGCTGATGGTCCAGGCACCGGTGAGGTAGACGACCAGCACGACGAAGGCCCATGTCAGGCTGAGCAGAACCGCCGGGTCCGGGAAGCGGAACCCCAACGGGTCCACCATGTACGACAGTGCGGCCCGCCCCAGGTACGCCCCCACCAGCACCACGGCCACGACGCCCGCGTCGACGGCGGCCGCGGCCATCCTGGTCACGAGTCCCGCGTTCAGGCCCTGGTAGGGCCTCGCCTCACGCGGGACCGGCGACACCCCGCCCTCGTTCATGACCGCCCCGGGTCACCGCTCGGCATGGCGGCACCCCCCTCGTTCCCGGGCTGCACAACCGCCGCGGCACCCGCGGGTCCCGATGGCCGTCGGTTGCGGCGCAACAGCAGCCGGTCCACCGCGCGTCCGACCGCGTCGTCGGCCGCGATGCTCTGCAGGCGTACGCCCTGCACGGTCTCCGAGGCCATCGAGCCGGTCGACTCGCGGATGATCTCGGGGAGGTCGATCGCGTCGATGACCTCCTCGGCCAGGCCGGGAAGGTCGATCCGGGCGAGGACCGCCGGCACGAGCACGTCGAGGTTGACGCGCTGCAGCACGATCTCGGTGAGGTCGAGACGTTCGACGATCGCGTCGAGATCCACCCGTCGTGCGACGGCGTCGGCGTCCAGGCGGGCCGCGGCGACGTCGAGGTCCGCGCTCGCGACGATGACGTCGACGTCGACGTACCGGGCGACGAGGTCCGCCACCCGGGCGCGGCGCAGGACCTCCTCGGCCACCACCGGGACGACCGCGTCCAGGAGCCGGGACAGGTCACGCCGCAGAGCGGCCTCGCGCTCGGCCCCGCGCCGCCCGAGCGCAGCCAGCACACGGGCGGGCTGCCACCGCCCCGGCAGCACCGGTGGGCGCATCACGGTCTCGGCGACGGGCGCGATCACCGGGCCGATGACCGGCCCGACTGCCCTGCGCGCACCGCGCCCGGCGACCGCGGCCGCCTCGAGGACGACCCCGGCCGCGCCGAAGGCGAGGTCGACCGCTGCTACCGCGACGGCTCTGCCGCTCGCGGGATCACCGGCACCGTCGGCTGGCGGGTTGCTGGCTGACTGGCCCACAGTCAGATCTTGCGCCGCTCGGCCGCGCAGGACATCACCCGCGTCGGGTGAGACCGCCGTGGACGCGAACACCGCCGAGCCTCCGCCAGGTCACCGCCCGGTCACCGGCACGGGGCGACGCACAGATCACCCGATCAGGGTGATGCCCACCGGCCGATCGGGTCGCACAGTGGTGGTGTCGACCGGTCCGGTCGTTCGCGCGTCCACTGGGCCTTCGGGCTCGTGAGGAGCCATCGTGTCCACGCCAGCCACAGACGTCCACGGCCCCGTCGACTTCGTTCTCATCGAGTTCCCGGGAGACCGGCTCACCGGCGAGGCGGCCGCGGCGCTGATGGACCTGGTCGAACGGGGTGTCATCCGCCTGTACGACCTGATGGTGATCAGCAAGAACCAGGACGGCTCCGTCGACCTCCTCGAGCTGGGTGAGCAGGCCGGCGCCGGCGGGTTCGCCTTCTTCGCGGGAGCCCGGTCGGGACTGCTCGGGGACGACGACCTGCGCGACGCCGCCGCGGCCATGGAGCCCGGCACGGTCGCCGCCCTGGTGGTCTACGAGAACGCCTGGGCCATCCCGCTGGTCGCCGCGGCACGCAACAGCGGCGGCGAGGTCATCGCGAGCGCACGCATCCCGGCCGCGGACATCATGGCCGCGCTGGAAGCCCTCGAACCGAGCAGCTAGGAGGACACGATGCCCGGACTACTGCGGGGCGTCGCGCGTACGGCAGTGGTGGCCGGGACGGCCACCGCGGTCAGCGGACGCGTCCAGCGTCGCCAGGCCGAACGTTTCGCCGGGAGGGACGCGCAGATCGCGGCCGATCGGCAACAGGCCTACGAACAGCAGGCCGCTCCCCCGCCGCCGGTCGCACCTCCGCAGGCCGCACCGGCCGGGGGGATGTCCGACACGATCGCGCAGCTGAAGGACCTGGCAGACCTCAAGGCCCAGGGCATCCTCACCGAGGAGGAGTTCGCCGCACAGAAGGCGAAGATCCTGGGAGCCTGAGCCCGACTGGCGTCCGGGACCGGTGCACGCAGGCGGCTACGCGGTGCCCGGTCAGCGTCGGTCGCGCTCGGCGCGTACCAGCTCGTTGAGCCGCAGCGCGACCTGGTGGATGCGGGGAATGTCGACCAGGACCACGGTTCCTTCCTCACTGGCCGCGGAGACCCGCAGCGTGCCCGCCTTGAAGATCCGGTCCATGATTCCCTGGTCGAAGGCCACGTCGTTGATCCGGGTGAGTGGGATGTCGCGACCGCGCCGGCGGATCACGCCGGTGCGGGTGGCCAGCCGCTCGTTGGTCAGCGTGTAGGTGCGGTTCCACCAGGCCATCGCCGGCCAGGCGCCGAACACCAGCACGACGCCGGCGAACGCGACCCACCCGAGGGTCCGCAGCCAGGCCAGGAACCCGTCGACGGGAGCGATCGCGAGGACGACGACCAGGCCGACGAGGGCCGCGAGGCAGATCAGCATCGTCCCGATGAGGTGCTTCCAGTGCTCGTGCGTCTCCAGGACGATGCCCTCGCCGGGTGACAGCTGGTCTGCCGGCAGGCTCATGCCTTCATCATGCCACCGCGCGGCGTGCCCGGTCGGGAACCGCGAAAGGTCGGCCCCGACGCACGCGATCGCGCCAGGTTCAGCCGGCGCCGGCCCCGTCGCCGGCCCCGTCGCCGGTCGTGGCGCCGGTCGTGGCGGCACCCTTGGGGGCGAGCGACATGGACGTGGCGAGGACGAACCGGTTGCGCCTCCCGGCGTCGTTGAGTGCGGCGTCCAGCGTGATCGCCGCGTCGATCAGCGCGAGGTGCGTGAACGCCTGCGGGAAGTTGCCGAGCTGCTCGCCGGTGAGCCCGATCTCCTCGGAGTACAGGCCGAGGTGGTTGGCGTACGTGAGCATCTTCTCGAACGTGAGCCTGGCCTCGTTGAGGCGTCCGGCGCGCGCGAGCGCGTCGACGTAGTTGAACGTGCACAGCGAGAACGTCCCCTCCGAGCCCTGCAGCCCGTCGGGCGAGGCCGACGGGTCATAGCGGTACACGAGGCTGTCCGTGACCAGGCTTTCGTCCATCGCGCGCAGGGTCGAGGTCCACAACGGGTCCTGCGGAGCGATGAAGCCGACCGTTGCCATTCGCAGCAGCGACGAGTCGAGGACCTTGTCGCCGTAGTGCTGCACGAACGCACCACGCTCGGCGTTCCACCCCCGGCTCATGATCTGCTCGTAGATCGCGTCGCGCTCGTGCGCCCAGCGGCTCATCGACGATGGCCGCCCGCGACGCGTTGCCAGCCGGATGGCACGGTCGAAGGCCACCCAGCTCATCAGCCGGCCGTAGGTGAAGTCCTTCTGCCCGCCACGGGTCTCCCAGATCCCCTCGTCCGGCAGGTCCCAGTTGTCGACCAGCCAGTCGATGATGTCGCGCAGCGCGAGCCAGCCCTCGTGGCCGATCTCGATGCCGCGTTCGTCGCCGAAGTAGATGCTGTCGAGCGCCTCGCCGTAGATGTCCATCTGCCGCTGGTCGGAGGCGCCGTTGCCGATGCGCACCGGCCGGGAGCCGCGGTAGCCCTCCCAGTGGTCGAGCGACTCCTCCTTGAGGTCGGAGGAACCGTCCACGCGGTACATGATGTTCAGCGGCCCGCCGGCTCCGCCGACCTTCTCCATGACCCGGTCGCGCAGCCATGCCCCGAACGCGGCCGCCTCCTCGGTGAAGCCCATCCCGAGCAGTGCGTAGACCGAGAACGACCCGTCGCGCACCCAGGTGTAGCGGTAGTCCCAGTTGCGTTCACCGCCCACCTGCTCGGGCAGGCCGGCGGTCGGCGCCGCCACCAGGCCGCCGGTCGGTGCGTACGTCATGAGCTTGAGCGTGATCGCCGAGCGTTGCAGCGTCTCCCGCCAGCGACCGGTGTACGTCGACTGCGACAGCCAGCCGCGCCAGAACCGGACGGTGTCCTCGAAGATCCCCTCCGCCTGGGCGACCGAGATCTCGCGGGGCGGCCCCTCGGCGGCTGACTCGAGGACGACTCCGCGCACCTGACCGGCGGTGAGTCGGACGCTGCCGTGCAGCCCGCCGCTCTCGTCGCGCTGGATCAGCGCGAGCCGCTCGTCCGTGTCGTTGCGCACCAGGTGCAGGGTCAGCGACAGCCCGTCGGCCCGGAACACCGCGCCGTGCTCGGTGACGTGCACGTCGTGGCTGAGCCGGCCGTAGTCGAAGCGCGGTGAGACATCGAAGACGAACTGCATCTCGCCGCGCACGCACCGCGTCATCCGCACCATCTGGTGTCGGTCCGTGGGCGTGCGGCTCTCGTTCGGCGGCATGAAGTCCACGATCTCGCCGACCCCCGCCTCGGTCATGAACCTCGTGATGAGCACCGCGGTATCGGGGAGGTACAGCTGGTTGGTCGTGTAGGACGAGGCAGCAGGCCTGATCTGGAAGGCACCGCCGCGCGTTCGGTCCAGCAGCGCGCCGAAGACACTCGGCGAGTCGAACCGGGGACAGCAGAACCAGTCCACCGTGCCGTCCTTGGTCACCAGCGCCGCGGTCTGCAGGTCGCCGATCAGGCCGTGGTCCTCGATCGGTGCGTAGTCGTCCACGACAGCTCCTCTCGCGAGTCCCTCCTGCATCCGGAGGTACGTCGAACATCGCGCGAGCAGCACCGCGGCGTCATCGTCTTCCGCGGACGATCCAGGAGCTGGGACGACGGGCGCCGGCCTTCGCGCAGCGGGTCATCCGCCGTGGATGAGGCAGCCCGGATTCGGCCGGACCATGCTCGGGGAAACGAGCCCGAGGAGAGGCGAGATGACTGCTGCACAACCACAGCCCGGGGCGGGGGCCTCCTCGCACCGAGAGCCGACAGCATGGGTCGGTTGGATCGTGTTCGCCGGCACGATCATGGTGATGCTGGGCATCTTCCACGTGATCCAGGGCTTCGTGGCCCTGTTCAACGACCAGTACTTCCTGGTCGGTTCGTCCGGGCTGGTCGTGAACATGGACTTCACCACCTGGGGCTGGCTGCAGATCATCGCCGGCACCATCGTGGCCGCAGCCGGCGCCTGCCTGTTCACCGGTCAGATGTGGGCACGCGTCGTCGGCGTGCTGCTGGCCATGGTGAGCGCGCTCGTCAACATCTCGTTCCTGGCGGCGTACCCGGTCTGGTCGCTGATGATGATCGCGCTGGACGTCATCGTCATCCTGGCGCTGACCGTGCACGGCTCGGAGATGAAGGCACTCGACTGACCGGTCGATCGGGCCTCAGCCGTCGATCAGGCTGAGCTCACGGGCGCGGCGTACGGCCTCGTTGCGCCGGGAGGCCGACAGCTTGCGAAGGATGCTGCGGACGTGGGTCCGGATCGTGTTGACCGAGACGTACATGCTCGCGGCGATCTCGTCGGTCGTGAGCAGCTCGCCGAGGTGACGGAGCACCTCCAGCTCCTTGGCCGTCAGCGTCTCGCGCATGCGGCCGGGCGGCAGCTCGCGTCGCTGATGTCCGAGCGCGGCTTGTCCCCCTCGGTCGGCGTAGCCGTTGGCGTGCCCGTTCGCGCCGTCGAGCCAGCGGCCATGCCCGCCCCTGTGCAGGTCGTCGGCCAGCAGGTGCCGGACCTCGGCCGGAGCGTCGTGGAACGGGCGGCGCATGGTCTCGGGGGCGGCCAGCCGCAGGGAACGGTCGAGCGCGACCCGGGCGCGGTCGAACTCCCCGCCACGCAGCCGGTTCGCGGCCTCCAGCAGCCAGCCGCTGACCAGTGCGGGCAGCGGGGCCGGCGCGCCGAGCACCGCGGTGAGCTGCCCGTCCAGGGTCACCTCGGAGTCCTGGTCCATCCGCGCCTGCGCCCGCACCAGTACGCCGGCGACCTGGTGCGGCTCCGCGAGCCTCTCGACCTCGTGCAAGGCCGACCCCGGCCGGCCCAGCGCGAGCTGCAGCGAGGCCTCCTCCACGACCAGCCGGTCGAGCAGCCACTCCGGTGCCGAAGGTGACCGCACCTGGGTCTGCTCGATCGTGGCCAGGGCGCCGTTCAGGTCACCGTGGGCGCGGCTCAGCCGGGCCTGGACGATCGCGAGCATGACCTGTGCGACCGGGTCGTCCTGCAGCGTGTGCGACGTCCGCGCGGCGCGCACGTGGCCCCGTGCCTCCTCGAGCTCGTACTGCTCCACGCTCACCCACGCGAGGGCGACCCGGGCGGCGACGGGACGCTCCGCTGCGGGGGTTCCCAGGGTGTCGGCGCCGGTGATGGCACGGTTCGCCCACTCGCGTGCGCGGCGCAGGTGCCCTTCCAGGGACGCGAGCTGGGCCAGGTATCCCAGGCACGCCACGGCGAGGGGCTCGCACCCGGGCGTGGACGCAGAGCCCGCACCGGCCACGAAGGCCCGTCGCGCCTCACCGAGGTCGCCGCACCGGAACAGCGCCACGCCCTTGCTGGTCTGGAGCAGCGCCATCAGGTCCGGATGGGCGCCCAGCCTGCCGGTGGGGTACGCCGCAAGATGCTGCCCGGCCTCGCTCACCCGCCGCCCCGCGGTCTGGGCATCCTCGAAGAAGCACGCCTGGACCGCCGCGAGCAGGTCGGCCGACAGGCGCACGTCACGGTTGCGAGTCGTCCGGTTCGCGGACGCTCCGGCACGCGCCAGCGCCAGCTCCTCATCGCACCGGGCGCTGTCGCACGCGGACAACGCGATCGCCGCGCGCACGACCGCCGTCGCGGGGTCGGTGATCCGGTCGGGGACGTCGTGCAGGGCCTCGGCCATCGTGCCGTGTGGCGCCGTCAGCAGCCGGCCGACGGCAAGCCCGTCGACGGTGTAGCCGGCGGCCTCGCGCCAGTCGCCGATCGTGGTGGCGTGTCGCACCGCGTCGGGCACCCGGTCGTGCGCGGCGTACCACTGCGCGGCCTTGCGGTGCAGCCGGACCAGCCGACGAGGTGAGGCGTGCGCGAGCTCGACGCGCAGCATGTCGCGGAACAGTGGGTGCATCCGGTAGCAGCCGGGCTCCTCGACCAGCGCCTCGACGAAGGCGTTCGCGTGCGCGAGGCGGTCGAGCGACCGCGACGCCGAGACGCCGGCCAGCGTCTCGGTCAGGCCGGGCCGGAGTACGTCGACCACGCAGGTGTTCAGCAGCAGCGCCCGCGTCGTGGACGCCTGCCGGTCCAGTACCTCTGCCAGCAGGTACTCCCAGATCTCGCCGGTGGCGCCGGTCACGTCGGTGACGGCGTGGTCGGGGTCCTCGCGCTCGGCTAGCGACCTGGCCGCGAACCGCAGCCCCGCCACCCAGCCGCGGGTGCGGTCGTTCAGGGTGCGGCTCGATGCCGTGGTCAGCCTGACCCCGGCGTGCTCGAGCAGCTCGCGCGCCTCGCCCGCGGTGAACGCCAGATCGCCCATCCGCATCTCGTGCAGCGTCTCCTCGAGCCGGTAGCGGTGCAGCGGCAGTGCCGGGTCGTCGCGGGTCAGCAGCACGACCCGCAACCGGTCCCCGTTGTGCCACAGGAGGAAGTCGAGGTCGTCGGCGATCGTCTCCGCGGCGTTGTCGAAGCCGTCGAGGACCAGCGTGAGGCGGCTCTCCCGCCGCGCGAGTGCGGCAGCCAGCGCCGTGACCCACCGTCGCCGGTCCGGGGCTGTGCCCTCGACGGCGTTCGGCCGGCGGAGGCGGACGTGCCGGCGTATCGCCTCGTGCACGTCCGCCCAGAACGTCTCGGCCGTGCCGGCGTCGTCCTCGAACGTGACCCAGACGATGTCCGTCGCCGGGCTCCTCGAGGCCGCCCAGCCGGACAGCAGCGTGGTCTTGCCGGTCCCGGCCGGAGCGCTCACCAGCGTCAACGGCAGCTCGGCGGCCTTGTCGAGGCGTCGGTGCAGTCGGCCACGGTCGACGTAGCCGTTCGGCAGGCGGGGAACTTCGAACCTGGGCTCGCTGACGGTCGCGCTTGCGCGCTGCCCACCCGGACGCTCTGCCGGATCTCCCTCGGCGCTGGCTCGACGCGTGCTCACTACCCTCCCGAAAGCCGGGACATGAGTACGGGCGAGGTCTGGACCCGTCCACGTGTCGGTGACGAGCCTAGGACGCCCGTTTTGCGCCAACAATGACACAACCAGGCGATACAAAAAGGGCAAATAGGCAGATTCCCATCGGGGCGCATAGCCCGTCTGGAAGTCGGCGACGGCGAGGGCGCGCCCGACGTACGAAAGACCGCCCCTCGACGAGGAACGGCCCGGGCCCCAGTGGGTGACCGGTGGAGCTGAGGGGATTCGAACCCCTGACCCCCTCCATGCCATGGAGGTGCGCTACCAACTGCGCCACAGCCCCGAGTCGCCTTCCGGACGACGGGGAACACCCGTTCTCCGGTACGGCTGAACGAGTGTAGCCGGTGCGCTCGGGCAGACGAAAATCGGCCGGCGGCCGCTGCGGCCGGGTCAGCGGCGTGCGCTCATCGTGTCGTCGGAGAGCACCGGCTCGGGCAGCGAACCGGCGTTGTAGTCGACCAGACGCCAGCCGCGACGCCACTCCTCGACCACCACCCAGGCGCAGTTCGAGACACCGGCGAGGAGGTGCCAGTGACCGTGTGGGAGCTCCAGGAAACGGCATAGCCCGACGCGGATGGAGACGCCGTGCGAGACGAGCACGCCGATGTCGGCGGGGCCCAGAGCCTCCGTGGCGTCACGCATGGCGGCGCTCACCCGCTCGGCGACCTCGGGCTCGGTCTCCCCGCCGGGCGCGCGTGGGAGCTCCTCGCCGGCCTGGAACGCGCGCCAGGTGTCCGGGAACCGCTCGCGCACCTCGTCGAGGGTCAGTCCCTGCCGGGCACCGGTGTCGATCTCCTGCAGCCGGGCGTCACGGTGCACGTCCAGCCCGGTCAGTGCGGCCAGCTCCGAGGCCGTGTCGAGGGCGCGCGAGAGCGTGCTCGACCAGATGAACCTCGGCCGCAGCGAGGCCAGCCTGGCGGCGGCGTCGCGGGCCTGCTGCCGGCCCACGTCGTCCATGGGCACGTCGGTCGTGCCCTGTGCCCGCCCGATGACGTTCCACGCCGTGCGGCCGTGCCGCCACAACACCAGCCGCCGCGGGTTCGCGTCACGGGGCGCCGGATCGGCCACCGAGGTCACCGAAGACACCGAAGGCGGCGGGTCACCGCGACGACCCGCGCTGGCCGCTGGTCACCGACTCGGGCAGCTCGATCACCGGGCAGTCCCTCCAGAGGCGCTCGAGCGCGTAGAACGCCCGCTCCTCCTCGTGCTGCACGTGTACGACGATGTCGGCGTAGTCGATGAGCACCCAGCGCCCGTCGCGCTCGCCCTCGCGGCGGATCGGCTTGGCCCCGACGTGCCGCAGGCGCTCCTCGACCGCGTCGACGATCGCCTTGACCTGCCGGTCGTTGGGCGCGGAGCAGACCAGGAACGCGTCGGTGATCACCAGCTGCTCGGACACGTCGAACGCGACGATGTCGCTGGCGAGCTTGTCCGAGGCGGCCTCGGCGGCGGCCTGGATCAGGGAGAGAGCGTGTTCGGTGGCAGCCACGGGTGGGGTCAACTCGATTCGGTCGGAGCGTAGAGCGAGCGCTTGGCGATGTACTGCACGACACCGTCGGGGACGAGGTACCAGACCGGCTCACCGGACTGCACCCGGTTGCGGCAGTCGGTCGAGGAGATCGCCAGTGCGGGAATCTCCACGATCGTCACGCGTTCGCGCGGCAGGCCCTCCAGCGTGAGCTCGGTGATCTGGTGACCGGGGCGGGTACAGCCGACGAAGTGCGCGAGCTCGAAGAGCTCGTCGGCGTTGCGCCAGGACAGGATCTGGGCGAGGGCGTCGCCGCCGGTGATGAAGTACAGGTCGGCCTTCGGATGGTCGCGGGCGAGGTCGCGCAGGGTGTCCACGGTGTAGGTCAGCCCGCCGCGCTCGATGTCGGCACGGCTCACCGAGAACCGCGGGTTGGAGGCGGTCGCGACCACGGTCATCAGGTAGCGGTCCTCGGCGGGCGACACCTCGCGACCGGTCTTCTGCCAGGGCTGCCCGGTCGGGACGAAGATGACCTCGTCGAGGTCGAACCAGGCCTGTACCTCGCTCGCGGCGACGAGGTGCCCGTGGTGGATCGGGTCGAACGTGCCGCCCATCACGCCGATCCTGGTGGGCTCCCGGGGAGTCACCGGCGACACCCGAGCGCGATCAGCCTCATGCGCACGACGCTCAGGAGTGCGGCCGGCCCTTGCCGAACATGAGCACGGCGATGACCATGACGGCGAGGATCGCGAACGCCACGAGCCCGAACACGATCGGGTCGACTGGAGGTTCGTGGGTTTCTTCGGCGCCGGAGGCCACCACGGTCGTCAGCAGCATGGGCGCAATCTACCGGACATCCCCCGGCACGCTCACTCCCGCGTCTGTCCGGCACCGGTGAGGACGTACTTGGTGGAGGTGAGCTCGGGCAGGCCCATCGGTCCGCGGGCGTGCAGCTTCTGGGTGGAGATCCCGATCTCGGCGCCGAACCCGAACTCGCCGCCGTCGGTGAACCGGGTCGAGGCGTTGACCACCACGGCCGCCGCGTCGACCGCGTGCGTGAACCGCTGCGCGGACTGCTGCGATCGGGTCACGATCGCCTCGGTGTGTCCCGACCCGTAGCGCCGGATGTGCGCGACGGCGTCGTCGAGCGAGTCGACTACTGCCGCGGAGATGTCCGCCGAGAGGTACTCCGCGGCGAAGTCGTCCGGCTCCGCCGCGGTGACGCCGTCGGCGTACCCCTGGACCGCGTCGTCGCCGTGCACGGTCACCCCGGCGGCCGTGAGCTGCTTGACCACCTCGGGCACGAACTGCGCGGCAACGTCACGGTGCACGACCAGCGACTCCGCGGCGTTGCACACGCTGGGCCGCTGCGTCTTCGCGTTCAGCACGATCGACATCGCCATGTCGAGGTCGGCATCGGCGTCGACGTAGACGTGGCAGTTGCCGACTCCGGTCTCGATGACCGGGACCGTGGACTCCTCTACGACGTAGCGGATCAGCCCGGCCCCGCCACGCGGGATGAGGACGTCGACCAGGCCGCGCGCCCGCATCAGGTGCTGCACGGCCTCGCGCCCCTCCCCGGCCACGCCTTGGACGCAGTCGGCGGGAAGGCCGGCCTGCTGCACCGCGTCGCGCAGCACGTCGACGATGCGCGCGTTCGACGCCCGGGCCGACGACGACCCGCGCAGCAGCACGGCGTTGCCGCTCTTCAGGCACAGCCCGGCGGCATCCACGGTGACGTTGGGCCTGGCCTCGTAGATGATGCCGACGACGCCGAGCGGGACGCGCACCTGCCGGAGCTCGAGCCCGTTCGGCAGCGTGTAGCCGCGGACCACCTCGCCGCACGGGTCGACCAGACCGACGACGTCTCGCAGCCCGTCGGCCATCGCCTGCACGCGGGCAACGTCGAGCCGGAGCCGGTCGACCAGGGACTCCGGCGTGCCCTCGTCACGGGCACGCTGCACGTCCTCCTCGTTGGCGACGAGGATGCTCGTGGTCTCGTCGACCAGCGCGTCGGCCATGGTGAGCAGGGCGCGGTCCTTGTCCGCCCGCGACGTCGTGGCGAGCACGGCGGCCGCCTCCCGCGCACGGGCCGCGGTCTCGCGAACGACCGAGCGCGCCTCGTCGCCGGCACCGGTCATGGGATCGGTCACGGTCATCCCTCCACGGTACGGTGCGCGCCGGCTTTCGTGGACGCCCCGTCCGCGATCCGGTTCTTGGCCTGCATGGGAGGATTGTCGCGTGCCGACCCGTCATCCGCCGCGTACTCGGCTCGCGCTGCTCGCGGCGCTGGTTCTGGTGGTCGGAGGCTGTACCGGCGGCGGCTCCGAGTCCGAGGGCTCCGACGCGGCGGTGCCGGAGAGCCCGTCCGGCAGCCAGCCCGTCGCGGACATGCCCGCATGGCAGCAGCGGACCCAGATCCAGACCGCGCGCGACGACTTCGCGCACGTCGTCGTCGGCGACGAGATCTGGACCTTCGGCGGCATGACCGGCGACCGCGGCAACCGGCTCACAACCACCGAGGTCTACGACACCGGCACCGACAAGTGGCGCTACGGGCCCGACCTGCCCGAGGGGCTGTGCTCGTTCGAGGGCGCCACGATCGGCGACGACGTCTACCTCTTCGGCGGTCTCGACGAGGACTCCAACCCGTCCGACTTCGCCGCCGTGCTCCACACCCGCACCGGCCGGTGGCAGCGGCTGCCCTCGCTCCCCCACGCGCGCTACGCGCACGACGTCGACCGGATCGGCAACCGGATCTACGTCATCGGCGGCGAGGACTCACGAGGCCCCCAGGCGGCAGTCGACGTGTTCGACCCGGGGTCGGGTACGTGGTCACAGGCGGCCGAGATGCCGGCCGCGCGATCGTCGATCGACCTCGTGCCGGTCGACGGCAGGATGTACGTCATCGGCGGGTGGCTGGGCTCGGCACCGACCCGGCGGGTCCAGGTCTACGACCCGCGCCGCGACGCGTGGAGCGAGTCGACGCCGATGCCGAAGGCGATGTCGCGCGGCGGCGCTGCTGGTGTCGAGGACAGGATCTTCGTCTCCTACCACGAGTGGTCCTACGTCTACGACGTCGCCGACGACTCGTGGTCACGGGCCAACCCGATGACGGTGCCGCGACACGGGCTCGGCTACATCGCCGTGGGTGAACGGATCTACGGCATCGGCGGGTGCACCGAGCACCCACTGCGCGACGTCCCCTACGTCGACGTGCTCGACGTCTCCTCCATCTGACCCTCCCTGGCGCGCCAAAGTGGCTCTTCACAAAGTGGGGTGTAGTTCGGGCCCGAAATGCGCCGGGGCACCCGTCAGGGATCGGCGCCGGCTCGATGCTTGCGGCGGCGCGTGATGCCAGATGGGCCGTCGGCGATGATGTAAGCGTGGAGTATGTGTCCAAGGTGCCCGGTCCGCCGCTCGACGGGCTGATCGACGACCTCTACTACCTGGAGGGCGCCCCGCCGTACTGCCGGTTGATGCTGCCGGCGGCGCCCGCGCCTTTGCTCATCGTCAACCTCGGGGCGCCATTTCTCATCCGCGCAGGCACCGACGTAGAAGCCGTGGAATATACCGACGGCTCCGCGGTCACCACGCCCACCCGTGCGTGGGAGTTCGGCTACCCAACTCCGACTCGGTCCGTGGGCGTCCACTTCAGGCCGTGGGGGCTGGCACCGTTCCTTCCGATGCCCGCGGCCGAGTTGTGCGACCGACCGGCGACGGTGGAGCAGATCTGGGGCCAGCCCGCTATCGCTGGGTTGCGACGCCGACTGACCTTGGCGGACGCACCGCACGAAATGCTGATGTTGCTCGAGGAGGAGCTGGTGCGACGGCTGCGCGTGATCGCCGGCCTGGACATCGTCCGCCACATGAGCAGCGCCATCGCGGAGACCGGCGGAGCGGTGCCGATCAGCGACCTCGGCGTGGCAGCCCACGCCAGCAGCACGTACTTGGCGAAGCGGTTCAAAGAGGTCATCGGCGTCACGCCGAAGCGGCTGGCGCGCAGCTACCGATTCACCGCCACGGTGTTGGCGATCAACGTGGCCGCACCTATCGACTGGGGCGACGTTGCCGCTGGCGCAGGCTACTTCGACCAGGCCCACTTCGTGCACGAGTTCCGGGAGTTCACCGGGCTCACGCCGACCAGGTACGTCGAACTCCGGCTGCGATTCCTACGCGAACACCCCGACCACGCGCTGGATGGCTGGCCGCTGCCAGCCGATTGATTTCTTACAAGAGCGACCACTCACGACACACGAGGCTTGGGACTCCAAACAGAGGAGGAACCCATGGGGAAAGTGGTCATGAATGCGTCGGTCTCGGTGGATGGCTTCATTGCGGCTGAGAACGACGATCCCGGTCCACTGTTCGAATGGTTGGTCAGCGGCGACGTGCCGTTGGACGACAGCGGCGTACTGAACGTGTCGCAAGCGTCCTACGACCACATCCGGCCGTACTGGGACCAGGTCGGGGTGACAATCGCCGGCCGCCACGTCTTCGACATCACGGACGGCTGGGACGGGACGCCTCCGAGCGGGATCGACCACGTGGTCCTCGTGACCCACCGGGGTACGCCCGAGGGCTGGGAGGCCAAGACGGCGTTTCACTTCGTCGACAGCATCGAGGCGGCCGTGGCCAAGGCGCGGGAGCTTGCGGGTGACCGCATCATCGAGGTCGCCGCCGGCGACGTCGGTGGGCAGGTGCTTGCCGCGGGGCTAGTCGACGAGGTGCGCATGGACGTTGCACCCGTCGTGTTCGGGTCCGGCAAGCGCTACTTCGGCTCCGTCGACGCGCAGCACCTGTTGGAGGATCCAGACGTGGTGATCCAAGGCCACCGGGTGCTGCACCTGCGCTACCCGGTGCGCCGTTGACCGATCTCAGTGGGTACGCGAGGAAGTCCACTGCGACGGTGACACCGCGATCGGGGTAGACGAGCACGTGTGGCGCCACACGTCGCCGCGGCGACAAGTTCGTCACCGTGATCATCGATCTCACCGCCGACCGTGATGGCACCGGTCCCGCCGGGTCCAGTTGGCGATCCACGGCCACCGCGCATGAAGAACGACCCGCTCTACTCCGCGCGCAGGACCCTGCACACCGGTCCCGGGCTGCTCACCGACAAGCAGGCCGCTCGGCTAATCGCGCTGTTCGCCGACGACGCGCATGTCGAGGTCGAGGCGACCTGGGGCGTCTACCAGCGAATGATCGCCGCCTACCGACACGAGGACCGGCGCCGTGGCCGCGAGCTGATGGTCAAGCTGATCGACACGATCGGCACCGGTGTCCCGCACGCACTGGTCGAGGTCACCACGCTCGGCCGCACGTGGAAGAAACGCGCAGCCGACGTGCTGGCCTACTTCGACCGTCCCGGCACCAGCAACGGCCCCACCGAGGCGATCAACGGCCGGCTCGAGCACCTGCGCCGTTCACGACTCGGGTTCCGCAACCTCATGAACTACATCGCCAGATCGCTGCTCGAGACCGGAGGCTTCAGGCCGCAACTACACCCTCGATCGTGAAGAGCCGCCAACGTGTGAACCGGGCCCGATCCCGGTGCAAAGGAAAGCGACGGGGTCAGAGCGGGCGGGGCTTGGCTCCGTGCAGTCCCATCGCGGTCGGCGTGCCGGAGGTCGAACGACGCTGCAGCAGGTCACGCTGCAGGACCTCCATGCCCTCGAGCTTCCAGTCGGGGAGGTCGCAGGACTCGCGGTGCTCGTTCCACACCCGCATCGCCAGCGAGGCGGCGTCGAGCATGTCCTCGGCCTCCTCCCAGTACTGCAGCTCGGCCGAGGTCCCGTCGTAGCGCACCGAGTGCAGGAACGGCCGCTCCTGCTGCAGGCGCTCGAGTGCGGCGTGCAGAGCCTGTGGGTCCTGCTCGTCACCGCGCATGGTGATCGTCACATGCCAGAGCCGTCCGGGCTCGCTCACTCTGTACCTCACCGGGTTCCGAGAACGCTACTGATCAGTCTGCGGACGCGCGCTCACAGTTTCAGGCGAACACCGTGAACTTTGCGTTGCACCGACAGGGCTGTGCCGTCGGCAACAAAGGACCCTACCGCTGTAGGACGACGAGGTCATCGCGGTGCACGATCTCACGCTCGTAGCCGGCGCCGAGCTCGGCCTTGAGCGCATGGGTTGTACGCCCGAGCAGCCGCGGAAGCTCCTCGCTGTCGTAGTTGACCAGCCCCCGTGCGACGGGCTTCCCTTCCGGGCTCACCAGGTCGACCGGATCACCGGCGACGAACTGCCCGTGCACCTCGACCACGCCAGCGGGCAGCAGCGACGCGCGCCGATCCGTCACCGCCGAGACGGCCCCGGCGTCGAGGACGAGCGAGCCGCGCGGCTCGGTCGCGTGCGCCAGCCACAGCAGCCGCGTGGGCCGGCGACGTCCGGTGGGGTGGAAGTAGGTGCCCACGTCGGCGCCCTGGAGCGCCTCGGCGACGTCGACCGCGGACGCCAGCAGTACCGGGATCCCTGCCTGTGTGGACATCCGCGCGGCCTCGATCTTGGTCACCATGCCGCCGGTGCCGACACCCGACCTGGTCTTGCCGATCTGGACGACCGCCAGCTCTTGCTCGCCGTGTACGACCGGGATGCGGCTGGTCCCCGCATGCCGCGGGTCGCCGTCGTACAGCCCGTCGACGTCGGACAGCAGCACCAGCAGGTCGGCGTGCACCAGGTGGGCGACCAGGGCGGCGAGTCGGTCGTTGTCGCCGAAGCGGATCTCGCTGGTCGCCACCGTGTCGTTCTCGTTGACGATGGGCACGACGCCGAGCTCGAGCAGCTTCGCGAACGTACGATAGGCGTTGCGGTAGTGGCTTCGCCGGGTCACGTCGTCGACCGTGAGCAGGATCTGGCCGACGCGCACGCCATGGTCGCCGAACGCCTCGCTGTAGCGGTGCACCAGCAGGCCCTGGCCCACACTGGCCGCGGCCTGCTGGGTGGCCAGGTCGCGCGGCCGGCGGGCGAGGCTGAGCGGGGACAGCCCGGAGGCGATCGCCCCGGACGAGACCAGCACGAGCTCGATCCCGCGCTGTACACCGCCGGCCAGCACGTTGACCAGGGCGGCGAGACGTGCCGAGTCGATCCCGCCCTCGGTGCTGCTCAGCGATGACGAGCCGACCTTGACCACGACCCTCTTCGCCCCGGTGACCGCGGGACGGGGGGTATCGGACGGCGCCATCAGCGGCCGTCCAGCCGCCGGTCGCTGCCGCGCGGCCCGCGCAGGATCTCCTCACCGGCGTCGACCTGCGGGTCGAAGTCGAACACCACGGCGTCGTCCTCGGGTCCGATCAGCACGTCGTCGCCCTCCTCGGCCCCGAGCTCGAGCAGCCGCGCCTCGACGCCCAGCCGGGCCAGCCGGTCGGCCAGGTAGCCCACCGCCTCGTCGTTGCTGAAGTCGGTCTGCCGTACCCACCGCTCGGGCTTCTGCCCGCGGACCCGCCACCGCGCGCCCTCGCGGCGTACCTCGAAGTCGGGTCCCGCCGCCGCGGGAGGCCTGAGCACCAGCCGGGTCGACTCCGCAGCCGGAGCGGCCGCGCGGCGCTCCTCGACGACCCGCGCCATCTCGAAGGACAGCTCGCGCAGGCCGTGATGCGCCGCGGCGGAGATGATGACGCAGGGCATCCCGCGCGCCTCGATGTCGGGACGCACCATCTCGGCCAGCTCGCGCGCGTCGGGTACGTCGGCCTTGTTCAGCGCGACGATCCGCGGCCGGTCCTCGAGCCCGCCGTACCCCGCGAGCTCGGCCTCGATGACGTCGAGATCGCTCAACGGGTCGCGGCCCGGCTCCATCGTGGCGCAGTCGACCACGTGCACGAGACCCGCGCACCGCTCGACGTGCCGCAGGAAGTCGTGGCCGAGACCGCGGCCCTCGGACGCGCCCTCGATCAGTCCCGGCACGTCGGCGACGGTGAACGTCGTGTCACCGGCGCTGACCACGCCGAGGTTGGGCACCAGTGTCGTGAACGGGTAGTCCGCGATCTTGGGCCGGGCCCTGGACACCGCGGCTACCAGGCTGGACTTCCCCGCGCTGGGGAAGCCCACCAGCCCGATGTCGGCGACGACCTTGAGCTCCAGCGTGATGTTGCGCTCCTCGCCGGGCTCGCCCTTGAGGGCGAAGCCGGGCGCCTTGCGCTTGGTCGACGCCAGCGCGGCGTTGCCGAGTCCGCCGCGTCCGCCGGCGGCAATCACCAGCTCGGCGCCGGCACCCACCAGGTCGGCGAGGACCGCGCCCGAGGGGTCGCGTACGACGGTGCCGTCGGGGACGTTCAGAACCAGGTCGGCGCCGTCGGCGCCGTTGCGATGCGCACCCGCACCGTGACCGCCGTGCTCGGCACGCCTGTGCCGGGAGTGGTGGAAGTCGACCAGGGTGGTGACCTGCGGGTCGACGCGGACGAGGACTGAGCCCCCGTCGCCGCCGTTGCCGCCGTCGGGCCCGCCGAGCGGCTTGAACTTCTCCCGGTGCACCGAGGCCACGCCGTTTCCGCCGCGTCCGGCCGCGACGTACAGGGCCACCCGGTCGACGAACGTCGGCACGGCCATGTGGTCCTCCTCGAGGCCTGGCGGGCCCGGACAGAGAAAAGGCGGGCCGGTGGCCCGCCTTCTTGCTCAGCTGGAAAGTATGGGCCGGGTCACTCCGCCACGGCCGGCACGACGTTGACGACGCGACGCCCACGACGGCTGCCGAACTCCACCGAGCCCTCGACCAGCGCAAACAGCGTGTCGTCGCCACCGCGGCCCACGCCCGCGCCGGGGTGGAAGTGCGTGCCGCGCTGACGCACGATGATCTCGCCGGCGTTGACCAGCTGACCGCCGTAACGCTTCACACCGAGGCGCTTGGAGTTGGAGTCGCGGCCGTTCTTGGTGGAGGCTGCGCCCTTCTTGTGTGCCATCGTTCAGTCCTCGCTCGCGTTCACTTGGTGTCGATGCTGGTGACTTTGACCTGGGTGTACTTCTGCCGGTGACCCTGGCGCTTGCGGTAACCAGTCTTGTTCTTGTACTTCAGGATGTGGATCTTGGGGCCCTTGGTCTCGCCGAGGACCTCGGCGGTCACGGCGACCTTGGCCAACGAGTCGGAGTCGGACGTCACGGTGTCGCCGTCGACGAGCAGGACGGCGGGCAGCGAGACGTTGTCGCCCACCGCGTTCGCCACCTTGTCGATCTCGATGACGTCGCCCACGGCAACCTTCTTCTGCAGGCCGCCACTGCGCACGATCGCGTACACCGCGAACTCACTCTCGTCGTAGGACTCAGAACGGGCGCGGCCTCGGTCAGCGGGAGCTGAGCGGGCACGCAAGACGGCGCACACCTGTACGCCGGCTGTCCATCATACGTAGTCGGTCACGGGACGGTCAAAACGCCCCGTGACCGGACTACCCGGGCTTAGCCGCTGTCGGCGGGGCTCGCCTGGGGCGGCCCGGCCGGCCGCGAGGCGGCACGCCGCCGGGTGCGTCGCGGCGTCGTGGACGCCGCCGGCACCTGGTCGCCACCCGCGCCGTCGCCGGCGATCTTGTCGGCCGACGGGGGCGCGGTGGTCACCGGGTCCGTTGCCGCTGGCTGCGGCTCGGTTGCACCAGCCGCGGCAGCCGGGGGTGGCTCCGTCGCCTCTTGCGCCGGGGGCGGTGCCGTCGGCTCCGGCGGCGCGGCGGCCCGCTGGGCCCGTCTCGGCTCGCGGCGCCGGGTGCGCCCCGTACCTGTGCCAGTGCCTGACCCGGTGCCTAACCCGGTGCTCGGCGCAGTCGTGGGCGCGGCCTCGGTCTCCTGCGTGGCGGTGGCCGCGACCTCCGCAGCCGGCGCGGGCGGGGTCGGAGGTGCCTCGTCGGAAGCCCCTACCGGCTCCGGCCCTGCCTCGGCCACGGCCGGTGCGGGCTCGGCCGGCACAGCCTCGGCGGGCGCAGCCTCGACGGGCGCGGGCTCGACCGGGGTGGCCTCGACTGGGGTGGCCTCGACTGGGGTGGTCTCGACTGGGGTGGTCTCGGCGGACTCGACCGACGCTGCCCGCTGCTGGCTCTCCTTCTGGGCCTCCTTCTGGCGACCGCCCCGGCCCCGGCCCTGCTTGCCCTTGTCCTCGGCCCTGTCCTTGCCGTCCTGCCTGTCCTTGCCGTCCGGCTTGTCCTTGCCGTCCGGCTTGTCGTCCTGCTTGCCCTCGGCCTTCTTGCCCTTGTCGCCACCGCCGTCGCCACCGCGCCGGCTGCGACGACCACCACGCCGGGAGTCGTCGGAGTCCTGCTTGGCCTTCTTCGGCTCGACCGGCTCGAGGTGCGTGTGCAGCCCGCGTCCGCCACAGCTCTCGCAGGGCTCGCTGAACGCCTCGAGCAACCCGGTGCCGATGCGTTTGCGGGTCATCTGCACCAGGCCCAGTGAGGTGACCTCGGCCACCTGGTGGCGGGTGCGGTCGCGACCGAGGCACTCGATCAGCCGACGCAGCACCAGGTCGCGGTTGCTCTCCAGCACCATGTCGATGAAGTCGACCACGATGATGCCGCCGATGTCGCGCAGCCGGAGCTGTCGCACGATCTCCTCGGCCGCCTCGAGGTTGTTCTTGGTGACGGTCTCCTCGAGGTTGCCGCCGGAGCCGGTGAACTTGCCGGTGTTGACGTCGACGACCGTCATCGCCTCCGTACGGTCGATCACCAGCGATCCTCCGCTGGGCAGCCAGACCTTGCGCTCCAGGGCCTTGGCGATCTGCTCGTCGACGCGGTACGACCCGAACACATCGGTGTCGGACTCGCTCCAGCGCTCGACCCGCTCCATCAGGTCCGGCGCCACGTGGCTGACGTAGCCCTCGATCATGTCCCAGGCGTCGGTGCCCGACACGACCAGCTTCTGGAAGTCCTCGGTGAACAGGTCACGGACGACCTTGATCATCAGGTCCGGCTCCCCGTACAGCAGCTGCGGCGCCTGCCCGCCCTCGATCTTCTTCTCGATGTCCTCCCAGCGTGCGGTCAGCCGGGTGACGTCGCGGCGAAGCTCCTCCTCGGAGGCACCCTCGGCGGCCGTGCGGATGATCACGCCGGCGTCCTCGGGGAGGATCTCCTTGAGCAGGTTCTTCAGCCGGTTGCGCTCAGTGTCGGGGAGCTTGCGGCTGATGCCGCTGGTCTGCCCCTCCGGCAGGTAGACCAGGTAGCGGCCGGGGAGGCTGACCTGACTGGTCAGGCGCGCGCCCTTGTGGCCCACGGGGTCCTTGGTGACCTGCACGAGGATCGCCTGGCCGGACTTCAGCGCGGACTCGATCCGCCGCGGCTGGCCCTCCTTGCCGAGGACGCCCCAGTTGACCTCACCGGCGTACAGCACCGCGTTGCGGCCCTTGCCGATGTCGATGAACGCCGCCTCCATGCTGGGCAGGACGTTCTGCACCCGGCCGAGGTAGACGTTGCCGATCAGGGAGGTCTGCGACTCGCGCGCGACGTAGTGCTCCACGAGTACGTCGTCCTCGAGCACACCGATCTGTGTGACGTCCTCGCGCTCACGCACGACCATCACCCGGTCGACCGCCTCGCGGCGCGCCAGGAACTCCGCCTCGGACACGATCGGCGCACGCCGGCGACCGGCCTCGCGGCCCTCCCGGCGACGCTGCTTCTTGGCCTCGAGCCGGGTCGAGCCGGTGACGCCGCTGATCTGGTCGTCGCGCGAGCGGGGCTCGCGCACCCGGACCACGGTGTTCTCCGGGTCGTCCGCCGCCCCGGGGTCGGACTCGCCCTGGCGACGGCGGCGCCGCCGCCTCCGCGAGCTGGGCGAGCCCTCGGTCTCGGTGGTGGTGGTGTCCCGGTCGCCACCCTCGGCAGCAGACTCCCCGGCGGACTCATCCCCGGACGTCTCGTCGCCGTCGTTCTTGCGGCGGCGGCGGCCGCCACGCCGACGACGGCGGCGCTGGCCGCCCTCGCCATCGCCCTCGCCATCGCCATCGCCCGTGTCGTCGGTGTCGGCACCCGACCGGTCGTCGCGGCCGCCGTCGGAGGCGGTCTGGTCCCCGCGGTCGCCCGTGCGGTCGTCGCCGTCCGGGCCGCTGCTGTCGTCGGCCTTGGCGGCCTTCTTGGCGGTGCGCTTGCGCGGGGTGGCCTTGGCCGGGTCGGGCGGCTGGAAGAGCGCGGCGAACGGCGGTGCTCCCGCCGCAGGCTCGGTCGCACCCGAGTCCGCGCCCCCATCGGCGCCCGCCTCAGCAGAATCCGTGTCGACGGACACGTCGGGCAGGGCACCGGGCACGTCGACGAGGGTGCCTGGGTCGGCGCCTGGGTCTGTGGAGGTATCGGTGGCCGTGTCGCCGGCCGCTGCGGTCTTCTTCGCCGCCTTCTTGGCCGCGGTCTTCTTCGCCGGGGCCTTCTTGGCGGTCTTCTTCGCAACCGCCTTCTTCGCTGCGGTCTTCTTCGCCGCCTTCTTGGCGGCGGGCGGCTCCGGGCCGTCCACGGCGTCGGGGGTGGCCGCTGGGCCGGTGTCCGGCGCCGGATCCTGACCCGTGGCCTGGGCGTCTTCAGTTGTGTCTGGCGTCTGTGTCGACTCGTCGTCGAGCATGCGCTCTTCTCCTCGACCCCCGGGCGCAAGGCGCCGCACGGGGGCTCTCATTGTCGTCGCCGCGGCCGACGGGGCCGGCCGGACGAGAAGCCTGCGGTGGGGCCCCGACTCGCCGCGTACGGATGGTGTCCGTCAAGGCTCGTGCGGAGCGGCGGCGGCATCCCCACCATCGTGCGCCGGTGCGGCGTCAGCCTCGCTCGTCGCGGTCGCTGCCTCGGCTTGAGGCACGTCGCGTTCAGGAGCGAGCGGGTCGCTCACCTGGCCGGTCTCCGGATCAAGCGGTCCCTGTGCCAACCGGATCTGCATAGGCACCACCGGAGGCACCAGACCGCCGACCTCGCGAAGACCAGTGAGGACGTCGTCGGGTCTCACGGACGGGGTTCCGTGTCGCAAGACCAGGTCAAGTATCGCACACGCGGGAACCTCGTCCTTGCCAGACGTCGCCGAGAGGGCGACTACGGCGGCCCGGCAGTCGAAGGTGCGCAGCCCCTTCTTGGTCATCCGCTGCACCTCGACCGCCGGCCGGGCCAGGAACTCCGTAGCGGCAGCCTCGGCCTCGGCCGGGTCGACCGACGGGAGCCTGAGCCTCCACCGGCTCGCCTGCAGCCGGTCGGCAAGCGGACCCGGCTGCGCGGCCGTGGCCTCGAGAACGTCCAGCCCCGGCGGGAGCGCGGCGTCGAGCCCGGCACGGACCTCGTCGGGGTCGCGCTCCTCGCGCAGCCCGATCTCGAGGTACTCCGCCTCGCTGGCGGCCCCGGTCGGCGAGGCGCCGGCGTAGGAGATCCGCGGGTGCGGGCTGTAGCCCGACGAGAACGCCACCGGCACGCCGGCGCGGCGTACGGCCCGCTCGAAGGCCCGGCCGAAGTCTCGGTGGCTGGTGAACCGCAGGCGGCCGCGCTTGGCGTAGCGGATGCGGATCCGCTGCACCGGTGGCGGCTGCTGCACGGGCTGGTCGGGCACGCCCGCGACCATACCTGCGCGCATGGAAGCCGCCCCGCCCGCGCCGACCGCTCCCCCGTCCTGGGCTCGCCCCCACCGGTCGGCGACCGGTGCCCGGCAGGCGAGGATGGGGCCCATGTCCTCGAACCCCGGTGGCTCGCGCGCGCCCACGTCGGCTCCTGCGGCACCGCCGCAGGAGCCGCGCTGGGAGCAGGCGCTCGTGGTGCTCGGCGTGGTGCTGCTCGCGGTGAACCTGCGCCCTGCGGCCACCAGCCTGGGGACGCTGCTCGACCGTGCCCAGGAGACGCTGTCGATCTCGGCGACCCTGGCCGGGGTGCTCACGACTCTGCCGGTGCTGTGCTTCGCCGCGTTCGGCCCGGTGGCGACCGCCCTGGGACGACGCTGGGGGCTGCACCGGACCACCCTGGTCACGCTGGTCCTGGTGGTGGGCGGCCTCTTCCTGCGCGCCGTGACCGACTCGGCGCTGGTGTTCACCCTGGCCTCCGGGACCGCCCTGGCCGGCATGGCCGCCGGCAACGTGCTGCTTCCGCCGCTGGTCAAGCGGCACTTCCCGCACCGCGTCGGAGCGATGACCGCGGTCTACTCCACCGCCATGATGTTCGGCGCCGCGCTGCCGGCGTGGGTGTCGGTCCCCATCAGCGACGCGACCGGGTCCTGGCGCTACGGGCTCGCGCTCTGGGGCGTGCTCGCCGCGGTCGCGGTGGCGCCGTGGGTGGCACTGCTCCGGCACGACGTGCACGGGGACCGGCCCGTCGCCCGGTACTCCCTGCGCGACGTCCTGCGCTCACGGCTGGCCTGGCAGATGGCCCTGTTCTTCGGCCTGCAGTCGTCGTTCGCCTACACGCAGTTCGGCTGGCTGCCCTCGATCTACCATGACGCCGGGCTCAGCCAGGGCGATGCGGCCACGATGCTGGGGCTGCTGACGGTGATCGGCATCCCGCTCGCGGTACTGCTGCCGGCCAACGCGGCCCGCCACCCCGACCAGCGGCTGGTCGTCACCGTTCTCGGCAGCTGCGCCTTGGCGGGCTGGCTCGGCCTGCTCCTGGCACCCGCGACCCTGCCCTGGCTGTGGGCGCTGCTGCTCGGGGTGGGTGGATCGTCGTTCCCGTGGTGCCTGGCCATGATCGGGCTGCGCGCACACACCGAGGACGGCACCGCGCTGCTCTCCGGGTTCGTGCAGAGCGGCGGCTACGTCATCGCCGCGATCGGGCCGCTGGGCGCCGGGCTGCTGTTCGACCTCACCGGACAGTGGACCCTCCCGCTGGCGATCCTGGCCGCACTGGCGGTGCCGTTGGTGCTGGTGGGACTCACGTTCGCACGGCCGCGCTACGTCGAGGACGAGCTGCCGGACCGGGGCGTGACGACCCCTCAGCCGGCCTCGGGGTAGACGATCGTGTCGCCGTCGATCTGGGCGAACGAGGTGAGCGTCTGCTCCTCGGACTTGCGCGCGTCGAAGATGTCGACCACGCGTACGCCGCGCACGAGCAGCGCGTCACCCACCAGCGAGCGGTGGCAGCGCCACGGCACAGCCTCGGCGCACATGATCGCGGGGCGCCAGCGATCGGCCAGCAGCAGCAGCTCGTCGATGCCCTCGCGGAACGCGGCGGTCTGCATGTAGTCGGCGTAGCCGCGGAAGCTCTTGTTGCGCCAGCCGGTGTTGGGAGAGCCCGACCGGGTGGAGCGCCGGCCGCCGAGACCGGGAAGGTGGACGTACCCCATTCCGTGCCGGGGAAGGTCGGCTTCGAGCTCCTCGGAGTTGAACTGCGGCGTATGTCGCGAGCGGGGTACCCCACGCACGTCGACCAGGAGGTCGATCGCGTGGCGCTGCAGCATCTGGGTCAACTCGCCCAGAGTCCGCGTCGAGTGCCCGACGGTGTGCACCGTCAGCGCTGGAGCGGTCATGCGCCACCTTGGTCACCTGGCTACCGAACGGCGCAGACGCCCGCGAACGGGTGTGCCTGCGCCGGTCCTGTCAGGTGAGTGTTTCCCTGAGGCTGAATTCTCAACCGTCTGGTGACGCAGGTCCCCGAGGGTGGGCGCACCCGGACACGATGCCGGGCAAAGTCACACCTGCGGCATGACCTTGTCGGCGACCAGGTGGAGATGGTCGAGGTCGGACAGGTCGAGCACCTGGAGGTAGACGCGGGTGGCGCCCAGCTCGGCGTACCGGCCGATCCTGTCGACCAACTCGTCCGGTGACCCCGCGAGGCCGTTGGCCCTCAGATCCTCGACCGAGCGCCCGATCGCGTCAGCGCGTCGGGTCACCTCGGCCTCGTCGGCGCCGCAGCAGAGCACGAGCGCGTTGGAGTACGTGAGCGACGCCGGGTCGCGGTCCGCCTCGGCGCATGCCTCGCGGACACGGTCGAACAGACCGGCGGACTCCTCCACGGTCGAGAACGGGGCGTTGAACTCGTCGGCGTAGCGGGCCGCAAGGCGCGGCGTACGACGCCTGCCCGTGCCGCCGACCAGGATCGGCGGGCGCGGCGACTGCACCGGCTTGGGCAGGGCGGGCGAGTCGGTCAGCCGGTAGTGCGTGCCGTCGAAATCGAACGTCTCCCCCGGTGGTGTGGTCCACAACCCGGTCACCAGCGCCAGCGACTCCTCCAGCCGCTCGAACCGCTCGGTGATGGGCGGGAAGGGGATGCCGTACGCCGTGTGCTCGGCCTCGAACCACCCGGCGCCGAGACCCAGCTCGACCCGGCCACCGCTCATCTGGTCGACCTGCGCGACCGAGATCGCCAGCGGGCCAGGGTGCCGGAAGGTCGCCGACGTCATCAGCGTCCCCAGCCGGACCCGCGAGGTCTCCCGCGCCAACGCCGCCAGCGTGAGCCAGGAGTCGGTCGGTCCGGGCAGACCGTCGGTGCCCATGCCGAGGTAGTGGTCGGAGCGGAAGAACGCGCCGTAGCCGAGATCCTCGGCGACCCGCCCCACGCGCAGGAGGTCGTCGTAGGTGGCGCCCTGCTGCGGCTCGGTGAAGACGCGAAGCTCCATGTCCAGCCTCACCTGTTGATCGTGTCGTCGGCGCCGGCCGCTGACCTGCGCACGTTGCGTGGCATGGGCCTCACGCTACACAGGTCACTAGGGTGACCTCGTGTCCACGTTCGCACTCGTCCACGGTGGTGGTGGCAGCGGCTGGGACTGGCATCTGGTCGCGGCCGAGCTTCACGACCGTGGTCACGACACAGTGGCCGTCGACCTCCCCAGCGAGGACCACCTGGCCGGCTGGGGCGAGTACACCGACACCGTCGTCCAAGCGCTCGGTGACCGCCGCGACGTTGTGGCCGTGGGGCACTCCCTTGGCGGCTTCACTGCACCGCTCGTGTGTGAGCGGTCCCCGGTCGACCTCCTGGTCCTCGTCGCGGCGATGATCCCGTCACCTGGAGAGCTCTTCTCGGACTGGTGGGCCAACACCGGCTACGAAGGCAGCGGGTACGACGACCTCTTCTACCACGACGTCCCGCCCGCCCTGGCAGCCGAGGCGAGACGGCGAGAACGCGACGAGACCTCGAAGGTGATGCAGCAGCCGTGGCCGCTCGAACGCTGGCCGGACACGCCGACGAGGTACCTGCTGTGCCGCGACGACCGCATGTTTCGCGCGGAGTGGGCACGCCGCCATGCCCGGGAGCGCCTGGGCATCGAGCCCGACGAGATGGACGGCGGGCATTACATCGTCCTCGCCCGTCCGCGCCAGCTCGCCGACCGGCTCGTGGCGTACGCGGCCGAAGTCCAGTGACCCGATCCGAACGTCCGCAGGCCGCATGACACCGGTCACTCCTCTGCGTGGGCAGTGGTCAGGAGTGGGTGGCAGGGGGCGCGCTCTGTAACGGCCCTCGGATGCCGAACGATAGACATGGACGCCGTCCTGTCGAACACGTTGCCTCGAGGCCTCACGACTACGACGAAGGCTGCCAACGAACACACGACACAGTGAGGTGCGACCATGGGGCGATCATCGAGTCGCCGACATTCGTCGTCGCTCAAGGCGAACCACAAGCGACGTGGCAAAGACGACATCGACGTCATCGCGATCGCGGCAGCGATATTCGCCGTCCTCATGGTCGCGACGCTGCTGCTCGTGATCCTGCAGGATTGACCGGCATTCCGCTCTCGCGGAGTGCCCTCGTCCCGTCGTGCATTGCCTGGGGCTGATGCCTGCGTGTCGCAACGGGTCAGGCCACGATGGGTCAGCGGCGACGAATCAGGTGCCGTTCGGTGGTGCCGTGAGCTCGGCAGCG